>VEPA01000075.1 GCA_012026675.1 Betaproteobacteria bacterium | reverse complement strand
GCATCAGCTTCTGGCTGATTACTTCTGCATCGGCGGGCGCTTCCTTGAGGGTCGAGATGAAAAACTGACTGGCGAGCATGGTGGTCGGTCCTGCAGGAAAATCGACCATTTTACCCGTGCCGGCAGCCGTTGCATGGGGGGGCAAGTATGGAAGAATTGTCCGCAGTCAAACATTCGAAGGTTGCAACATGCTCGATCGGGTAGGTTTTCGCCCGAACGTGGGCGTCATTCTGGTCTATCAGCACAACGAGGTCTTCTGGGGCAAGCGCATCCGCGAACATTCCTGGCAGTTTCCCCTAGGGGGTATCAAGAAGGGGGAAACCCCTGAGCAGGCGATGTACAGCGAATTGCACGAGGAAGTCGGGCTGTTGCCGGAGCATGTCCGCATTCTGGGGCGCACACGGGACTGGTTGCGCTACGAGGTGCCCAAGCATTGGGTGCGCCGGGAGTGGCGCGGTACCTACAAGGGTCAGAAGCAGATCTGGTTCCTGTTGCGGCTGGTTGGCCGTGACTCCGATGTGTCCCTGCGTGCTTCCACCCACCCCGAATTCGATGCCTGGCGCTGGCACGACTACTGGATTCCATTGGAGACGGTCATCGAGTTTAAGCGCGGCGTATACCAGCAGGCCTTGACGGAACTGGCGCGCGTCCTGTTTCGTGGTGGCGAAGAGCGGCGGCGGTCCCAGGCTGCGCAGCCCGGTGAAGGGTCCACATGCGATACCTAGCGTTGCTCGTCTGGTTCTTGTCAATGACCGCATCAGCTCAATTGAGCATCAGGAGCATGACCGAACCCAGGCCCTCCCTCCGTGACGAAGATCCCGGGCCCTGGGCCGAGGAAGTGATCGAGTTGCCAGCCTTTCCCGTGGATGCCAATCTGATCGAGATTGCCGTCAGTGCCGTGACGGCTAACCGGTTCTTTGTCGATGGCGCCTCCATCAGGCCAGGCCAGGACGGTGTGGTTCGTTATACCCTGGTAGTGCGAACGGCCGGTGGTGCCACCAACGTTAGCTTCGAGGGCATACGCTGCAAGACTGGAGAGTATCGTCTGTACGCCAGCGGACGGGCCGACGGCAGTTGGGCGCCGGCGCGACTCACCGATTGGCGGCGGATCGAGAACAAGGCGGCCAACCGGCAGCATGCAGCGTTGAATCGGGAGTTCTTCTGCCCTGTGGGGTCGCCCATCGCGACCGCCGACGAGGGCCGGGATGCCCTGCGCCGCGGTAAACATCCTTTGGCGCCTTGAGCCCATGATTGATCGTTTGATCCTTGAATTCGACCGGGGTTTGCGCACGGTGTTTGCCTCTGCGCCGACTCGCCGGCCGGTGCCAGGCAGTGACCTGCCGGAGCGTGTGGAGGACCCGGACCAGCGTCGGCATGTGGCGGCGCTGATGCGAATCGATCATGCCGGCGAGGTGTGTGCCCAAGCGCTCTATCAAGGTCAGTCCCTGACCTGCAGAGACCCGGCGAAGCGCCAGGCCCTGCGGCAGGCGGCCTGGGAGGAGACCGAGCACCTCAACTGGACTGAGCAGCGAATTGCCGAGTTGGGTGGGCACAAGAGCTACCTGAATCCCCTCTGGTATGCGGGATCCCTGGCGATCGGCGTTGCGGCAGGCAAGTTGGGCGACGACTGGAATCTGGGCTTCCTGGCGGAGACGGAACGGCAGGTCGAGGCGCACTTGCTCGCGCATCTGGACAGCCTTCCGGCCCAGGATGAGCGCTCGTGGGCGATTCTGGAGCAGATGAAAGTCGATGAGATTCGCCATGCGGAGACGGCGCGTGTCCTCGGGGCCAGGGAACTGCCGGCACCCTTGCGTTTGGCCATGACCTTGATGTCCAAGGTCATGACCACCGCCGCGTATCGCATCTAAAGGCTAGGTTTCGACGATTTCCCAGCTGTGCGTGATCTCGGCGGTCTTGCCGAGCATGATGGACGCCGAGCAGTATTTCTCAGCCGACAGCTTGATGGCTCTTTCCACGGTTTCGGACTTCAGGTTCCGGCCAGCTACCGTGAAGTGGAAATTGACCTTGGTGAAGACCTTCGGGTCGGTTTCGGCGCGTTCAGCCTTCAGTGCCACCGTACAGCCGCTGACGGCTTGTCGCCCCCGCTGGAGTATCAGCACAACGTCGAAGGCCGTGCAGCCGCCTGCGCCGGCCAACAGCAGTTCCATTGGCCGTGGCGCCAGATTTCTGCCTCCTGCCTCCGGGGCCCCGTCCATGGGCACCAGGTGACCGCTGCCCGTTTCAGCGACGAAGCTCATTCCATCATGCCAGCGTACAGTGCATTCCATCGTTGGTAGTCCTTCTGGTGATTGGGTCGCAATTGTATGCAGGCTGCTGCCGGGAGGGGGCTTGTGGCGTATTGCGAAGCAGCATGGCGGACGCCGAGGGTCTGGGCGGCAGTGGAAAAGCGTATATGTTTCAGTGTTCTGCGGCGGCCTTGGGATTCTGGCAGCCACTTGTGCCGCGCAGCAGGCTATTGCGTTGCACCAATGAATTTGAGATACTGCAGCCAACGAGACGAACTTGGGGCGAGTGTGGCGTCAAGTGCGTTTCCACCGTTGTCTCCTCCACCCTCCTCCTTTGGTGTGGATTCAGCGCTACCCTTCGGGGTTGCGCTTTTTTTCTTTGATCGGGCGAAAAGCATTTCCCGGG
>VEPA01000026.1 GCA_012026675.1 Betaproteobacteria bacterium | reverse complement strand
CGGTGCTGGCGGTCGAGAAGCGGAAGTTGAAGTCGATGACGAAACTTCCCGGCACGACGTTGCCGGCGCCGGTGCCAGCGTGGGCGTTGGAGATCTGGAAGCTGGTCGGCGGGAAGTATTCGTTGCCGCTGTCCCAGGAAGTCGCGGCGAGTTCGGCCAGCGCCGGGGCCGCCAGATGCACCGGAGTCTTCACCAGGTGCGGGTAGGCGACATGGCCCTGCACGCCGCGCACCGTGAGCTTCGCCGAGAGCGAACCGCGGCGGCCGTTCTTCATGGTATCGCCGAGGCGGTCGACGCAGGTTGGTTCGCCGACGATGCAGAAGTCGATGGTTTCATTGCGCGCCTTGAGCGCTTCGACCACGCGCACCGTGCCGTCGATGGCATCGCCTTCTTCGTCCGAAGTCAGGAGCAGGGCCAGAGAGTCGGCGCTGGCGCCACGGCGTTGTATCAAGCGTTCCATGGCGACGACGCAGGCGGCAATCGAACTCTTCATGTCGGCGGCACCGCGGCCGTACAAATGCCCGTCACGCACGACTGGGTCGAAGGGCGGCGAAGTCCATTGCTGCAGCGGACCGGTGGGCACCACGTCGGTATGGCCGGCAAAGCAGATCAGGCGCCCTCCGGTGCCGCGTCGCGCCCAAAGATTCGACACCCCGCCGGCATCGACGCGCTCGATATGGAAACCCAGCGGAATCAGCCAGGAGGCAATCAGGTCGAGACAGCCGGCGTCGTCCGGTGTGACCGAGGGGCGCGCGATCAGCGACCTGGCTTTTTCCAGTACCGGCATCAGGTGTCCATGTTCAGCTTGAAGTCGCTGAAGGAACCCGGGGCGATCGACTTGGTGTAGTCGGGCGCGCTGTCCGGATCGGCGGCTTTGCTTGCCGGGGCGCCCGCGCCCGCGGGCCCGGCGGCATTGTTGATCACCTGCTGCAGGTTGTTGGCCGAGTCGGCATTGGCCAGCGCTTCTTCCAGCGTGATGACGCCGGTGTTGTAAAGCGTGAACAGGCATTGCTCGAAGGTCTGGCTGCCGGGCACCATGCTTTTCTCCATGGCGTCCTTGATTTCGCCGAGGTCGCCCTTTTCGATCAGCTCGGCGATGTAGCGCGAGTTGAGCAGGACTTCCACGGCCGGTGCGCGTCCGCCATCGGGCTTCTTCACCAGACGCTGCGAGATCACGCACTTGAGCGTGACGCCGAGGTCGGCGAGCAGGGCCGGTCGATTTTCCAGCGGATAGAAGCTGATGATGCGGCTCATCGCGTGGTAGCTGTTGTTGGCATGCAGCGTTGCCATGCACAAGTGCCCGGACTGGGCGTAGGCAATTGCATGCCCCATGGTTTCCTTGTCGCGCACCTCGCCGATGAAGATCACATCGGGAGCCTGGCGCAGGGCGTTCTTCAGCGCGATCTGGAAGGCCTTGGTGTCGGAGCCGACCTCGCGCTGATTGACGATGGACTTCTTGTTCTGGAAGATGAACTCGATCGGATCTTCGAGGGTCAGGATATGCCCTGCCTTGCGCGCGTTTCGGTAGTCGATCATCGAGGTCAGCGTGGTCGATTTGCCCGAACCGGTAGCGCCGACCATGAGGATCAGGCCGCGCTTTTCCATGATGACTTCCTTCAGCACCTCGGGCAGGCTGAGCGTATCGAAATCCGGGATTTCACTGGGAATGTAGCGCACGACCAGGGCCGGCGAGCCTTTCTGGCGGAAGCAGGAGAGGCGGAAGTTGCCGGTGCCGGGCATGCTGTAGGCGCCGTTGAATTCCAGGGTTTCGTGAAACTCGTTCATCTGCTTTTCGGTGAGGATCTCGCCGAACAGGTTCGTGATGGTCGCCGCATCCATGATCGTCTGATTCACCGGAACCGAGTTTCCGTTGATCTTGATGTGGATCGGCGAACCGACGGACACAAAAATGTCCGAGGCTTTCTTCTCCGCCATCAGCTGGAACAGTCGTTGCATCGTGCCCATGATTTTTTCTCCCCAGTGTCGTTCTGTGTGGTCAGTCGCGCAGCAACTCGTTGATGCCGGTCTTTGCCCGGGTCTGGGCATCGACGCGCTTGACGATGACGGCGCAATACAGGCTGTATTTGCCATCGGCTGACGGCAGGTTGCCGCTGACCACCACCGAGCCTTCCGGAATCCGACCATACATGACTTCACCGGTCGCGCGATCATAAATCTTGGTGCTCTGGCCGATATACACGCCCATCGATATCACGCAGTTGTCTTCGACGATGACGCCTTCGACGACTTCCGAGCGGGCGCCGACGAAACAGTTGTCGCCGATGACGGTCGGGTGGGCCTGCAGCGGTGCCAGCACGCCGCCGATGCCGACGCCGCCGGACAAGTGCACGTCCTTGCCGATCTGCGCGCAGGAGCCGACCGTGGCCCAGGCGTCGACCATGGTGCCTTCATCGACATAGGCGCCGATATTCACGAAGCTTGGCATCAGCACCACGTTCTTGCCGATGAAGCTGCCGCGCCGCGCCACGGCCGGCGGCACCACGCGGAAACCGCCCTTTTCGAAACTGTAGGTGTCGTAATGGGCAAATTTGTTGGGCACCTTGTCGAAGTAGCGCATCGGACCGCCGTCCATCAGCATGTTGTCTTCGAGGCGGAAGGACAGCAGCACGGCCTTCTTGATCCACTGGTGCGTGGTCCACTGGCCGTCGATTTTCTCGGCGACGCGCAGCGCGCCCGAGTCGAGTTCCCCCAGCACATGTGCGACGGCATCGCCGAAGCGCGCCGGTGCGGTGCCGGGGCTGAGATTGACGCGGTCTTCCCAGGCTTCTTCGATGATCTGCTGGAGTTCGTTCATGGTGTTTTCTTTCACAGGGACAGACAAAAATCGTTGATCCGGCGTGCGGCTTCAAGGCATTCCTCGTGCGCCGCGACGAGGGCAATGCGGACGAAGTTGGCGCCGGGATTGACGCCGCCGGATTCGCGTGCCAGATAGCTGCCCGGCAGCACCACGACATTCTTCTGGCGCAGGAGTTCGCGGGCAAAGTCGGTATCGGCGATCGGCGTTTTCGCCCAGAGGTAAAAGCCCGCATCGGGAATCCGGCAATCGAGGTGATGGGCGATCAGCGGCGTCACCTCGTGGAATTTTTCGGCATACATGCGGCGGTTGTCGCGCACGTGGGCCTCGTCGTGCCAGGCCGCGATGCTGGCCGCCTGCACCGCCGGATTCATGGCACTGCCGTGGTAGGTGCGATAGAGCAGGAACTTTTTCAGGATCGCGGCATCGCCGGCGACGAAACCGGAGCGCAAACCCGGCACGTTGGAGCGTTTGGAGAGGCTGGAGAAAGTGATCAGCCCCGTATAGTCGTGGCGTCCCAGCTGCGCGGCAGCGGTGAGCCCGCCCAGCGGCGCTGAAGCCTCGTCGAAATAGATCTCCGAATAGCACTCGTCCGAGGCAATGACAAAACCGTAGCGGTCGGAAAGCTCGAAGAGGGTTTTCCACGCCGAGAGGTCCATGACCTTGCCGGTCGGGTTGGCCGGCGAACAGACATACACCAGTTGCACGTCGCGCCAGGTGTTTTCCGGCAGCGCGCCCCAGTCCATCTCGAAGTCGTTGTGCGGCAGGGTATAGAGGAAGACCGGCTCCGCGCCGGCGAGCAGTGCGGCGCCTTCATAGATCTGGTAGAAGGGGTTGGGGCAGACCACTTTGGCGTGGCCACGACTGCGGTCGATGACGGTCTGGGCAAAGGCAAACAGCGCTTCGCGCGAGCCATTGACCGGCACCACCTGAGTTGCGAAATCCGGCGTCGGCACCCCATAACGGCGGCCAATCCAGGCAGCAATCGCCTGGCGCAAGGCATCGGTACCCTGCGTGGTCGGATAATTGGCGAGACCGGCCAGGTTGTCAGCCAACGCGCGCTGGATGAACGGCGGTGTTTGATGCTGCGGCTCGCCGATCGACAACTTGATCTCGCGAAAAGTCGGCGCTGGCGATACGCCGGCGAACAGGTGGCGCAGCTTTTCGAAGGGATAGGGTTGCAGGCGGGCGAGGTCGGGATTCACGGCTGGCAAGTCGGCGAGGGGAAGTGGCGCATTATACGAGAGGGACTCGAGGATGAAGCTGAGCGTCGATGCCAGCCGATTTCCGGTAAATTCCGTTTTTTGCAACAGGTGAGGAGACGGGCATGGGACAGATGATCGATTTCAAACGGCCCGACGGCAGCAGCTGCCGTGGCTATCTGGCAACCGCGGGTCAGGGCCGTCCGGGTGTGGTGGTGATCCAGGAATGGTGGGGCCTCAACGACCAGATCTGTGGCGTGGCCGACCGCTTTGCCCGCGCCGGGTTCAATGCGCTGGCCCCCGACCTGTTCAAGGGCCGCGTAACGCAAGAGCCGGACGAGGCCAGCCATCTGATGAACGGCCTCGATTTTCCAGGCGCGACGCATCAGGACATTCGCGGCGCGGTCGATTATCTGCGCGGCATGGGTGGCGGCAAGGTCGCTGCGATGGGCTTCTGCATGGGCGGCGCGCTGACCATCGCCGCCGCCGTGCATGTGCCGAATCTGTCCGCCGGCGTGTGCTTCTACGGCATTCCGCCAAATGAATTCGCCGACCCGGCGAACATCCGGATTCCCTTCCAGGGCCATTTCGCCAACAGGGACGACTGGTGCACGCCGGCCGCCGTCGACGCGCTTGAAGCCGCGATGCGCGCCGCCGGCAACGCGCCGGAACTGTATCGCTACGAAGGCGACCACGCCTTCTTCAACGAGCGGCGCGCCGACGTTTACGACGCCAATGCGGCCAGCCTGGCCGGGGAGCGCATGACTGCCTTCCTCAATAAACACCTGTCCTGATCCATGCCCTCACCCGAATTGACACCCGCCGACTGGGTGAACATCAGCCTCACCGAAGCGCTGCTGGCGCGCGACGGACCGCCGCTTTATGTCGCTGCCAAGCTGGGCTGCCTTGCCGCGGTGAAGGTGATGTGCGAGGCCGGGACCAATGTCGAGGTGCTCGGTCCGAACAGGGAGCGCCCGCTGCATGCGGCCGCTGCCGGCGGCCATGAAAGCATCGCGGCGACGCTGGTCAGCGCGGGCTGCGATGTCGATGCCCAGGACCAGGATGGCAATACGCCGCTGATCACGGCGATACTTCATGGCCATGCAGGCCCCATAGAACTCCTGCTGGCGGTTGGTGCCGATATCGGGATTGCCCGCCTCGACGGCCTCACCGCGATTCACATCGCGCAACTGCCGGGTACGCCCAAGGCCATCTACGAATTGATCATGCTCGGCCAGGAGGAACTCTGAAGCGTGAGACCGCGGGCCGGCAGCCTGTCCGGACGCCTGCGATTGGCATGAAGGCCGGCGCGATGTTTGGCAGATGAGGCTCTACCTTGCCGGGCCGGACGTGTTCCGGCCCGATGCGGTGAGCTGGGCCAATCGGGTGCGCGAACTGTGTCGCGCGGCCGGGCATGAAGCCCTGATTCCCCTCGATGACGAGGTTCCGGCAACCGCCGTCGCCATCTACCGCAGCAATCTGCAGCGCATCGCCGGAGCCGACGCCGTGCTGGCCAACCTCAATCCGTTTCGCGGCCATGAGCCGGATTCAGGAACCTGCGTTGAAATCGGCTACGCGCTGGCGCTGGGCAAGATCGTGATCGGCTACGCCGACGATCTGCGACCCTTGCGCGAACGCCTGCGCGCCAGCGGGCCTGAAGTTGATGGCTGCTATCGAGATGCCGCCGGGCATGTCGTCGAGGATTTCGGCCTGCCGCTGAACCTCATGCTCGCGGTACCCGTGCAGTTGGAACAAGGCGGGATAGACGCCGCCTTGCGTGCGCTGATGCGGCGAGCAGCTATCTGATGGCGCCAGCCTGAATTCCGGCACGATGCGCGTGTTCTCGCCATCGACGATCAGCCACAATTCGCCTTCCTGCAGCGTGCATTGCAACTGCATGCCGCGTGCGGCGAGGGCTGCCAGTGCCCGGGAATCTTCCGCCGAAAGGTTGATCACCGTGAGATTCTCCTGTCGCTGCAGGGCGGTCTTGTTCTGCTGCCACCACATGTCCGCGACGCGCCCGCCGTAAGTCACCGCGACGACCTGCCGGGCGCGTCCGCAGGCGCGCCGGATGCGTTTCTCGTCGGGCAGGCCGACCTCGATCCAGAGTTCGATGGCGCCGGTCAGATCCTTGCGCCACAGGTCGGGCTCGTCTTCGGACGACAGACCCTTGCCGAATACCAGTGCCGGATCGGCGTACATGGCGAACGCCAGCACCCGCACCATCATTCTTTCATCGGTTTCCGACGGATGCCGGGCGACCGTCAGTGCATGGTTCTGATAGTAATTCCGTTCCAGATTGGCAATCTGAAGTTCTGCCTTGAAGATGGTGGATTTGAGAGCCATGGCACTTGGGAAAAATTGCGAGCCATTAGACTACAGATTGGCATGCCCTGACCGCCAACCGCCACCAGTCGGAGCGAAATCCGAGCGGGAAATCAGCTACTTCTTGACCGGCGTCGGAATCGACGATTTCCCCTGTGCGCCGCCGAAAGGTAATGCCGGCGCGGCGGGTTTGGTCTTGTCCTTTTTGGGTTTTTTCTGCTCTCGATTGCTGCGCATTTGTCCCTTGGCCATTTCGGATCTCCTGATGATGTAAGTGCGTTTGGGTTGCGACAGATGGTACATCCAATCGCGCCCAATATAAGTCGACGTAATGGCAAACAGGCTCGGCCGATTTGACATTGGTCGCGCCGAGGCATACAGTGAAATTGCGTTCGACTTGAAGGCATCTTCGGGAGGAACTTAGCGCTGACCCAAAATCCGCGATCTAGTGTTTTACCCTTTGACCAGGAGTCTTCCGGACTCTAGCCCTGATGGGCAGCGCCGATTTGAGTTTCAGATTGCGGGCGCACTACAAGTTCAGCTAAAGCGGTAAGCGAAAAGCCCCTTTTGGTGAGAATGCCAAAATGGGCTTTTCGCCTTTGGCGGCGAGCCGCGGCTTCGATGGTCACTACAGGAATCTGCAGCCGGAGCTTTGCATGACGGAGACAACGAACGCCCAACCCTCCACGGCTGGCGTTGCACAGCCAACCGCCTGCGCGGGCGCGGAGGAGGGTACCGCGAGTTCCTCGCTGCGCCCATCGACTCCGACTCTCGGCGAGGCGTTCAGATATTGGCTGAAGCTGGGCTTCATCAGCTTCGGCGGGCCTGCCGGACAGATTTCGATCATGCACCAGGAACTGGTCGAGCGCCGGCGCTGGATCTCCGAGCACCGCTTTCTCCATGCGCTGAATTACTGCATGCTGCTGCCGGGGCCCGAGGCCACCCAGATCGCGATCTACGTCAGCTGGCTGCTGCATGGTGTGCGCGGTGGGGTGATCGCCGGCGTACTATTCTTCCTGCCTGCCTTCGTTCTGCTCTCATTGCTGGCTGCCATGTATCTGGCCTTCGGCGAAGTGCCGGCGGTGCAGGGCATCTTCTACGGCATCAAGCCGGCGGTGGTCGCCGTGGTGCTGTTCGCCGCGTGGCGCATTGGCTCGCGCGCGATCAGGAACGGCCCGATGTTAGGCATCGCCGTATTGGCCTTCATCGGCATCTTTTTCTTCAAGATCGACTTTCCCTGGATCGTGCTGGCCGCCGGCGTGCTGGGTGCCATTGGCGGCAAGCTGGCACCGGACAGATTCCGCGGCGGCGGCGGACATGGTGGCAGTCACAAAAGCTACGGTCCGGCACTGATCGACGACGACACGCCGCCACCGGCGCATGCTCGCTTCACCTGGGGCAAGCTGGTGGGGACCACTCTCGCCTTTGTTGCGATCTGGCTGCTGGCGATGCTGGCGGTCCGCGGCAGTCCGGATCTCTGGCTCATGGGCGAATTTTTCACCAAGGCGGCCTTTCTCACCATCGGCGGCGCCTACGCCGTGCTGCCCTATGTGTACCAGGGCGGCGTCGAGCATTTCGCCTGGCTTACCGGGCCGCAGATGATGGATGGCCTGGCGCTGGGCGAGACGACGCCGGGGCCGCTGATCATGGTCGTTACCTGGGTTGGCTACCTTGGCGGCGTAAGCAAGGCGGTGTTCGCCGACCCGGCGGCGGCCGGGCTCGCCGGTGCCGCCGTGGCAACCTTCTTTACATTCCTGCCGAGCTTCCTCTTCATCCTCGCCGGCGCACCGCTGGTCGAGGCCACCCGCGGCGAACTCAAATTTACCGCGCCGCTCACGGCCATCACGGCGGCGGTGGTCGGTGTGATCCTTAATCTAGCCACTTTCTTCGCCTGGCATACCTTCTGGCCTCAAGCCACCGAGGCCATTCCATTCGCAGGTCCCTTTGAGTGGCTGCCGGTGCTGATCGCCATCGCCGCCGTAGTCGCGCTGTGGAAGTACAAGGCCGACATCATGCAGGTGATCGG
>VEPA01000114.1 GCA_012026675.1 Betaproteobacteria bacterium | reverse complement strand
TCCATGAAGTGGTCGAGGTCGATGAACATCAGCGCGCCGTGCCGGTCGCTGCGCGCGCAGAGGGTCATCGCATGGCCGATGCGGTCGAGCAGCAGGTTGCGGTTGGGCAGGCCGGTCAGCTGGTCATGGAAGGCCATCGCCTTGATCTGTTCCTCGGCCTTCTTGCGCTCCGTGATGTCCAGGTGCGCGCCGACGTAATGGGTGATGGCGCCGTCGCTGTCGAGGACTGCCGAGATCGTCAGCCATTCGGGATATTCCTCGCCGTTCTAGCTGCGATCCACCAGTTCGCCCTGCCATGAGCCGGTCTGCGCGATGCGTTGCCACATGGCCCGGTAGAACTCGGCGTCGTGGCGCCCCGACTTGAGCAGCCGCGGGTTCTTGCCGATGACTTCCCCGGCCGTATAGCCGGTGATTTCGGTGAAGGCGCGATTGACGCGCAGGATGGCGCCGCCGGCATCGGTCACCATCATCGCCTCCTGTGAATCGAAGGCGGTCGCCGCCACCCTGAGCTCGGATTCCGAACGCTGCAGCTGCTGGTATTGCGTGCGCAACAGGCCGTCGGCGCGGCGCACGATGATGTAGAGCGCGGCATACAGCAGGCACAGGGAAAGGATCGTGGCCCCGGTGACGATGAAGGCCTGCTGCTTGGTGTGCGCGATCCAGTCGGTGACGTCGCTATAGACTTCCAGTACGCCTTCGGTGGGCGCGTCAGCCGATGCCCGCAGTGCGACATAGCTGGACAGCACGTCGCGGTCGACGATTTCCCGGTCGAAGGCGCTGAAGCGGTCGCGGTGGGTCAGTTCGCTGAGCGGACGGCCCTGCAGGGCCGAGATGAAGCCCGGGTTGTCGCGGTAGTCGCGGCCGATCTGCGATGCGTCGGGGGAAAAGACGGTGCGCCCCTGCGTGGCGTAGAACTTGACCTTGACCACCCGCGCGTTCTGCATCGCGCCGCGCACGTGCAGGTCGATGGCGTTGATCAGGGGGTGGCGCTTCAGGGACTCCGTATCAAGGCCTTTGGCGATTTCCGCGAGCGCCCGAAACGAGGGCAGCAGGGAATTGGCAAAGGACTGGGTCAGCGCGACGTGGTTGCTTTCGCCGATGCTCAGCAACTGGATGCGCTCGACGCGGTGGTGCAGCAGGCCCAGCAGGGCCGTGGTTGCGATCACGGCGACCAGGCTGGCAATGGAGAAGTAGCGGAGCAGCGGAAACATCGGTGGATGTCCGGGTCTGGTTTTTCGGCAGGTGTGTCACGCCATTGTATGGCCGATGCCGGGCCGGTGCGGGGCCGAAGCAGTCGGCCAGGGGCGGTTGGTTTTGTAGGGCCGACTTCAGTCGGCCGGCTTACGATGGCGGACTGAAGTCCGCCCTTGTATTATTTTTCCATGAAGAATTCGACGGATGGCGTGATGTTGCGCAGCAGGTTGCGTAAGGAGCGCGTAGCGCGACTGAAGCAAGCTGCTGCGCGGCGCTACCCGTCGTGGCAGCACCCTCGGGGGGCACCCCGAGTCGAGCGGTTGGATGCCGTGTCCGCCCTTGGGCCAAGAGCCCGTAACGTAGATGTTTGCAGCAACCGCTCACCCTCGCACAACGATCGGACAGTATCTTTGGCCCGGCTTGCCGGCAGCCCGCATTCACAAGGTAGATCATGAGAGGACAAGCCATGAGCAGTTTGTTTCAACTCGGTATCGATGTCGCCAAGGCCAAGCTCGATTGCGCATTGCGCTTGCCGGAAGGGAAACTACGCCACAAGGTGGTGGAGAATTCCCCCAGCGGTTTTCAGGCACTGAACGTCTGGCTGGCCAAACAAGGGGCAATCACCACCCATGTGTGCATGGAAGCGACGGGTATCTACTGGGAAGCGGTCGCGGAGTACTTCGCCGCCCTCCCGGGCTTCACCGTTAGCGTGATCAACCCGGCCCAGATCAAAGCGTTCGGCGCGTCGCAGATGGTGCGCACGAAGACCGACAAGGTCGATGCCAGGCTGATCGCCCAATTCTGTTTCGAGCGCCGGCCTGAGCCCTGGCAGGCGCCGACCCCTGCCGAGCAGACGCTGCGTGCCTTGGTGCTGCGGCTGGATGCGTTGCAGGCGATGCGAACCCAGGAGGGCAATCGGCTCGAGGTGGCCCGTTCTGCCCTCAAGGACAGTATCGCCACGCACATCGCGTGGATCGACGGGGAGATCGACCGGATTATCCGGGCGATCCGGGATCACATCGACCACGATCCAACCCTGCGCGACAAGCAGCGTTTGCTCGACAGCGTTCCCGGCCTGGGCGAGCGCACCATCGCCACTCTGCTGGCCTTCTATGCCACGCCGGAGCGCTTTGACAATGCGCGTCAAGCAGCGGCCTTTGCCGGCCTTGATCCACGGCAATGTGAGTCGGGCAGCAGCGTGAAGGGCAAGCCACGTATGTCCAAGATCGGCCACGCCTTTCTACGCAAGGCGCTCTACATGCCGGCCATGGTCACGCTTTACCGAACCGACTGGGGCAAACAATTCCGTAGCCGCCTCGCCGCTGCCGGCAAGCCGCCCATGCTCATCATCGGCGCCATGATGCGCAAACTCGTTCATGTCGCCTTTGGGGTCCTCAAGTCCGGCAAACCGTTCAATTCTGCTTTGCACGGCGCTTGACACGCATAACAGTATCTACAGTCCACCCTACGACCCCCTCCCCGGTGCAGGCTGCACCCTCGATCGTCGCATCGTCCATGGCGAAAGTCAGTGCCGGCGACACGGCGGCAGCCGGTAAGATCGGGCTTTCGCCGATTCGCAGGAACACCATGGACCAGGAAACCCGCTGGAATACCCGCTACCGCGATGCCGGGGACGACTAGCTGTTCGGCTCCGAACCCAACCGCTTTCTCGCCCATCGCGCCGACTTGCTGCGCGACGGGCGCAATGCACTGGCCGTCGCCGACGGCGAGGGGCGCAACTCGGTCTGGCTGGCCGAGCAGGGCCTCGATGTCACGGCCGTCGAGATTTCCGCGATCGCGCTGGAAAAGGCGCGCCGCCTCGCGGCGGGACGCCAGGTGGCGATCCGCTTCCTGCAGGCCGACATGCTGGCGCCGGGCTGGCCGCCGGCCGCGATGCACGCCGACTTCGACTGGGTGATCGGCATCTTCATCCAGTTCACCGGGGCCACGGAGCGCGTGCGCCAGTTCGCCGCGATGAAAACGCTTACTCGCCGCGGCGGGCGCCTCCTGCTGCAGGGCGATACGCCGAAGCAGCTCGAATACCGCACCGGCGGTCCCGGCGTGCTGGAAAACCTCTATACCGCCGAGATCCTGCGCGCGGCCTTCGCCGACTGGAGCATCGAGGAACTGGTCGAGTACGAGGACGAGGTCGCCGAAGGGCCCGGCCACAAGGGTCGCTCGGCGCTGATCGGCATGGTGGCGCGCAAACCTTGAAGTACAGGCTCAAGGCGCGTTCGCCGGATGGCGGATTCCCTCAGCGCGAGGTCCAGGGATTCAGCGTTGCGACACCCGTCGGTGCGAAGTCGGCTGTGTTGCGCGTGACGACGGTCATGCCATGGACCAGGGCGGTCGCTGCTATCAGGCCGTCGCGCACGGGGCGAGGGTCGGGAATGTTCAGATGCGCGCTGCGCCGTGCCACGGCGGTATCGATGGCAAGGATGCGGCCGGCAAAGGCCGGCAGAACGTGTTCCTCCAGCCACGTCCTGAGC
>VEPA01000154.1 GCA_012026675.1 Betaproteobacteria bacterium | reverse complement strand
GCCAAGAAGCCTGCTGCTGCGAAGAAGCCGGCTGCCAAGAAGCCTGCTGCTGCGAAGAAGCCGGCTGCCAAGAAGCCTGCTGCTGCGAAGCCCGCCGCAGCCGCACCTTCGACTGCTGCTGCTCCTGGCATCAAGTCGTCGCTGAACCCAGCGGCAGCTTGGCCGTTTCCCACCGGTTCCCGTCCCTGACGGTAGCATCGGCCTGCGTTCAGTCCTGCGGGGCTGACGCAGCGCTTAGTGGATATCAAGCGCGTGCCGTTAAATCGGCACGCGCTTTCTTTTATTTTGGGGCCAACAAGGCCGCCATGCGGGCAAGCCCCTCCTCGATGCGACTGCGCTCGATGGTGTAGGCAAAGCGCATGTGGCCTTGCGGGTCGTTACTGCCAAAGTCCAGGCCCGGAGTTGCCGCTACGCCAGCTTCGGTCAGCAATTGCCGCGCAAGTTCGTCGCTGTCGGCTGCCAATGCGCTGCTGTCGGCATAGACATAAAAGGCCCCCCGCGGTTCTGCTGCGATCTTGAAGCCGAGTTCGCGCAGGCCGGGCAGGAGAATATCCCGCCGCAGCGAAAACTCGTGACGACGGGCTTCCAGAATGGCCTTGGTTGCAGGTTCAAAGGCGGCCAGCGCTGCATGCTGGGCTACGGTCGAAGGGGCGATGTACAGGTTCTGCGCCAGCTTCTCGATCTCGCGTACGTAACAGTCGGGCGCTACCAGCCAGCCAAGGCGCCAGCCAGTCATGCCGAAGTACTTGGAGAAGCTGTTGATGACAAACGTGTCGTCGCTGATTGCCAGTGCCGACACGGCATCGACGCCGTAGCTCAGTCCATGATAAATCTCATCTACCAGCAGGGTGCCGCCGCGCCTCGCAACGACATCAGTGAGTTCCGCCATGGTCTCAGGATCGAGCAGGGTGCCCGTAGGATTTGCTGGCGAAGCTACCAGTAGCCCCTTGGTTCTGTTGCCCCAGGATGCTGCTACCTGTGTCGCCGTGGGCTGGTAGTTCGATGCCGCGTTCACTGCCAGCGAAACCGGCCGGCCTTCAAGCAGGCGCATGAAATGCCGGTTGCAGGGGTAGCCCGGATCGGGTAGCAGCCATTCGTCGCCGGGATTGACCAGCACGCCCAGCGCCAGCAGCAGCGCGCCGGATGCACCAGCCGTGACGACGATACGTGCCGGGGAAATCTCAAGGCCGTAGCGGCTGAAATAGTGGCCGCTGCTCGCCTCGCGCAGTTGCTGCAAGCCCAACGCCGCCGTGTAATGGACATGTCCGCCGGAAAGAAAGCGTTGGCCGGCCTCAAGGATAGGCTCGGCCGTGGCGAAGTCCGGTTCGCCAACCTCCAGGTGAATGATCGACCTGCCTTCGGCTTCCAGCGCCTGCGCGCGCGCCATCAACTCCATGACATGAAAAGGCGCGATCTGTGCCATCCGTGAGGCGATGTTCATGCAAGTCTCCAGAACAGAAAACGGCCGCCGTGCAATGTGCAGGGCGGCCGCTCCGTAGTTTGCCGTGATGCCAGCGCCGACTGTCAGTCCACGAGAGCCAGTTCGAACAGTTCGCGTTTGAGGGTCAGGGAGCGCGGCATGCGGCTCTTGAGCTTGTCAAACCACTCCGCATGCAGCTTGAGCTCTTCGCGCCAGGCATCGGTATCGACCGCCGTCAGATCCTCGAACTGCGCCTTGCTGACCTCCTCGCTGCCGCTCCAGTCCAGATCTTCGAAACGCGGCATCCACCCGAGGGCGGTCTGCTTCGCGGCCGCCTTGCCGCTGCAGCGCCCGACCACCCATTTCAGGACGCGCATGTTCTCGCCGAAGCCGGGCCACATGAAATTGCCTTCGGCATCCTGGCGGAACCAGTTGACCGTGAAGATGCGCGGCGCATGTTCAATCTGGTGCCCGACCCGCAGCCAGTGGTTGAAATAGTCGCCCATGTGATAGCCGCAGAACGGCAGCATGGCGAACGGGTCGCGGCGCACCACGCCTTGCGCACCGGCCGCCGCCGCCGTGGTTTCCGATCCCAGTGTGGCCGCCATGTAAACGCCGTAGTTCCAGTTGAAGGCTTCGAACACCAGCGGCACCGTGGTCGAGCGACGGCCGCCGAAGATGAAAGCGGAGATCGGCACGCCCGCCGGGTTTTCCCAGTCAGGGTCGATCGACGGACACTGGCTGGCCGGTGCGGTGAAACGGGAATTCGGATGCGCTGCCTTGCGTCCGGTCTCCTTGGCGATCTGCGGCGTCCAGTCTTGGCCCTGCCAATCGATGCAGTGCGCGGGCGGCTCCTTGCTCATGCCTTCCCACCAGACATCGCCTTCGTCGGTCAGCGCGACGTTGGTGAAGATGATGTTTTCCTTCAGGGTCGCCATCGCGTTGAAATTGGTTTTCTCGCTGGTCCCCGGGGCGACGCCGAAAAACCCTGCTTCCGGATTGATGGCATACAGCCGGCCATCCTTGCCGGGCTTGATCCAGGCGATGTCATCGCCGACCGTGGTGACCTTCCAGCCGCCAAGGCTCTGCGGAGGAATCAGCATGGCAAAGTTGGTCTTGCCGCAGGCCGACGGAAAGGCCCCGGCGACATAGGATTTCTCGCCGTCAGGAGACTCGACGCCGAGGATCAGCATGTGCTCGGCCAACCAGCCCTCGTCGCGGGCCATGGTCGACGCGATGCGCAGCGCGAAGCATTTTTTGCCCAGCAATGCATTGCCGCCGTAGCCGGAACCGAAGGACCAGATCTCCCGGGGTTCCGGGAAATGGCAGATGTACTTGGTCTTGTTGCACGGCCACTTGACGTCGGCCTGGCCGGCTTCCAGCGGATGGCCGACACTATGTACGCAGGGCACGAAGCTGCCATCGCTGCCCAACTGGTCGAGCACGGCGCGACCCATGCGCGTCATGATGCGCATGTTGACCACGACGTAGGGGCTGTCCGAAAGCTCGATGCCGATGTGCGCGATCGGTGATCCGATGGGACCCATGGAGAAGGGGACGACGTACATCGTGCGTCCGCGCATGCAACCCTTGAACAGTCCGCGCAGCGTTTCCTTCATCTTGTCCGGATGTTCCCAGTTGTTGTTGGGGCCGGCATCTTCGGCATCCGAGGTACAGACGTAGGTGCGGTCTTCGACGCGGGCGACGTCGGACGGATCGGACAGGGCGAGGTAGGAATTTTTCCGCTTCGCCGGATTGAGCTTGATCATGGTGCCGGCTGCAACCATCTGGGCAAACAGACGATCAGCCTCTTCCTGCGAACCGTCACACCAGACGACGGCATCGGGTTCGGTGAGCGCCGCAATTTCGGCAACCCAGGCACGCAGCCCGGCGTGCTTGACATGGGCAGGGGGCAGAACAGTATTGGACTGTGTCATGACGCGAAAATCTCCACTCTGATTTGAATTCGCGCCGGTCGGCCAGCGATCGGTGGGTTGGGATCGGGGGCTTCCGGCAGTCCGCAGCGGGGACGGAGTGGCCCGGACCGCGGAGCTTCTTAGATGAGCGCGCGATTATCCCACAATCGACTTTGCTGCGCCGCATTCTCGTATCGGCCTGCCGCCCAGAGTTGGGACCGCGACACGATGAAATCCGGGCCAGTCCTCCACCGCAGGGAATTGCGAGGGGAAAGCGGCGGTTTGTCACAAAGTCGGCGCTGGCAACACGGCGATACAATCGGGTTCGACACAATTAATGGAGAGGCCTTACATGGACGAACGTATCCGCGCTGCGGCGCTGGAATATCACCGCAGCCCCAAACCCGGCAAGATTGCCGTAACCCCGACCAAGGCACTGAACAACCAGGGCGACTTGTCGCTGGCCTATTCGCCGGGTGTCG
>VEPA01000188.1 GCA_012026675.1 Betaproteobacteria bacterium | reverse complement strand
GTCACCCCCGGTGCCATCCAGGTACCCGGCGACGGCAGCCCCATCGTCCTGCTCGCAGATTGCCAGACAGTCGGCGGCTATCCGAAAATCGCCACCGTAATCGGGGCCGACCTGCCGCGTCTCGGTCATGCCCTGCCCGGCCACGCGCTACGCTTTGTCGAGGTGAGCATTGAAGAAGCGCTCGCCGCGCGCCGCGAGGCCGCCGCCGCGATGGCCGAATGCCTCGCCGGCTTGGTGCCGGACCAGGCCGGCTTCGACCTCAACGCCTTGTATACCGCCAACCTGATCGACGGAGTCATCAATGCCGAGCAAGCGAATTAACCTCAATGCCGACCTCGGCGAAGGCTACGGCCCGTGGCGCATGGGCGACGACGCCGCAATGCTCGACATCGTCGCCTCGGCCAACATCGCCTGTGGCGGCCATGCCGGCGACCCGGATGTCATGCGCCGTACCGTGCGCCTGGCAAAAGAGCGCGGCGTTTCGATCGGCGCCCATCCGAGCTATCCCGACCTGCAGGGTTTCGGCCGCCGTGCCATGACCTTGTCGCCAACCGAACTTGAATGCCAGATCGCATTTCAGGTCGGCGCCCTGGTCGGGATTGCGGCGCTCGAAGGCGCACAGGTCACTCACGTCAAGCCACACGGAGCACTGAACAACCTCGCCTGCGTCGACCGCGCCGTGGCAGACACCATCTGCCGCGCCATTCGGGCCATCGACCGCACGCTGATTCTGTTGGCGCCCGCCGCCTCGCAACTGGTCGTCGCCGGACGCACTGCCGGGCTGCCGGTAGTCGAGGAAATCTTCGCCGACCGCGCCTACCTGACAGATGGCCAACTGGTGCCGAGAACCCGTGCCGACGCGATGATCCACGGCGCCGACCCCTGTCTGGCCCATGTGAGGGCGATGCTTGACGCCGGAGCCCTGATTGCCGTCGATGGCACGCGGATTCCGACGCACATCGGCAGCATCTGTGTCCATGGCGACGACCCCGACGCGGTCGACGTCGCCCGGCACCTGCGGACGCAACTGCTGCTGGCCGGCCATGAACTCGTGCCGCTGACCCGGATCGAATCAAGCGGCTGACGGTTACAATCCTGTCATGCCTACTCCCCTTCTGCGCAGTGCCGAACTGCGCGAACTCGAAACACGCCACGCCGGCGCCCGGCCGCCATTGATGGAACGCGCCGGCCATGCCGCAGCGGAGCATGCGCGGCAATTGCTGAAGGGAAGCCGCGCGCCGGTTTTGATTCTGGCCGGCCCCGGCAACAACGGCGGCGATGCGCGAGTCATGGCGCGAGTTCTGCAGCAACAAAGCATCCCGGTAGTCCTCGTTGGCCCCGGCGAAGCAGTTCCTGGCAGCAATTACGGCCTGATAGTCGACGGCCTGTTCGGTATCGGGCTAGCCCGACCCATCGAGGGCGCCTGGGCCGAGCTGGTCGCACGCATCAACGCCTTTGCCGGCCCGGTGCTGGCGCTGGACATACCCAGCGGCCTCGATGGCGACACCGGGCGCGTGCTGGGCGTTGCCGTACGCGCCACGCATACGCTGAGCTTCATCGGCGGCAAGCCGGGACTGTACACGCTCGACGGCCCGGATCATTGCGGCGAAGTGAGCGTCGTCGATCTCGGTCTGCGCCTCGACAGGTTTCCCGGCGCTCTGCTCGCCGTCGATGATTTCCGCGAATGCCTGGCGCCCAGAAAGAGAAACAGCCACTAGGGAAGCTACGGTTCGCTGGCGGTGATCGGCGGCGCCGCCGGCATGACGGGCGCGGCGCTGCTGGCGGCACGCGCGGGACACATGCTGGGTGCCGGAAGGGTTTTTGTCGGCTTGCTGCAAGGACTTGCCGTCGACCCGCTGCAGCCGGAACTCATGCTGCGCTCGCCGGACGACGCGCTGGCGCAGGCAACGCCGGCAGTGGTCGGCCCCGGCCTCGGCACTTCCAATGCGGCCGTCGAGATCCTGCACCGTATCGCCAGCGCCGACTTTCCGCTTTTGCTGGATGCCGACGCGCTGAACCTGCTCGCCGCCCATCCAGTGCTGGCCGCCCACGTTGCGCGCCGCGCCGCAGCCACGGTGATCACGCCGCATCCGGCCGAGGCCGCGCGCCTGCTGAAAAGCACCACCGATGCGGTGCAGGCCGACCGCGTCGGCGCCGCGCTGGAATTGGCGCTACGCTTCAAGGCCCATGTCGCGCTTAAGGGTTGCGGCACGGTCATCGCCCATCCCGACGGCCGCTGGCGCATCAACACCACCGGAAATCCGGGACTGTCCTCGGCCGGCAGCGGCGACGTGCTCTCCGGCATGGCCGGCGCACTGCTGGCGCAAGGCCGGCCGGCCGCTGCCGCTCTGTCCGCCGCCGTTCACCTGCATGGCGCCGCAGCGGACTTACTTGTCGCCGCCGGCGACGGCCCGATCGGCATTGCCGCCGGCGAACTGATCCCCGTCGCACGCACAAAGCTCAACTGCCTGATACTCGAGAATGCCTGAAGCCCGCCGCAAGGTCGGCTTCGCCGCGCTGCTGATGCTCGGCGCAACACTGTGCTTTGCCGCACTCGACGCCACCTCCAAGCATCTGGCACAGACCTATCCGATCCCGATGATGGTCTGGGGCCGCTACACCTTCCATTGTCTGATCATGCTGATCTTCCTCGCGCCCTCGATGCGCCTGCAACTGGTTGCCACCGCCCGCCCCCTCGCCCAAATCACGCGGGCGCTGATGCTGGTCGGCACGACGGGTTTCGCAATGGCCGGTTTTTCCATGATGCCGCTGGCCGAAAGCACCGCCTTTCTGTTCGTCACTCCGCTCGTGGTGGTGATCCTGTCGCACTGGCTGCTCAAGGAATCGATCACCGCCACCCACTGGATCGCGGTCGTCGCCGGATTTTGCGGCGCCCTGCTGATCGCCCGTCCCGGCGGAGCATTGAACCTGCCCGGCATTTTCTGGATGTCGCTGGCCGCCGCCTGCTATGCGGGCTACCAGGTCCAGACACGACAGATGTCGCCGACCGAGAACACCCTCACCATGCTCTTCTACACGGCGCTGGTCGGCACCGTGACGATGACCTTGGCGGCACCGCTGTACTGGGGCGGCCCGATGCCCGGCTGGATTGACGCGGCGCTGATCGCCTCGCTGGGAATCTACGGCGGCACCGGTCACCTCATGCTGACCCGCGCTTTTCGCTACGCCAATGCATCCTTCCTGTCGCCTTTTCTCTATGCCCAGTTGATCTGGGCCATGCTGCTGGGTTGGCTGTTCTACCAGGACCTGCCGGATCTGCTCTCGGTGGCAGGCATGGGCGTGATCGTCGGCAGCAGCCTTTCCATCGCAGTCTCCGAGCGCCGGCAGCATCAAGCCTGATACAGTAGCGACGCCACCGCCGCATTCAACCGGAGGACGCCCATGTTGCAGAGCCTTGACCGATTCGTTCCGCAGCGCTACCACGCCTGGGCCCTGTGCGCCATCCTCGCCGGAGCCTGCCTGCTGCTGCAGACCGTCTCCGCGCTCTGGCTGTGGCCGGCCCTGGTCTTCGGCGCCCTGTCCCTGGTCGGCCTGGTCGATTATCTCCAGCCGCACCAGGCCATCCGCCGCAACTATCCGGTGCTGGCCCACTTCCGCTTCTTCTTCGAATACATCCGTCCGGAAATCCGCCAGTACTTCATCGAAGCCGATTCCGAGGAACTGCCCTTTTCGCGCGCCCAGCGCTCGATCATCTACCAGCGCTCGAAGCAGGCGCTGGACAAGCGACCCTTCGGCACCCAGCTCAACCTCTACGAACCGCATTACGAATGGGTCAACCATTCCATCGCACCGGTCCACATCGAGGACCACGACTTTCGCATCACGGTGGGCGGCCCGGCGTGTGCCCGGCCCTATTCCACCAGCGTGTTCAACATCTCGGCCATGAGTTTCGGCGCACTCTCGGCGAATGCGATCCTGGCGCTCAACGAGGGCGCCAGGCGCGGCAACTTTTTCCACGATACCGGAGAAGGCTCGATCTCGCGTTATCACCGCCAGAACGGCGGCGATCTGGTCTGGGAAATAGGCAGCGGCTACTTCGGTTGCCGCGATGCCAATGGCCGGTTCGACGGCGCGCGCTTCGCCGAGAATGCCGCCATCGACCAGGTCAAGATGATAGAAATCAAGCTCTCCCAGGGTGCCAAGCCAGGTCACGGCGGCGTACTGCCCGGCGCCAAGGTGACGCAGGAAATCGCCGAGGCACGCGGCGTACGGGCGGGCATCGACTGCATCTCGCCGGCGCGGCATTCGGCCTTTGCCACACCCATCGAATTGCTGGAATTCATTGTGCGGCTGCGCGAACTTTCGGGCGGCAAGCCGGTCGGCTTCAAACTGGCTATCGGCCATCCATGGGAATGGTTCGCCATCGTCAAGGCCATGCTGAAAACCGGCATTGCGCCGGACTTCATCGTCGTCGACGGTGGCGAAGGGGGTACCGGAGCGGCCCCGCTGGAGTTTACCGACCACGTCGGCGCCCCGCTGCGAGAAGGCCTGATGCTGGTGCACAATACCCTGGTCGGCGTCAATCTCCGTGACCGCATTTATATCGGCTCGTCGGGCAAGATCGTCACCGCCTTCGACATGGCGCGCACCATCGCCATCGGTGCCGACTGGTGCAATTCCGCGCGCGGCTTCATGTTCGCGCTTGGTTGTCTGCAAGCGCAAACCTGCCACACGGGCCACTGCCCGACCGGCGTTACCACCCAGGACCCGACCCGAATGCGTGCGCTCGACGTCGCCGACAAATCCGCGCGTGTCCATCAGTTCCACCGCAACACCCTGATCGCGCTGAAGGAGATGCTGGGCGCGGCAGGGTTGAATCATCCGCGCGAGCTGGGACCTGAGCACGTAATCCGTCGCGTTTCGGCCACCGATGTACGTTCGCTCGCCACCCTGCACCACTGGACGCGGCCCGGTGAACTGCTCGCCGGCGTCGCCGATCACCCCGTGTTCAAGGTGTTCTGGGACGTCGCCCGGGCCGATAGCTTCGACGCGCCGTCCACCACGCTGAGCCCGCGCGGATCCAGGATGCATTGAAAGCGCGATGCTAGAATCAAACGCAGCCCAACCAACCTTAGCCCAATATCATGGAATTTCCCCTTCAACTGGCTGCCGAGGTGCAGCGCAATGTCTGCGCGGCACTGGTGGAAGACATCGGCGGCGGCGATCTGACGGCGCTGCTGAGCTCCGCCAGACGCCGTTCCCAGGGCACTGTCATCAGCCGCGAAAATGCCGTGCTCGCCGGCAGCGCCTGGTTCGATGCCTGCTTCCTGCAACTCGATCCGCTGACCGTGATCCGCTGGTACGTGCGCGACGGGGAGGCGGTCGTTGCCGGCCAGATCCTGTGCGAGATCGAAGCCAGCACCCGCGCCCTGCTCACCGCCGAACGCGCCGCGCTGAATTTCCTGCAACTGCTCTCGGCAACGGCGACCGCAACACGCCTGTATGTCAATTCCATTGCCGGCACCGGCGCACGCATCGTGGATACGCGCAAAACCCTGCCCGGCCTGCGCCTGGCGCAGAAATACGCTGTCACCTGCGGTGGCGGTAGCAACCACCGCCTCGGCCTCTATGACGGCATCCTGATCAAGGAGAATCACATCATGGCGGCCGGCGGCGTCACGGCGGCGCTCGAACAGGCGCGCGCGATAGGCCGCGACGACGTCTTCATCCAGATCGAGGTGGAGACCCTGGAGCAGCTCGCCGAGGCCCTCGACGCCGGCGCGAGGATGATCCTGCTCGACAACATGGACCTGACGCAGATGCGCCAGGCCGTCGGCCTTACGGCCGGGCGCGCGGAACTCGAAGCCTCGGGCGGCGTCAGCCTTGAAACCGTACGCGCCATCGCCGAAACCGGCGTCGACCGCATTTCGGTCGGCAGCCTCACGAAGAACGTGCGCGCCGTCGATCTGTCGCTGCGGCACAGCGAAGGCTGATCTGCTAGAATTCGCGCCCTCCCGCAAAAGCGGGAATCGGCAAGTATCCGCGGAGAGGTGGATGAGCGGTTTAAGTCGCACGCCTGGAAAGCGTGTTTAGGATAATATCCTAACGCGGGTTCGAATCCCGCCCTCTCCGCCAGCAAGCTAACAGCTTGTTTACTAACAACTATAGAACAATCGAAGATCCGGCGCGATGCGGCGATCGGCATGCCTTCAATTGGGCTGACCCGGCTCTCGGGATTTACTTCGTATTTCGTTCGCGCACGATGGGCGGCACGAACTTGACGGAAAACCTCCAGCCCTCTTCCGTGTCGCGCAGCACCAGGGTTTTCGATCCGGCGCCCGGTTCGAACAGGGGTTCGGCACCCACCAGTTCGATCGCGCCGAGGCCTTTCACCACGCAGGCGCCGGGCAGCGTGACGAAAACCGATTCGGCGGCGACCAGGACGAAAGCGCCCTCCTTCGACTGCGAACAGGACAGGCCGCGCGGGATCGCGGCGGGGTCGCGCCGCCAGGTTTCGCGCATACCGTCGAGCGCTGCCGGCAGTTCCGGCGGCATCTTGATCGGCAGCACGACTTCGCGGGACTTGTGGTGGCTCATGATTCTGTACTCCGCTCGGGTGGTAGCGCCGGCAGCAGCCAGACCAGCAGCAGCGGAAGCACCGGGATGGAAAGCGCGAACAACAGCCACAAGCTTCGCGACCGGTTCTTGCGCCTGGCAATGATGGCGGTCGGAATTGCCGTTACCAGAGCGACGACGGAAAAAATGGCGGCACTCGCCAGCAGCGACTCGATGTTGGCGGTGTCGACTCCCAGTTGCCGGAGCCGTTCGATGGTTTGCGGGTCAAGCATTTGTACAGAATAGCATCGCCTTGAAAGTCGGCGCTGGGGTGACGGGTATGACGGCAATCAACCCTCTGCCGGCCGCCCGAGGCTGACAGGTGCGCGACAACCGAGCGCGGCAGGTGTTGTCTGGAACTCCCGCCCGGCTTATAGTCCAAGATTCCATGAAAGCTCGAATCATCCCCATCGCCAGAACCGTCAGGGCCACCTTGCCGCCCGGCCGCGCCCTCGTCGCGCCGCCCGAGGGCGAGCTTCTGGACCTGCGCCAGCGGCGCGTGCGCGACCTGCGCATCTCTGTCACCGACCGCTGCAATTTCCGCTGCGTGTATTGCATGCCGAAGGAGGTGTTCGACGATGACTACGCCTTCCTGCCGCGCAAGCAGTTGCTGTCCTTCGAAGAAATCGTCCGCGTCGCGCGCGTTTTCGTCGATCAGGGTGTTGAAAAAATCCGCATCACCGGTGGCGAACCGCTCTTGCGCCGCCACATCGAGAACCTGATCGAGCAACTGGCGAAGCTACCTGTCGAACTCACCCTGACCACCAACGGTTCGCTGTTGCGCAAGAAGGCGCAGTCGCTCAAGGATGCCGGGCTCAACCGCGTCACGGTCAGCCTCGACGGCATCGACGATGCCGTGTTCAAGCGCATGAACGACGTCGATTTCGCCGTCGGCGACGTGCTCGACGGCATCGCCGCGGCGGCAGAGGTCGGCCTCGCCCCGATCAAGATCAACTGCGTGGTCAAGCGCGGCAGCAACGACGACCAGATCCTGCCGCTGGCGCGCCATTTCCGCGGCAGCGGCCACATCCTGCGCTTCATCGAATACATGGACGTCGGCAGTTCGAACGGCTGGCGCATGGACGAAGTGCTGCCCTCGGCCGATGTCATCGCCCGCATCGGCGCCGAGTTCCCGCTCGCAGCCATCGCCCCCAACTACCGTGGCGAAGTCGCCGGGCGCTGGCGCTACCGGGACGGTGGCGGCGAAATCGGCGTCATTTCCTCGGTCACCCAGGCTTTCTGTGCGACCTGCACGCGCATCCGGCTGTCCACCGAGGGCCAGCTCTACACCTGCCTCTTCGCCCAGTCCGGCCACGATCTGCGCGCCCTGCTGCGCCATGGCGCCGGCGACGAGGCGCTGCGCCGCGAAATCGCCGCTGTCTGGCGTGGCCGCGACGACCGCTATTCGGAAATCCGCACCGCCGCAACCGAGCGGCCCGGCTCCGGCCGCATCGAAATGTCCTACATCGGCGGCTGATCTTCCCCTTCTAGTTTTTGCTGTTTTTTCTCCCACATCATGACTTCCATCCTCCAAGCCCTGTCCTGCGCCGACGGCTACGACCCGAATGCCCTGCCTGTCGATCGCGCCCGCGAACTGATCCTCGGCCTGTAGCAGCCGGTGACCGGTCACGAACGCGTCTTCGTCCGCCAGGCGCTGGATCGCGTACTGAGCGAGGATGTCATCTCGCCCATCGACGTGCCGAGCCACGACAATTCCGCCATGGACGGCTGGGCGCTGCGCTTCGACGATCTCGCCGCCGCGGGCGAAACGCGCCTGAAGAACATCGGCACCGCCTTTGCCGGACGCGCCTTTGAAGGAAAAGTCGGCGCTGGCGAGACGGTGAGGATCATGACCGGCGCCGTCCTGCCGCAGGGCGTCGACTGCGTCGTGGTGCAGGAAGTGGCGCAGGTCGAGGGCGATGCCGTGGTCATTCCGCCAGGTCAGCGCCGCGGCCAGAATACCCGCCGCGCCGGCGAAGACCAGCAGGCCGGCCGTCCCGCCGTTCCCGCCGGCAAGAAGTTGCGCCCGGCCGAGATCGGCATCGTCGCCTCGTTGGGCACAGGCGAAGTCTCGGTGCGCCGCCGTGTGCGCGTCGCGCTGTTTTCAACCGGCGACGAACTCTGCTCGATCGGCCAGCCGCTGACGGAAGGCGCCGTCTATGACAGCAACCGCTACACGCTGTGGGGCATGCTCACGCGCCTGGGCTGCGAAGTCATAGACATGGGCGTGGTCTGGGACGACCCGGCCGTGCTCGAAGCGGCCTTCCGCGAGGCGGCAGCGTGCAGCGACGCCATCATCACCAGCGGCGGCGTCTCGGTCGGCGAGGCCGATTTCATCAAGCAGCTGATGGCCCAGCTGGGCGAAGTGGCGTTCTGGAAGATCGCCATGAAACCCGGCCGCCCCATGGCCTTCGGCCGCATTCAACCCGACGGAGCGGACCGCCCCGGTGCCTGGCTGTTCGGCCTGCCGGGCAACCCGGTGGCGGTGATGGTGACCTTCTACCAGTTCGTCCAGCCGGCCATCCTCAAGCTGGCCGGTCTCGACCCCGTGCCGCTGGTGCCGACCTTCCCGGCACGCTGCAGCGAGGCGATGAAGAAGGGCCGCGGCCGCACCGAGTTCCAGCGCGGCATCCTGTTCCGCGAAAACAATGAATGGTGCGTGCGCCCCACCGGCGCCCAGGGCTCGGGTGTGCTGCGCTCGATGGCCGATGCCGACTGCTTCATCGTGCTGGAACACGAGCGCGAGAAAGTCGGCGCCGGCGAGACGGTCATGGTGCAGCTGATGAACGGGCTGGTGTAGCAAACCGTCACTAGCTTCGCGGATCAGGCACGAAGCCGCTGCTGCCGGGAAACGGCGACGGCTCGGCAAGGCGCGGCGAGCGGATGATGCCGCGGGCAATCAGGTTGGCGCGCGAATCGTAATAGATGGTGATGATTTCGTCGGGCGTGTCGCTCTGGCGCACGAACTCCGTGTAGCGCGTCGGCGAATGTTCGCGCTGGCCATGGCCGGTGCCGAGTTTCATGGACTTCGACTCTCTTTCCGCAATGGACTCCTGGCGGTCGGCACGGCGTTCGGCACTCTGCTCGCCGATTGCGCCGGGCGCGGCGGGCCGATCTATGCCGGCCCCCTTATCGGCCTTTTTCGCAAATCCGGAAGCCACTGCTTCGTCGGCGGACTG
>VEPA01000030.1 GCA_012026675.1 Betaproteobacteria bacterium | reverse complement strand
GGCGGCATCATGCCGCCACCGGCCGTCCGGGTCAATCAATACACGTCGTGCTGCGTATTGTGCACGTTGAACTTGCCCGTGGGTGTAATCAGTTTCGGATCCTTGATCACGGCCTTCAGCTTGCGCGTCTTGTCGTCGACCACCACCAGTGCCGAGATTTTGTCCTTGGCGCTCCAGACCGAGAACCAGACCTCGTCGCCGTCCTTGTTGTACTCGGGCTGGACGATGCGACGGGCGCCGTCGTCCTTGATGCCGGCCCATTCGCCGATCGGCAGGACCTCGAAACCCTTCTCCAGGTTGTTGATGTCGAACACGGCAATCGACTGGCTGACATTGGCTTCCGGATTCAGCGGCGTATCGACCCAGAGGTTCTTCGACTTCGGATGGGTCTTGATGAACAACGAGCCGCCGCCCTGCGCCTTGATCGTTTGCACCACCTTCCAGGCCTGTTCCTTGTGCTTCTTCGGGTCGGTGCCGATCAGGCTGACCGTTTCATCGCCAAGGTGGCTGGTGGCCCAGACCGGACCGAACTTGGGATGGACGAAGTTGGCGCCACGTCCCGGATGCGGAATCTTGCCGACATCGATCAGCGCCGCGAGCTTGTCCTCCTTGGTGTCGACCACCGCGATCTTGTTCGAGGCGTTGGCGGCAACCATGAAGTAGCGTCCGCTGGAATCGAAGCCTCCGTCATGGAGGAAGCGCGCTGCGTTGATGCTGGTGATCTTCAGGTTGTCGAGATCCTTGTAGTTGACCACCAGGATCTTGCCAGTTTCCTTGGCGTTGACGATGAACTCGGGATTGTGGTGCGAGCCGACGATCGAGGCTACGCGTGGTTCCGGATGATATTCCTGGGTGTCCACCGTCATGCCGCGCGTCGATTCGATCTTGAGCGGCTTCAGGGTGTCGCCGTCCATGATCACGAACTGCGGCGGCCAGTAGGTGCCCGCGATCGCGTACTTGTCCTCGTAGCCCTTGTACTTGGAGGTTTCGACCGAGCGCGCTTCGAGGCCGACCTTGATTTCGGCGACGTTGGGCGGCTCCGCCATCCACAGGTCGATCAGGTTGATGCGGGCATCGCGGCCGATGACGTAGAGATAGCGTCCCGATTTCGACATGCGCGAGATGTGCACCGCGTAGCCAGTCTTGAGGATCTTGACGATCTTCTTCGATGCGCCATCGATCAAGGCGATCTCGCCGGCGTCACGCAGGGTGACGGAGAACAGGTTGGCGAGGTCGAGATTGTTCATCTTCTGCGTCGGTCGCTGGCTCGGCGGAACCGTGACCTTCAACGAGGCCATCATTTCCTTCATGCCCCATTCCGGCGGCGTCGGTGGTTCCTGCTGGACGTAGCGCGCCATCAGGTCGACCTGGTCGTCGGTCAATTCACCCGAGGTGCCCCAGTTGGGCATGCCGGCGGGGGAGCCGAACTTGATGAAAACCTTGAGGTATTCGGTGCCCGATGTCAGCGTTTTGTCGGTAGTCAAGGGTTTGCCGGTAGCGCCCTTGCGCAGCACGCCGTGGCAGCCGGCGCAGCGCTGGAAATAGATTTCCTTGGCCTGGTCGAATTCGGCCTTGGTCATCGGCGGCGCCTTGGGATTGACGTTCTGGTGCATTTCGACCTTGCCGAGCGGGGAATCACCGGCCTGGTATTGCATTTCGGTAGCCGTCACGCCGGGCTTGGCACGATCCTGTGCCAGCGCCACGCCGAGGCCGAGCGGTAATGCCAGGGCGATCGCGATGCAGGCCCGGCGCGATGGTATAAGCTTCGTTAATTCCATGGTCTTCCCTGTATATTGTTGATATTTAAATGAAACTATTTTCTGGCGACGGCGCACGATGCGCCATGTGTCGAATTCAAGTCGTTGACTCTGGTCAATTCCCGGAGTGAACTTGAAATTCCTTGATTTGGGAAAGGTTTTTGTCGCGAAGTGGAAAAGCGAAGTGCGAAGGGCTTGAAATTCTTATATATAAGCATATACTGATATACATGAATCGATTCACGCGTTTTCTCCCCAAGGGCGCTCTCCTCCTCTTCGCCCTTGTTTCCCTCGCCGGCCTTCAGTCGGCGAGTTTTTCTTTTGCAGCTGACACGGCCCCAGGCAGCGTCGTGGTCCAGCTACATGAGGTCGATCTTGGTTTCCCGGTCGAGGCCACCGTCGAGGCGGTGCGGCAGGCCACCGTCGCCGCGCAGGGCGTTGGCCGAGTGCTGGAAGTGCGCGTCGACGCCGGCCAGCGCGTAAAGCAGGGCGAAGTCCTGATGCGTCTCGATGCGCGCGAGGCCGTCGGTTCGGATACGAGCGCGCGGGCAGCGTTGGCGCAGGCGGCGGCTGCCTATGAACGCGCGAAAAGCCTGCATGCGCAGAAGTTCATCAGCCAGGCCGCGCTGGATCAGGCTGCGGCCGCTTATCAGGGGGCACAGGGGGCTGCTGCCGCCTCCGGAGCCGGTGCATCGCACGGTACGGTGACGGCGCCAATCGCCGGGCTCGTGGCCGAGCGACATGTCGAGGCCGGGGAGATGGCCACGCCCGGCAAGCCCCTGGTCACGATATTTGAACCCAAGGGCCTGCGCGTGATCGCCAGCCTGCCCCAATACAAACTCGCCGAACTGAAGAAATCGGCGCGAGCCCGCGTCGAGTTTCCCGAAACCGGTCGCTGGATAGACGTGCAGCGCATCGAAATCCTGCCGACCGTGGATGCGCGCAGCCATACCGCCACCGCGCGCCTCTACCTGCCGGAAAACGTCGAGGGCGTGGTGCCCGGCACCTACGTCCGCGCGCATTTCACGATCGGTCAGGCGAAAAAGATCACCGTGCCGCCGGCCGCCGTCCTGCGCCGCGGCGAGGTCACGGCAGTCTATGTCCTGGATGAAAAGGGCGGTGCGCGCCTACGCCAGGTTCGCCTCGGTGAAGCCCTGGCCGGAGGCGAAATCGAGGTGCTTGCGGGCATTAATCCAGGCGAGCGAGTGAGTCTGGCGCCGGTGAAGACCGGGATTGACCTGAAGCCGCGGGCTTCAAACTGATGATCATTAAGCCAGACCATGAACCGAATCGCGGGATGAATGGCCTCGATAATTGTGTGGTCGGATAATCGACTAGATTTTTGTCCAGCCAAAACAAACAAGGAGGCATCATGGCCCACATCGTGATTCTCGGCGCCGGCATCGGCGGCATGCCCGCCGCGTATGAAATGCGTGAAATGCTTCGTCCAGGCGACACGCTGACGGTGATTTCAAACAATCCGCTGCACCATTTCACACCGTCAAATCCCTGGGTCGCCGTCAATTGGCGCAAGCGCGACGCGATTGAAGTGGAAATTGGGCCCCTGCTGAAGAAGAAGGGCATCGAATTCATACCGGTCGGCGCCAAGCGGGTGC
>VEPA01000157.1 GCA_012026675.1 Betaproteobacteria bacterium | reverse complement strand
GTGGGATTCGAACCCACGGATGCCTTGCGACATCGCCTGATTTCGAGTCAGGTACATTCGACCACTCTGCCACCTCTCCGCGAGGCGCGGATTATACCCGCGAAGCGACGGTCGTCACAGGGAGGAAACGCGTTGCCGAAACTGCTTCGCCTGCTCGGCTGTCTTGCCATGTTCGGCCTGGCTGCGTGCACTCGCATCGAGCCGCCGGAAACGGAAGGCAAGCTGGTTGTTGCGATCCGCGAAACACCCGCCTTCTTCCAGGAGCGCGGAGCTGCCACGGCCAGCGGCTTCGAGCATGACCTGGCAACGGCGTTTGCCGAAAGTCTCGGCTTCAAGGTGCAGTTCATCGAGGCCGCCGACCCTTATGAATTGACCGATCTGGCGCTGACGGGACGGGTGCACCTCGCCTCATCGATGCCGCTGGGCAATTCCTTGCTGCAGTACTCGACCCCGATCCGCAGCGTCAGGCAATGGATCGTCGGCCATGACGATGTACTGGGACCGGAGCAGCTCACCGATCTCGCCGGTCGCACGGTCGAAGTGGTTGCAGGTTCTGCCCTGTCCGATACCCTGCGCGGGCTGGACGAACAATCTCGGCCGCAGGTCGTCGAAGTCCAGGGCGTCACCGAAATGGAACTGCTGGCCCGCGTCGCCGCGCGCAAGGCCGAACTGGTCGCGGTGCATGACGTCCACCTCGATCTGGGAATCAACTTCCATCCGGACCTGAGCCCCCGCGTGCAATTGCCGGGCCGGCTGGAGTTCGGCTGGGCCTTTGGCGGCAAGGATGCCGCAGCGCTGCGCGACAAGGCCGACGCCTTCATTGCCGGCGCCCGTGCCGACGGCACTCTGGCGCGCATCCACGACCGCTACTTCGGCCACATCAAGCGCATCAATGCGGCTGGCATCGCCAGTTTTCTCGACGATGCCCGGACCAGGCTCCCCGCCTGGCGCCGCCACTTTCAATCGGCGCAGGATCTGACCGGGATCGACTGGCGCCTGCTGGCCGCGCTGGCTTACCAGGAATCGCATTGGGATCCGTTGGCCACCTCGCCCACCGGCGTGCGCGGCATGATGATGTTGACCGAGGACTCGGCCGATTACCTGCGTGTCAAGAACCGCCTCGATGCAGCGGAGAGCATCCGCGCCGGCGCCCGCTACCTGGCCGAACTGGCGGAGCAGATACCCGACGCGCAACATCCCGACCGCCTCTGGCTGGCTCTGTCGGCCTACAACCTCGGCATGGGGCACTTCCGCGGCGCGCGCTCGATCGCGAAAAGCATGAAGCGCGACCCGGACGCCTGGTACGACATGAAGCAGGTGCTGCCGCAACTGGCGCGACCGGAAATCTACTCGCGCCTGAAAAGCGGTGCGGCGCGCGGCGGCGAGGCGGTGATCATGGTGGAGAACATCCGCAACTACTACGACATCCTCAGCCGCTTCGAAGCGGCCCACGACTCGCCCTATGCGCTGCAGCCGGCGGTCAGGCAGCGCGAATCTTCTCTAGCCCGCCCATCCATGGCCGAAGCACCGCAGGGACCGTGATGCTGCCGTCTTCGTTCTGGTAATTCTCCAATACTGCAACCAGCGTGCGCCCCACCGCGAGGCCGGAGCCATTCAGCGTGTGCAGCAGTTCGGGCTTGTTCTTTTCGTTGCGGAAACGGGCCTGCATGCGCCGCGCCTGGAAGGCTTCGAAATTGGAGCAGGAGGAAATCTCGCGATAGGTGTTCTGCGCCGGTAACCAGACTTCGAGGTCGTAGGTCTTGGCCGCCGAAAAGCCCATGTCGCCGGTGCACAGCGCCACCTTGCGGTAGGGCAGGTCGAGTTTTTGCAGCACCGCCTCGGCATGCCCGGTGAGTTCTTCCAGCGCGTCCCACGACTGGTCGGGGCGCACCATCTGCACCAGTTCCACCTTGTCGAACTGGTGCTGGCGGATCATGCCGCGCGTGTCCTTGCCGTAGCTGCCGGCTTCCGAGCGGAAGCAGGGGGTGTGGGCGACGAACTTGAGCGGCAGGGCATCGGCGGCGAGGATCTCGCCGCGCACGAGGTTGGTCACCGGCACCTCGGCCGTCGGAATCAGGTAAAGCTTGCCTCCGTCGCTCTTCGGCACCATAAAAAGGTCTTCCTCGAACTTCGGCAACTGGCCGGTGCCGAACATGCTTTCGGGATTGACCAGGTAAGGTGTGTAAACCTCGGTGTAGCCATGCTCGCCGCTATGCAGGTCGAGCATGAACTGGGTCAGCGCGCGATGCAGGCGCGCGATCGCTCCCTTCATCACGGTAAAGCGTGCGCCCGAAATCTTGACGCCGGCTTCGAAATCCAGCCCGCCCAGCGCGGTTCCGAGATCGACGTGGTCGCGCGGTGCGGCGATGGCGCGCGGCGTGCCCCAGCGCAGGATTTCGACATTGCCCGTTTCGTCGTCGCCGGCCGGCACGCTTTCGTGCGGCAGGTTGGGGATCAGTTCGAGGAAGGTGTCGAAGCGCGGCATCAATTCCGCCAGCGCCGCTTCGCCGGCTTTCAGCGCATCGCCCAGCCCGGCGACTTCGGCCATCACGGCGGACGCGTCCTCGCCCTTGCCCTTGAGCATGCCGATCTGCTTCGACAACGTGTTGCGCTTCGCCTGCAGGTCCTGCGTATTCACTTGCAGCCGTTTGCGCTCGGCTTCGAGCGCTTCAAAAGCGGCGGTATCGAGCGTCACGCCGCGCGTAGCGAGACGGGCAGCGACAGTGGCAAGGTCGTTGCGCAGCAATTGGATGTCAAGCATCGAAAATCCTTGATTTGGCTTGCGGGGCTGTCCGCAAATTAAGTGAAAAATGGACTGAGAAAGACGCGGCAAGTGCTTGTTCTGGCGGACAGTCCGCCACTATAACCGCGCCAAAGACGTTGATTTTATCCTTAACAATCAGAGTCTTGCAATTGCTTTCGCAATTTTTCCGGAGTAGCATTCGCGCTTCGGCTTGTTGGCTTGAAACAAGGAGGTAGCGAGCATGATATCCATGAAGGACTGCATCGACTACAGCGATCTGACCGAAGACGAAGTAAGCGCGATCGCCGACCATGAACACCTGCCCTATGCAATGGCCGCACATCTGGCCTGCGGCCTGGCCCAATCCAAGGACGGAACTGAAGTGTTGCGTTGCCTGCTCAAAAATGCGCTGTGCGATGCCGCCACTTGCGGCCATGAGCAAACCCTGATCGTGGCCCGGCGCGCCTACAAGCAATTTGTGGCCAACCATCCTGATCACTGATCTGACCACTGACCACTGATCAGCGCTTGCTGTTCGCCTGCGCATCGAGTTCGCGCAGGTGAGCAAGTTTTTCGGCGATCTTCTGCTCCAGCCCGCGTGCCACGGGTTGGTACCAATGCACGGCCGGCATGCCATCGGGCAGGTAGGTTTCCCCGGCGGCATAGGCTTCGGCTTCGTTGTGGGCGTAGCGGTAGTCGGCGCCGTAGCCGAGATCCTTCATCAATTTGGTCGGCGCGTTGCGCAGGTGCTCCGGCACGCCGCGGCTCTTGTCCTTGGCCACGAAGGCGCGCGCCGCGTTATAGGCCACGTAGGCAGCATTCGACTTCGGCGCCACGGCCATGTAAAGCACGGCATTAGCCAGCGCCAGTTCGCCCTCCGGGCTGCCCAGGCGTTCGTAGGTGGCGCAGGCATTCAGCGCGATTTCCCAGGCGCGCGGATCGGCCAGGCCGACATCCTCGATGGCCATGCGCACGATGCGCCGCCCCATGTAGAGCGGATCGGCACCGCCGTCGAGCATGCGCACAAGCCAGTAGAGCGCGGCGTCGGGATTCGAGCCGCGCACCGATTTGTGCAGGGCCGAGATCTGGTCATAGAAGGCGTCGCCGCCCTTGTCGAAACGCCGCAGGTCGGCGGCCAGTGTCTGCTCCAGAAAGTCGGCGCTGACAAGACGGCGCTCATTTGCAAAACCCGCGGTGGCCGCGGCCGTACGCACCTGTTCCAGCACATTGAGCAGGCGCCGGGCGGCGCCGTCGGCATAGCCGATCAGGCGCTCGCGCGCCGCAGGCTCGAACTCCAGTTCATCGAGTGCTTTGCTGCGCGCGCGGTCAAAGAGTTCGCCCAGTTCGGCTTCGTCCAGGCTTTTCAGCACATACACCGAAGCACGCGACAGCAGCGCGGAATTCACTTCGAAGGACGGGTTCTCGGTGGTGGCGCCGATGAAAGTCACGGTGCCCTTCTCGACGTAGGGCAGGAAGGCATCCTGTTGCGCCTTGTTGAAGCGATGCACCTCGTCAACGAACAGTATCGTGCGGCGCCCCTGCTGCGCCATGACTTCGGCCTGCTGCATCGCCTCGCGGATGTCCTTGACGCCCGAGAACACGGCCGACAGCGCGATGAATTCGGCATCGAAGCTGTCCGCCATCAGGCGCGCCAGCGTGGTCTTGCCGACGCCGGGCGGACCCCAGAGGATCATCGAATGCGGCGTGCCGGAGGAGAACGCCAGGCGCAGCGGCTTGCCCTCGCCGAGCAAATGGCGCTGCCCGATCACTTCATCCAGCGTGCGCGGCCGCATCTGCTCGGCCAGCGGCGCGTGGGTGATCGACGCGGGGAACAAATCACTCACCGACCACGTCGGCCCCGGCCGGTGCGACAAATCGGAACAGCGAAGCCGGCAGCGCGGGATTGGCTTCGAACTGGGTGAAGCGCAGCATCGTCACCTGGCCGAAACTGTCATGGATTTCCATGCTCACCGGCCGGTTGGCGGCAAAACCGATCTTGACTCGCTCGAAGCTGGCGTCACTCCCCTTGGGCGTGGCCTCGATGAATTCGAGGCCGTCCGCCGCGGCGCCTTCCTTGAGCACGAAATGCTTGTCCAGGTCCTGCCCGGCCAGCAACGCCGCCGGACTGGCGCCGAATGCCGTGCCGAGCTTTTTCACGGCGACTTGGTTCAGGTCCGTGTCGTAGCTCCAGAGCTTGTTGCCGTCGCTGACCAGCAGTTGCTTGTAGGGCGTCTCATAGGACCAGCGGAATTTGCCGGGGCGCTGCAGGGCGAAAATACCCGTCGACCGCTGCGGTTTCTTCCCCGACTTGGCGATCACGGTTTGCGTGAACATACCGCGGGCGCTGCGATTGGTGTCGAGAAAGCTCTTGAGCTGGTCGAGGCCGGCGGCCTGGGTGGAAGCCAGGAATCCGAAGCCACAGAGGGCGCAGAGAGTACGGAGGAAAATCTTCATCCGCGAATTATCGCAGTCCCGTGCGCCGCGCGGTTAAATGTCGCAGTGATCTGCCGTCAATAGCCGCCGCCCCAGCGATACTGCCAGGCGATGCCCACCAGATCGTTGTCGCTGCCGGTGCGGGTCGAGGTGCCGGTGCTGGCATAGAGTTTCACCGATTGGTGGCGGTCCACCGGCAGCGCAAGGGTCAGGCCTGCCCGCGTGTTTCTTTGCAGGTTGTTGCCCTCCCTGCCGTTAATGGTGGTACGGGCACCGCTGAAGTAGAGACTGTCTATTGCCAGCCATACGCCGGAGGCAAAACCGTAAATCAGGTGCCCTTGCAGCGCATATAGCGGGGCCTGTTCGAACCTGCCGCCTTTGTTGAAATCGGTGTTGTCGGTGTAGAACGTCACGCTAGGCGCGACTTCCAGAGTCCATTGCCCCCATGCCTTGGAAATGCCCAGTTCGGGCTTGAACGACCAGCGGTTGTTGCCGAGGTTGAGCAACTTGTTGTTGTCGTAATCCCCCGTCGGCGCCGTAACCTGCAGGCTGGCCCCGACTATGAGGTCCTGCCGGTAGCCGGCAAACTCCTGCAGCGACAGCGCCGGCGCGCCATGGAAGTTCACCGAGAAGCGAAACCTCGGATCGCCGGGACCGGACATCGCGCGCTCCCGCTTTGTCCCGCCCACCATCGCATGCCCTGAAAACGAGGCATAGGGCAGTATCAGGTCGAACTTGGCGGAGTTGCCCCAGGCATCCAGCGAATGCGCATAGGCCAGGACTTCGGTATTGGAGTGAAACTTCGCGTCGGCGATCGGCGTGGACGGATCAAAGGCTATTGCGCCCTCCGAGTAGATGTGGCCTGCAATGAGGAAATTGAGCCCGACTGGCGTATTCGAATAGGACCGCGGTTCGAGTTCCTGCGCTTGCGCCGGCTGGAGCAGGAGCGCAATCAGCAAGAGTGCGGCGCAGGGACCGCGAGCGATGCGCAAATATGCCACCGAGAAATTGCCGGACTGCTGTTGTGACATGGAGTTTGCTCTAGCCGGGAACCAAACGGAATGATACCCGTGCCAGCCCCTCGATCATCACGCCTTCCCAGCAAACGAGAGCAGACCTACTCCGCCCGGCTCGGTGCAATCACCTCGCGCCCGCCGGCGCCATTCATCGGCGTGACCAGGCCGGCCTTTTCCATGGCCTCGATCAAGCGCGCGGCGCGGTTGTAGCCGATGCGCAGGTGGCGCTGCACCAGGGAGATCGAGGGCCGGCGCGTTTTTAGCACGATTTCGACAGCCTGGTCGTACATCGGGTCGGCTTCTGCATCGCCGCCTGCCGTGTCGCCAGCGCCGACTTCCGCATCGTCGCCGGCCGGGGCGTCGAGCAGGCCATCGATATAGTCGGGCGGTCCGACTTTCTTCAGGTGATCGACGACGTGATGCACTTCCTCGTCGGCGACGAAGGCGCCATGCACGCGCACCGGCAGGCCCGTGCCCGGCGCGAGGAAGAGCATGTCGCCCTGGCCGAGCAGGGCTTCGGCACCCATCTGGTCGAGGATGGTGCGCGAATCGATCTTGCTGGATACCTGAAAGGCGATGCGGGTCGGGATGTTGGCCTTGATCAGGCCCGTGATGACATCGACGCTGGGGCGCTGCGTCGCCAGGATCAGGTGGATGCCCGAAGCCCGCGCCTTCTGCGCCAGGCGCGCGATGAGTTCCTCGATCTTCTTGCCGACCACCATCATCAGGTCGGCCAGTTCGTCGATGACAACGACAATGTAGGGCAACGGTTCCAGCGGCTCGGGGCCGATCTCAGTGTTGGCCGTCAGCGAGAATGGATTGGGAATGTGCTCGCCGGCCTTCTTCGCCTCGTTGATCTTGCTGTTGAAGCCGGACAGGTTGCGCACGCCGAGTGCAGACATCAGCTTGTAGCGCCGCTCCATTTCGCCGACGCACCAGTTGAGCGCATTGGCGGCCTTGGTCATGTCGGTCACCACCGGTGCCAGCAGGTGCGGGATGCCCTCGTAGATCGACAGCTCCAGCATTTTCGGGTCGACCATGAT
>VEPA01000207.1 GCA_012026675.1 Betaproteobacteria bacterium | reverse complement strand
GGTGGTGCAGGCCAAGAAAGGCCACGGCCACGGTGCGCCGAGCGCACCGATGGCGGGCAACAAGCTGGCCATCTTGTTCGGCGTCGCCGCCGTACTGTTCTGGTTCGTCGGCGCCATCGCCCCGCAGGCCTTCCTCGCCCACTTCTCGGTCTTCGTGCTGGCCTGCTGCGTCGGCTACATGGTGGTGTGGAACGTGACGCCGGCCCTGCACACGCCCCTGATGAGCGTGACCAACGCGATCTCCAGCATCATCGCCATCGGCGCCCTGGTGCAGATCGCGCCGCCCCTGGCCGGCGGCGCGTCGCCGGACTCGTGGATACGCTGGATGGCGGTGGGCGGCATCGCGCTGACCGCCGTCAACATGTTCGGCGGTTTCGCCGTGACCCAGCGCATGCTGGCCATGTTCCGCAAGTAGGAGAGAAGAAGAAATGTCTGGAAATCTGGCAACCGTCTCCTACATCGGAGCCACCATCCTCTTCATCCTCAGCCTGGGCGGGCTGTCGAATCCCGAGTCCTCGCGGCGCGGCAACCTCTTCGGCATGATCGGCATGGCCATCGCCGTGCTGGCCACGGTGTTCGGGCCGCGCGTGACGGCGGCAGGCATTCCCTGGATCGTCGGCTCCATGGTGGTCGGCGGCGCCGTCGGCCTGTATGCGGCGAAAGTCGTCAAAATGACGCAGATGCCCGAGCTCGTCGCCTTGATGCACAGCCTGGTCGGCCTCGCCGCCTGCCTGGTCGGCTTCGCCAGCTACATCGACACGTCGGCGCCGCTCACCGGCGCAGAGAAGACCATCCATGAACTGGAAATCTACATCGGCATCCTGATCGGCGCGGTGACCTTCTCCGGCTCGTTGATCGCCTTCGGCAAGCTCTCGGCCAAGATCGGCGGCGCGCCCATGTTGCTGCCGGGGCGCCACTGGATGAATCTGGCGGGCCTGCTGGTGGTGATCTGGTTCGGCGGCAAGTTCATCAGCGCGCATACCATCGGCGAGGGCATGATGCCGCTCATCGTGATGACCGTGATCGCGCTCCTGTTCGGCATCCACATGGTGATGGCCATCGGCGGCGCCGACATGCCGGTGGTGGTCTCGATGCTCAACAGCTACTCCGGCTGGGCGGCGGCGGCCACCGGCTTCATGCTCTCCAACGACCTGCTGATCGTGGTCGGCGCGCTGGTGGGTTCCTCCGGCGCGATCCTGTCCTACATCATGTGCCGGGCGATGAACCGCAACTTCATCAGCGTGATTGCCGGCGGCTTCGGCACCGGCGGCGGCACCCCGGCGCCCAAGGGCGATGCCGCGGTACCGGCCGGCGAAGTGGTGCCCATCAGCGCCCTCGAAACCGCGGAGCTGCTGAAGGATGCCAAGAGCGTGATCATCGTTCCCGGCTACGGCATGGCCGTGGCGCAGGCCCAGCACACGGTGTATGAAATCACCAAACACCTGCGCGAGAAGGGCGTGAACATCCGTTTCGGCATCCACCCGGTGGCAGGGCGCATGCCCGGCCACATGAACGTGCTGCTGGCCGAGGCCAAGGTGCCCTACGACATCGTGATGGAAATGGACGAGTTGAACGACGACTTCCCCACGACCGACGTCGCCATGGTGATCGGCGCCAACGACATCGTCAATCCGGCGGCGCAGGACGACCCGACCAGCCCCATCGCCGGCATGCCGGTGCTGGAGGTCTGGAAGGCCAAGACCTCGATCGTGATGAAGCGCAGCATGGCCTCGGGCTACGCCGGTGTGGACAACCCGCTCTTCTACAAGGAAAACAACCGCATGCTGTTCGGCGATGCGAAGAAGATGCTGGACGAGGTGCTGGTGGCGTTGAAGAGTTGATCCCCGGTCAGCGCCGACAAGAAACGCCACGGCTAGCCGTGGCGTTCTTGCTTGCGCGGTCCCTTACTCAATAGTCGGCGCTGGGCGAAGCGATGGTTTCGCAGAGCACTGCGCTGCGCTCGCGAAGCCGGCAGGCTGTGCAAAGCCTGCCGTGGAGACATGGTGACTTGACAGGCTGGTATCCAGGCCGGAACCTTCCTACCCATGAAACTTGAACCGGAAACCCTGCGACAACTCGTCGAGCGCACCCTCGGCCACTACCAGGCGCGGGCCGCAGCCTTCTGGGAGGGTACGCGCCACCATGATGTCGAGCAGAACATCGAGGCCTTGCTGCGCCATATCCAGGCCCAGCCACCTTTCGCGATTCTCGATTTCGGCTGCGGTCCCGGCCGCGACCTGAAAACCTTCGTGCAGCGCGGGCATCGCGCCATCGGCCTCGAAGGCGCCCAGGCGCTGGCGGAGATGGCGCGCACCCACAGCGGCTGCGAAGTCTGGGAGCAGGATTTCCTCAGCCTCGATCTGCCCGACGCGCATTTCGATGGCGTCTTCGCCAACGCTTCCCTGTTCCATGTGCCGCGTCAGGAATTGCCGCGCGTATTGCGCCAGTTGCATGCGACGCTGAAACCGGGCGGCGTCCTGTTCAGTTCCAATCCGCGCGGCAACAACCAAGAGAGTATCAGCGGCGAGCGCTATGGCGCCTATTACGATCTTGCCGCGTGGCGCGAATATCTTGCCGCTGCCGGTTTTGCCGAACTCGAGCACTACTACCGCCCGCCGGGATTGCCGCTTGACCAGCAGCCATGGCTGGCAAGCGTGTGGCGGAGTGCGGAAGGTCCCTGAGCGGAGACATTCCCACCAGGGGATACCGTCTCCGCCTCCGGCGGAGACATAAAAAAGCGGGCCGTAGCCCGCTTCTTTGTATTCCGGGAAACCGGAATTACTTCTTCATTTCTTCCTTCTTGGCTTCCGGCTTCTTCTCGTCTTTCTTGGCTTCCGGCTTCTTGTCGTCTTTCTTGGCCTCTTCCTTCTTCTCGCCCTTCTTCTTGTCAGCCTTCTTTTCGTCCTTCTTGGCTTCCGGCTTTGCTTCGTCCTTCTTCATTTCTTCCTTCTTTTCCATCTTCTTGTCGTCCTTGGCGGCACCGCCATGGGAGGCAGCGAAGGAACCGACGGAAACGGTGGCGAAAGCAGCGGCGATCAGGACGGTCAGTAGCTTGCTCATGTAATAAACTCCTTGAAATTGTTGGAAATCGTGACGACCAGATTTTGGCGCGCACGAGCTTTAACAACGCCCATGGCCTCGCCAAGTTGACAAATCTCCTGCGAATCAATCCAGTTTTGCTGTTTCTGGCATTGTCGGCCGTCCCGCTGGCAGGGGATGCTGCGCCGCGCAAACCGCTGGACGACGCCGAAGTACTGGAGCGTTTGCCTGCGCGTGCCGGCGATGCAAGTTCGCGCGAACTGGCTGCGATGCGCGCCGCGATGACATCCGCTGCCGGCAGTCCCGGCCCGGCGGCCGAACTGGCCCAGCGCTATTTCGATCTGGCAATGGCACGCGGAGATCCCCGCTACGTGGGCTATGCGGAGGCAGTGGTCGCTCGCTTTCCGGATCCGTTGCCGGCTTCCTTGCGCCTGATACGCGGCCTGCTGCGGCAGTATCGGCATGATTTCGACGGCGCCCTGGCGGACTTTGCCGCGGCGCTGGAACTCGATCCCGATCTCGCCGCCGCCCATGCCTGGCGCGGCGCGATTTACCTGGTCGAGGCAAATTATGCGGCGGCGCAAGGTGAATGCGACGCGCTGCGACGACTCAGGCGCGGCACGCTGTTGGGCGCCTGCCTCGGCCTGGTTCAGGCCTATGGCGGCCAACTCGATGCCGGATACCGGACTTTGCAGCAGGCCCTGGCGAGCACTCGCGATCCCGATAACCGCCTCTGGCTGCTGACCCGGCTGGGCGAAGTGGCCGCCTGGCGCGGACAGGCGGATCAGGCGGAAAAGCACTACCGCGAGGCCATCGGCATTGGTCGTGACGACGGCTACCTGCTCGCCGCCTGGGGCGACTTTCTGCTCGACAACGGGCGGCCGGCCGATGTTCTCAAGGAACTGGCCGGTTGGGAGGCGTCCGACAGCCTCCTCTTGCGCCTCGCCGAAGCCGAGGCGGCGCTCAAGTTGCCGGGTGCGGCGCGGCTGGCAAAAATGCTCGATGATCGCTTCGCCGCGGCAAGGCAGCGCGGCGATACCACGCACCGGGCCGAGGAAGCGCGCTACCAGTTGCGCCTGCGCGGCGATGCGAAGGAGGCCCTGCGCCTCGCGGCAGAAAACTACCGGGTGCAGCGCGAGCCGCGCGATGCCCGCATCCTGCTTGAAGCGGCGATTGTCGCCGGCGATCCCGCCGCCGCCCAGGTCGTGCGCGACTGGCTGGCCGGCAGCGGCTTCGAGGATGAACGCTTGCGCCGCCTGGGCCGGGAGTCGGCGCTGGTGACACGGCGATGAGTTTGCGCCGCTGGCTGTTGTCAGTGTTGCTGCTGCTGTCCTGGCCGGTTCAGGCGCACAAGGCCAGCGACAGCTATCTGGTGCTGGATATCAAGGGAAGGGAAGTGTCGGGGCAGTGGGACATTGCCTTGCGCGACATCGATTTCGCGCTGGGCCTCGACGCCGATGGCAATGGCGAGATCACTTGGGGCGAAGTGCGCGCGCGCCACGGCGACATCGCGGCCTGGGCGCTGACCAGCCTCTCCGTCCAGCGCGGCGGGGTCTGCAAACTGGATGTCGCCGACCACCTGGTCGATAGCCACACCGACGGCGCCTACGCAGTGCTGCGCCTGGCCGGCGAGTGTCCCGCCGGCGGCGGTGATCTGCAAATCGACTACCGCCTGCTGTTCGATCTCGATGCCCTGCATCGCGGCCTTTTGCGCCTGAGCCTCGACGGCGCGACGCAGACCGCCGTGCTCTCGCCGCAGCGCGCGCGGCAGAAGTTCACCGTTGGCGAGGTATCGCGCCTGGCGCAGTTCGGCCAGTATCTGGTGGAAGGCATATGGCATATCTGGATCGGTTTCGATCACATCCTGTTCCTGCTTTCACTGCTGCTGCCGGCGGTGCTGGTGCATGAGGCGCTGCGCTGGCGCGGCGGCGCCAATTTCCGCCAGGCGCTGGTCGAGGTGCTCTGGGTAGTCACCGCCTTCACCGTGGCGCATTCGATCACGTTGTCGCTGGCGGCCCTGGGCCTGATCTCGCTGCCCTCGCGGCTGGTGGAATCGGCGATTGCTGCGTCGGTGGTGCTGGCCGCGGCCAACAATCTCAAGCCCCTCGTCGAGCACCGGCGCTGGATGGTGGCTTTCGGTTTCGGCCTGATCCACGGCTTCGGTTTTGCCAGCGTGCTGGCGGAACTGGGCTTGCCGCAGGAGACCCTGGTGCTCTCGCTGCTGGGCTTCAACCTCGGCGTCGAGATCGGCCAGCTGGCCATCGTCGCGGTGTTTCTGCCGCTGGCCTATGCCCTGCGCGAGACTATTTTCTATCGCCGCGTTGTCTTTGTCGGCGGTTCGCTGGCCACGCTGACGATCGCCCTGGTCTGGTTCGTCGAGCGCGCTTTCGACCTCAAACTGATCAGCGCCTGAGTCGGCCGCGCCAATGCGTGGCGGCTTGCTTCAGTTGCATTGCGCAGCCGAATTACTTGAGCCTGCTGCAAGGCTGGGTAGAGATTGTGTCGATCAGTTGCGAGTCGCGACGCTTGCTTTGAAGTGAGCAGCGGTCGCCGCTGATGGTGATTCCGGTCACCATGAAGCTATCCGAAACTGCGCCTCCGGCGGCGGTCTGGTACTGGACCGGAATCACATCCCCGGCGCTCACCGTGGCCGGCAGGCGAATTGATGCATTCACGCTGCCCACGTAGTTCGCGAGGTCGGACTGTTTGCTGAGTTCGCCGGTGCCACTGGTCTGGATCGACTCGGCCGACTGCTGGGCGCTCGCTGTTGCGGTCAGCGTGACCAGGATTGCAAAGATACTGAATGACTTTTTCATGACGGATCCTTCCTTTCGAACTATAAGTCTAGATCATGCGGAATCCTGCGCCAAGCGGGATCGGCATGATCACGGACCTGCCCGACGCAGATCATGTTCGGCCCACAGGGCCCTGGCGAAAGATTTCCACGCCGGCCCGCCGTGCGTATCGATATCCTGCTCGGCGCTTTCCTTCATCACCGTCAGCATGAGTTGCGCCAGGCCGAAGAGTTCAAGGCGCGCCCGGTCGAGGGGTTCGTCCGGCTCGCAGTCGACATTGCCCAGCCTGCAATCCAGAGCCTGGCGCGCCAGTTCGCGCACTTGCGTCTCATTGTTCCAGTCGATGCCGAGGATCACGCCCTTGGCTTCGATTTCGTGCTCTATCTGCCGGGCTTCGCGGGAGTAGTTCTCCAGGCCGCTCACAGGGCGACCTTTCTCGCGCCTTTTGCCGGCCCGGGCTTTGCCGCTAGGGCGGGAGCCGGCCGTTTCGCCAGGAAGCGCGCAAGGTAGCGCCCCGTGTAACTGCCTTTGACCTTCGCCACGGCTTCCGGCGTACCGGTGGCGATGATGCGGCCGCCGCCGTCGCCGCCTTCCGGGCCGAGGTCGACGATCCAGTCGGTGGTCTTGATGACATCCAGGTTGTGCTCGATGACCACCACCGTGTTGCCATGGTCGCGCAGGCGATGCAGCACCGAGAGCAACATTTCGATGTCCTGGAAATGCAGGCCCGTGGTCGGCTCGTCGAGGATGTAGAGCGTGCGGCCGGTGTCGCGCTTGGAGAGTTCCAGCGCCAGCTTGACGCGCTGCGCCTCGCCGCCGGAGAGCGTGGTGGCCGACTGGCCGAGCTGGATGTAGGAAAGTCCTACATCGACCAGCGTCTGCAATTTGCGCGCAACGACCGGCACCGGATCGAAGAACTCGCGCGCCTGCTCGACCGTCATCTGCAGCACTTCGTGGATGGTCTTGCCCTTGTAGCGGACTTCGAGCGTTTCGCGGTTGTAGCGCTTGCCGTGGCAGACGTCGCAAGGCACGAAGATGTCGGGCAGGAAATGCATCTCCACCTTGATCATGCCGTCGCCCTGGCAGGCTTCGCAGCGCCCGCCCTTGACGTTGAAGCTGAAGCGCCCGGGGTTGTAGCCGCGTTCGCGCGAGGCCGGCACGCCGGCGAAGAGTTCGCGGATCGGCGTCAGCAGGCCCGTATAGGTCGCGGGGTTGGAGCGCGGCGTGCGGCCGAGCGGCGACTGGTCGACGTTGATCACCTTGTCGAAGAATTCGAGGCCCTCGATCTCGTGGTGCGGCGCCGGTTCCACGGCCGAGCCGTAGAGGTGGCGTGCCGCCGCGGCGTAGAGCGTGTCGTTGATCAGCGTCGATTTTCCCGAACCGGAGACGCCAGTGATGCAGGTCAGGAGGCCGACCGGAATGGTGAGCTCGACCTGCTTCAGATTGTTGCCGCTGGCATTGCGGATGCGCAGCTCGCGCAGCGCATTGGGCGGCGTGCGCCTGGCCGGGATCGCGATCTCGCGCCGGCCCGAGAGAAATGCCCCAGTCATCGATGCGCTGTTGGCGGCGACCTGCGCCGGCGTACCTTCGGCCACGACGCGACCACCGTGCTCGCCGGCGCCGGGGCCCATGTCCACCACGTAGTCCGCGGATTCGATGGCTTCGAGGTCGTGTTCGACCACGATCACGGTGTTGCCCAGGTCGCGCAGGTGCGTCAGGGTTTGCAGCAGGCGCGCATTGTCGCGCGGGTGCAGGCCGATGCTTGGCTCGTCGAGCACGTACATCACGCCGGTAAGGCCAGAGCCGATTTGCGATGCCAGACGGATGCGCTGCGCCTCGCCGCCGGAGAGCGTTTCCGCCGACCGGTCGAGCGAGAGGTAATCGAGGCCGACATTGATCAGGAAGGAAAGCCGCGCGGTGATTTCCTTGAGGATTTTCTCGCCGACCTGCGCCTTCTGGCCCGTCAGTTGCAGCAGGTTGAAGAAGTCGCGGCAGTTGATCAGCGACAGGCGGCTGATGTCGGAGATCGTCTTGCCGCCGACGAAGACATGGCGCGCTTCGCGGCGCAGGCGCATGCCGCCGCATTCGGGGCAGGGCTTGTTGTTGAGGTACTTCGACAACTCCTCGCGCACCGCCATGGAATCTGTTTCGCGGTAGCGGCGTTCGAGGTTGGGGATGATGCCTTCGAAGGCATGGGTGCGGTCGAACCGGGTGCCCTTTTCGTTCAGGTAGCGGAACTTGATCTGCTCCTTGCCCGAGCCGTAGAGCACGATGTTTGCCGTTGCGGCGGGTAGTTTTTCGAAGGGGGCATTGGTATCGATCGCGTAATGCGCTGCCAATGACTCCAGCATCTGAAAGTAGAACTGGTTGCGCCGGTCCCAGCCGCGGATGGCGCCGGCGGCGAGGCTCAGGTGCGGATAGGCGACCACGCGGGCGGGGTCGAAGAACTGGATCTGGCCGAGGCCGTCGCATTTGGCGCAGGCGCCCATCGGATTGTTGAAGGAGAACAGGCGCGGCTCGAGTTCCTGCAGCGCGTAGTTGCACACCGGACAGGCGAACTTCGAGGAGAACAAGTATTCCCTGCCCGTGTCCATTTCAACCGCCAGGGCGCGGCCCTCGGCATGCATCAGCGCCGTCTCGAAACTCTCCGCCAGGCGCTGGCGCACGTCGGGCCGCACCTTGAGCCGGTCGACGACGATGTCGACGGTGTGCTTGTGGGTCTTGGCCAGTTTCGGCAACGTGTCGATGTCATGCACCGCGCCATCCACGCGCAGGCGGACGAAGCCCTGCGCCCTCAGTTCGGCGAAGAGGTCGCGCTGCTCGCCCTTGCGATTGGCCACCACCGGGGCGAGGATCATCCGCTTCGTATCCTCGGGCAGGGCCAGCACGTGATCGACCATCTGCGAGACGCTGTTGGCTTCCAGCGGCAGGTCGTGGTCCGGGCAATGCGGCGAGCCGGAGCGGGCATAGAGCAGGCGCAGGTAGTCGTGGATCTCGGTAACGGTGCCGACGGTGGAGCGCGGGTTGTGGCTGGTGGCTTTCTGCTCGATGGAAATTGCCGGCGAGAGGCCCTCTATCAGATCCACGTCGGGTTTTTCCATCAACTGCAGGAACTGCCGCGCGTAGGCCGAGAGAGATTCGACGTAGCGGCGCTGGCCCTCGGCGTAGAGCGTGTCGAAGGCGAGAGAAGACTTGCCCGAGCCGGAAAGGCCGGTGATGACCGTAAGCTTGTTCCGCGGCAGGTCGAGGTTGATGTTCTTCAGGTTATGCGTTCGCGCGCCGCGAATCTTGATGAATTCCATGGTGCGGGATTGAGTTAGGGGCAACCGAAGAATATACCCTGCCGGGGATTCGATAGCCACCGCGCCCCACACCTTCTCGCGACATGGGCGCCGCGTCACCAGCGCCGACTCTCAATAATCGTCGGATCGGCCGATTCCGATCCGGAATCGCCAAGCGCCCATAAGCGCGAGACCTTGTTTACTGCTTACCCATGAAGGTGCTGAAGCTACAAAAGTTTGTAACTCCCGAATCAGGCGGCCAAATCGATGCCTTCGGCCGCCGGGATATTAGCCTGGCTGGCGAGCGAGCGTGAAAGGGCGCGCAGCAGCGAGGCGCCGTCGCCACGCCACGCACTGCCGTGCATGCAGGCGAGGACCTGGGGCTGTTCGCGGGCGAGGCGCGCGAGTGTCGCGGCGGTCTGCGGGGCATGCGCGTAGTAGTCCATTTGCTGACGGAAGGCCTCGCTCGGGCCGAGGATGTCGCCTTGTGTGATCGCCTCGGCGCCGGAACCGCCCTGGGTGAAGAGGTCGCCGCACAGCAAGGTGCGAGTTTCGAGTTCCATCATGAACCCGCAATCCCAGCCGTGGGGCACGTGCGGCGCATCAAGCCATTTGAAGGCATGGCGCCCCGTGCGCAGCACTTCGCCATCGGCCAGGGCCCGCGGCGGCCGCGTGGCGATGTCGCTGACCGACACCATTGCCGCCACCTGGCTGCAGACGGGGCCGGCGGCAGGTGCGGCGGCAAGGAAGTCGTTCAGCGCGCCACACTCGTCGGCCTCGAAGTGGGAGAAGGCCACATGGCGCAAGCGCTTGAGTGGCAGCACCCTGCCAATCGCCTCGGCGACGAGCGGGAACATCTGCTTCGGACCGGTGTGGAAAAGCAGCGGTTCGTCGTCGGCCACGAGGTACTGATTGAAGTTGAAGTCTGACCCGCCCGGAATCCGGACCGGTGTGTTGATGCGGTAGATGGCGGGGGCAATTTCATGGAGGTTGGTGCCGCTCGAAGAGTTGGTGATCATGGAGTCTCCTTTCTGAGACGGAGTTGGAATGAGGAGTGTTACAGCGAGGATGTGTAACGAGGCGGCCGGTCGTTACACATCCTCGGTAAGGAAAGTTATACTTTTTATGTGCCCCGGAACCCCATTCCCTCCTCGCTCGACGATGGTGCGCTCGCCCGCCGTATTGCCGAGTCCGGCGCAGTGCCCGATTCGGCCGCCGAGATGGAGCTTTACCGGCGCTTCGCGCCACGTGTGCGGCTTTATGGACTGCGGCACCTGCGCGACCCTCATGCGGCGGCGGACCTCGTTCAGCAGGTACTGCTCATGACGCTCGCGCGCCTTCGCGCCGGGAAGGTCCGCCAGCCGGAAAGGATCGCCTCTTTCGTGCTTGGCGCCAGCCGCATGACGGTGCTCGAGATGCGCCGCGGGAACTGGCGGCGCGAGGTGCTGCTGGAGAAATGGGGCGATGCGGCGGAAGCCTTCGAAGCGCCGGAGCCACTGGTGCTGGCTCCCGAACGCCTCACCGGATGCCTGGAGGCGCTCTCCGAGCGTGAGCGCTCGGTAGTGGCGCTCAGCTTCTTTGCCGACAAGCAGGCGGACGAGGTAGGCGCGGAGCTTGCCATCAGCGCCGGCAACGTGCGCGTTATCCGCCACCGCGCGCTCGCTCGGCTGCGCGCGTGCATGGGTATGGGGGAGGACGAACAGTGACCTGCAAGGAGCCGATCGGTCTTGAGGCACTGGTTGCCTATTGGCTGGGCGAGGTTTCGGCGCGGCGCGAGGCGATGCTCGAAAGCCATATCTTTGGTTGCGCCCACTGCAGCGGGCGGCTCGAGGAACTCGCCATGTTGGCAGCCGGCGTGCGCGCGGCGGTGAAGGACGGCATGGTAAGCCTGGTCGTCTGCGCACCTTTCGTCGACGCGATGAGGCGGGCCGGGCTGTGCCTGCGCGAATACCACCTCGATCCCGGCGCCAGCGTGAACTGCAGTATCCGCGCCGACGACGACGCCGTCATCGCGCGCATCCGCGCGCCGCTGGCTGGTGTGAAGCGCCTCGACGTCGTCAGCACGCAGGGCGCGGGCGAGTCGGAGCAGCGCCTTGCCGACGTGCCGTTCGATGCCGGCAGCGGCGAAGTGCTCGTCATGCCGTCGGCGGCGTGGCTGAAGACGATGCCGGCCTTCACGACGAGGATGCGGCTGATCGCGGTGGACGCGACGGGGGACAGGCCGATCGGCGACTACACGTTCAATCATTCGCCTTCCTAACACCGGGGATGGCGGCGCGTCGGCGCGATGGAGCGCCTGGCGCGAGCGACTCTCGTCCGCCGCCGGCGATCAGTGATTCCTGGCGCGAAATTCGGGATTGACTGTGCCAGCGGGCTTGGCGATACTTCACCGGCACCGTTGAATCCACGTCGTTTTCGTGATGCCGGGATGTGGCGTGCGGCATGGGCAATGGCCGGAAAACAGGTCGCCTGCATGAACGAATCAACCGGAAACTACCTGCCCTTCATGGGAATCGGCCGCTTCTCGCAGTTCCACGAAAACCCTGCTGTCATCGCCTGGTGGGGTGCCCGGCTGAGCGGGGTGCTGGGCTGGTTGAAGCCATCGAGGCGGCGGGCGATCCTGGCGCTGGCCTCGATCGGTGCCGGCGCACTCATTCCGTTCAACATGCTGACCGGCCACAAAGGCTGGCTCGTGGCGCCCAGCGGTCAGGAAATGGCATTTGTCATTGTTGCGCTGTTCGCCGTTCTCGGCCTGATATATCGCGCAGCCGTCGGTTTTTCCGCCCTGCCGGGCATGATCCGGCGTCACCCGCAACTGGCGCTGCACCTGCTTTACTGGGGCTTTCTCGCCATGCTGTGGGCTGCCGGGCCGATCACGGGAGGTTGGCGGACCGTGCTGTTCGGGATGGCGATGATCTTTCCCTTTCTCATCTGGCGCTGCGCCTTCCTGCTGCTCTCGGGCCAGCATGGCCGCATGGCCGGCACAGGTTTTTCAGACCACCTCATCTACCTGTGGCCGGCGTATGGCGGGAACGACACGCCCTACGGCAAGGGGCTGGCTTACCTGTCCCAATGCGAAGCAAAAACCGAGGTCGAACTGGCGCGATCCCAGTTGGCGGGGATCCGGCTCATCCTTCTTGGCTTCTGCTGGGGCGTGGTCATGTTCGTATTTGAGGGAATAGTTTACGGCGAGGGCAATGCGCTGACCCGCGCCTTCGGCGGGCGCACCCTCGGCATTCCGGCGCTGGGACAACTGGTCAAGCAGGGCGCCGAAGCACCGTTCGCTGCTTCCTGGGCCAGCGTTTACTGCGAACTGATGAAACAGGTGTTGCGCCATGCTGCCGGCGGGCACGTGATCATCGGCCTGCTCAGGCTGTTCGGCTTCAACGTGTTCCGCAACACCTACAAGCCGCTTCTGGCCGAGTCGGTGGTGGAGTTCTGGAACCGGTACTACTACTACTTCAAGGAACTCATGGTGACTTTCTTCTTCCTGCCGACCTACGCCGCTCTGGGAAGAAGGCTCGGCAAGTTGCCGCAACTGCGCCTGTTTGCCGCCGTTTTTGCCGCCGCCTTTTTCGGCAATGTTTATTACCACCTCATCAGGGTCAGCGACAAAATGGCTGAGGGCCGGGTTCTCGAAGAATTGTTCGAACATCGCTCGCGAATTTTTTACTGTTTCCTGCTGGCTCTGGGCGTATTCGTGTCCATGCTTCGGCAGCAGCGTCTCAGGGGACGACCGCTCGCATCGGGGACGTCGAATCGGGTCCTGCGCATTGCCGGGGTGTGGACATTCTTTGCGCTGATTTTCATCTGGAATGTCAGGGGGAGGGGAACCTTCGCTAACCGGGTCGACTTTTTCCTCGGCATGTTCGGCCTGGCATGAGCCGGGTCGGCGCGAGATCCATTGCCGCGTGCTGGCCGGCCGCTTCCATCCTTTGCGGTCTGCCGGGTGATCGCAGGGGGATTCGGATGTTTGTGCTTTAAAATGACAGCATCTGCAGTACTACCGGGTCCACTACCGGGTCTCCGGTGACCTGATCTTCCGGTAAACCCCTGAACTCCATGCTATCCCCCACTCCAGATGCCATGAGCCGCGACGATAAGCGCGCCGGCGCCGCGCTCGCTTCCATCTTTGCGCTGCGCATGCTCGGCCTGTTCCTGATCCTGCCGGTGTTCGCCGTTCATGCGCAGACCATACCCGGCGGAGGCGACATGACGCTGGTGGGCGTCGCGCTGGGAGCTTATGGGCTGACCCAGGCGATGTTCCAGATTCCTTTCGGCATGGCCTCCGCCGCCTTCGGCCGCAAGAAGGTCATCGTCATCGGTCTGCTGCTGTTCGCTTTCGGCTCGGCAGTGGCTGCCCTGTCGACCGACATCTGGTGGGCCATCGTCGGCCGCGTGCTGCAGGGTGCCGGGGCGATTTCGGCCGCCGTCACCGCGCTGGCGGCGGACCTGACCCGCGAGCAGCATCGTACCAAGGTCATGGCCATGATCGGCTCCTCGATCGGGCTGGTGTTCGCCATTTCGCTGGTCGCCGCGCCTGCGTTGTATGCGTCGATCGGCATGGACGGACTGTTCTGGATGACAGCGATCCTGGCGCTCGCCGCGATCGGCCTGGTGACCCATGTCGTGCCGCCGGCGCCGCCGCCGCCGACGGGGCCAAAGCCGCCGTTTCGCGACGTCCTGTTCGACACCCGCCTGTTGCGCCTCAACTTCGGAATCTTCACCCTGCACATGGTGCAGATGGCGATGTTCGTGGTGGTTCCCGGTTTGCTGCTGCGCTATGGCGATTTGCCGCTGGCGTCGCACTGGAAGATCTATCTGCCGGCGGTGCTGGCTTCCTTCGTTCTGATGGTGCCGGCAATCATCTTTGCCGAGAAGCGCAACCAGGTGAAACCGGTGTGCGTGTTCGCCATCGCCCTGCTGGCCGCCACCTTGCTGGCGATGTGGTTCGGCAGCACGAATTTCACGGTGGTGGCGTGTGGCCTGCTGAGTTTCTTCGTTGCCTTCAACATCCTCGAAGCCATGCTGCCCTCGCTGATTTCGCGCATTGCACACCCCAATTCCAAGGGTGCGGCGCTCGGCGTCTACAACACGACGCAGGCCTTCGGCCTGTTTCTCGGCGGCGCCCTGGGCGGCTGGCTGGTGAAGAATTACGACGCAGCCGCTGTCTTCATCGGTGGTACCGCGATGGTCGTGCTGTGGCTGGTCGCGGCGGTCACCATGCCGGCAGTGCCGGTGCGGCGCGGGTCGGCGACAGCGCCGCCGGCGCATGGCATACTTGAAACCAAATCTTGAGGAGAATTAAGCATGGCGTCCGTCAATAAAGTCATCATCATCGGCAATCTGGGCCGCGATCCCGAAGTGCGTTACACCCCTGACGGCGCGTCAATCACCAATGTCACCATCGCCACCACCGACACATGGAAGGACAAGGCCACCGGTGAAAAAAAGGAAGCCACGGAATGGCATCGCGTGGTGTTCTTCGGCAAACTGGCCGAGATTGCCGGCCAGTACCTGAAGAAGGGGCGGCAGGTGTATGTCGAAGGGGCTCTGCGCACCCGCAAATGGCAGGACAAGGAAGGCCAGGAGCGCTACACCACCGAGATCGTTGCCAACGAGATGAAAATGCTCGGTTCCCGCGAGGGCATGAGCGACGCGCCGCCGCGCGAGAGCGGTGGGGCGGGTTCCGCCGGCGGCGGCAATCGCCCTGCAGCCGCGCCACAACCGGCCGGCAGCAACTTCAATGACTTCGAGGACGATATTCCGTTCTAAACGGAAACCCGACAGGGCGGGGATTCAAGGTGCTTTGCTGGCCGACTTCGGCAAGGTCTTCGCTTCGCGCACCAACTCGCCGCAATCGCTGTCCTTTCCGGGACCGGCGTCGATCAGCGGGATCAGCATCAGCAACGGATTGACCAGTCCGAGCGCAACAGCGCCGAGCGCACGCGCGGCGACACGCCCCTTGTCGACCGCCACCGAAGGCTTGGCAAAGCTGCCGCGCACGTAGATCGGGCTGCGCAGGGCCAGCGGGCTGGTGTACTTGGTTTTCTGGTTGAGCGTGAGGTCCAGTTTTTCCTCGCCCAGGTCGATGTTGCCGGTGCCGATTATGGTGGTGACCTCGGTGTCGAAGATCAGCACGTTGGCCTGCATGTTGCCTTGCTTGACGTCGAAGCCGGCCACCGCACAACGCAGAGTGACCGGGCGGTCCCCGGCCATTTTCAATTCGAGTATTTCCCAGAGGTGGAGGCCGGCCTTTTCCATCATCAGTTTGCTGATCTTGCCGCCAGCGATGACCATATCCACTTTTCCGTTCGAACTCGCCAGCATGCGCCGCACCGAGTTGCCCTTGCCCGTCAGCTCGAAGTCGCCATTGAGCTGCCCGATGCTGGTCTCGCCCAGGTCCGAGGTCGGGAACAGTTTCGCCAACTGAATCTTTCTCGCCTTTATCCTGGCGTGGGCCTGGATAACATCGCTGCGTCCGTCCAGCGTGATCACCGCATTGAGCTTGCCGCCGGCGACGCCGAAGTCGAGAGGATCGAGTGTCAGCACGGAATCGCGCAGGCTCCAGTGAGCCATCAGATTTTCCAGGGGCAATTCCTTGGCGTGGCGGATGGTTTGGGCCTTCAGCGTCACCTCGGAGTCGACGCTGGTCCAGCGACCGGTCTGGAACGGCATGTCGGGCAGCCCGCGCGCCGCGACTGGCGTTGCGGCGGCACCTGGCGCAGGCGCTGCGCGTCGGGCTGCATCCACGCTGCCGGGTTTTGCGCCTACCAGCGGGCCCAGATCGGCGATGTCGAGGACTTTCGAAACCAGTTCGGCCTTCAGTGCCGGGCGCTTGCCGCCGGTGTTGATCTGGAGCGAGCCCGCGATGTCGCTGCCGCCGATGCGGCCCGAGAATTCCTCGTAGCGCCAGGTATTCGCCTGGTGCAGCAGGTGTCCCTCGGTAGTGTAGGCCCGGGTCTCGGGAAAGGCCAGGCCGAGCAACGGGAAAAGCTGCGCCAGACTGTCGCCACGCAGGGCGAGGCGCATGTCCACCGCGGAAAACTTCAGCAGGCTGGTAATCGTGCCGGCGGCCTTGACCGCGGTATGCCCCACGGTGAACTCGGTTTGCAGCGGATAGGGCATGGTTTCGTCGCGCAGCCCCAGCACCGGCCCGCCCTTGCCGCTGGCCTTGAGCGGCATGCCCTTGTATTGCCCTTGCGCGCTGAAGCTGACATCGGAGGTGGCCGGCTCGGTGCCAGTGGTCGTGAGTTCGGCGCGAATGCTGGTTTTCTGCGCGACATCGTCGTAACCGAGCCGGCCCTGGTCGAGTGTCAGGCGGTCGATGCGGATACGTGCATCTTCGTCCTGCTGATCGAGGTCGAGCAGCCAGTTGCGGCGACCGTCGGCGGCCTGTTCGAGAAACACCACGGGTCGCTCGAGGCGCACTTCGGGCAGGACGATATTGCGCGCCAGCAACTGCGGCAGGTGGATGGTGACGTCCACCGCATCGGCCACGACCATGTATTTTTCCTTGGCCCAGGCCGGGTTGGCGAAGCTCACCGCAGCGGCGCGAATATGCGGCATGGGCCAGCCCAATTTCACCGTCAGGTCGCCATTGATGGCCAGCACGCGTCCCGTGCGCTCGGTCGCCATGCGTTCGATCGGGCCGCGCAGCCAGTTCCAGCCGACGATGGCGATGAACAGCACCGCCAGCACGATAGGCGCCAGCAATACTCCGGCGAGCCATTTGAGCGAACGAGGCAGTGACATGGTGGTCCCGAGAGTGAAGCGGAAAATGCGCCGATACGGCAGGCAGCGCGTCCACGCAAGTATCCATGGCCAAGCACCGCGTACTCTGTGCGACAACGTACGAACCGGGGGTCGCGGAAAAAAGGCGTTCACCCGACGCCGGGCTTGTGGCCCGGTGCCACGGCCACACGGACAGCTCGCTGAAACGGCCTGTCTATAATGGTCTGCAACTTGACCACGTTGAGCCCATATGCCCGAGAGACTGAAACTTCTGTCATGGCGCGACATCGTATTTGTCGCGTTGCCTTCGCTGCTGCTGGTGATCGGGGCGTTCTGGCTGGCGGCACAGTACATCAAGCCGGCACCGCCGGACCGGCTGGTCATCAGCACCGGTGGCGAAAGCGGCGCATACCAGATTTTCGCCGCCCAATACAAGGATGTGCTGGCGCGCTACGGCATTACGGTGGTGGCGAAACCGTCGGCCGGTTCCATGGAGAATCTTGAGCGCCTGCGCGACCCCGGGTTCGCGGTCGATGTCGGCTTTATCCAGGGCGGTACGGCGCGTCCGGCCGAGGCCGACGAGATTGTCGCGCTGGGCGACTTCTATTACGAACCGCTGTGGATTTTCTATCGGGAATCGGCCTTGCGCGGCGGCGACAAACTGCTTGAACTCAAGGGCAAGCGCTTGGCCATCGGCGATGTGGGCAGCGGTACGCATCATCTCGCCACGGAGTTGCTGGCGGCCAACGGTCTCGATGCGGGCAATACCACGCTGATCCTGTCCGGCGGCCTGGAATTGCTCGATCGTCTGCAGAAGGGCGAGATCGATGCCGTGTTTGTCGTCGGCCCGACGCAGTCCCCACTGGTCTGGTCACTGCTCTACACGCCGGGAATGCGCCTCATGAGCCTGACCCATGCCGAGGCGTATACGCGACGTTTTCCTTACCTGGCGCGACTGGTGCTGCCGCGCGGGGCGATTGATCTGGCCAAGGAAATCCCGCCCCGCGACGTCCAGCTGGTATCTTCCGTGGCAACCCTTCTGGCACGCAAGGACACGCATCCGGCGCTGATCGGCCTGTTGATGCAGGCGGCGGACGAGGTTCATGGCACCCCCGGCGCATTCCAGAAGCCCGGCGAATTTCCGCGTGCCGGGCACAGCGAATTTCCGCTTTCGACGGAAGCCGAGCGCTATTACAAGTTCGGGAAACCCTTTCTGCAGCGCTTCCTGCCGTTCTGGGCGGCCACTTTTATCGAGGGCAAGGTGGTGATGCTTTTGCCGCTGCTGGTTGTGCTCTTTCCGTTGATCAGGTTCGCACCGCAGATCTATGGCTGGCGGGTGCGCTCGCGCATTTACCGGCGCTACGGCGAGCTTAAATTTCTCGAAAATGAAGTCAACGAAAATCCTGGCCTGCACACCCGCGCCGAGTGGATCGAGAAACTGGAGCGCATCGAGAAGGATGCCAGAACGATCCGCACGCCGCTGACATTTTCGGACATTCTCTATACCCTGCGCACGCATATCGATCTGGTGCGCCATGTGATTCTGCGCAGTACCTCGGAATGATCCGGAGGAGTGCTCCATGAAATCGAAGGTTATCGTTGCCGGGGTTGGCATGATCCCCTTTCGCAAGCCAGGCACCAGCGACAGCTACGATCGCATGGGCGCAGAGGCTATCCGCCTTGCCCTGGGTGACGCCGGCATCGCCTACAGCGATGTCAAGCAGGCTTACGCCGGCTATGTCTACGGCGATTCGACCGCCGGGCAAGTCGCCGTCTATGGAGTAGGCATGACGGGGATTCCCGTGATCAACGTCAATAACAACTGCTCGACCGGATCGACGGCGCTTTTCCTCGCCCGTCAGGCGATCGAGTATGGCGTTGCGGATTGCATCCTCGCGCTTGGCTTCGAGCAGATGGCGCCCGGCGCCGTCGGCGAGAAATTCACCGACCGGCCTTCGCCGTTCGCACGCTTCGACCAGTTGTGCGGCGAACTGGTGAGCGAGGATTTGCCGCTGGCGCTGCGCGACTTCGGCGGCGCCGGCAGGGAACACATGGAAAAGTACGGGACGAAAATGGAAACCTTCGCCCGCATCCGGGCAAAAGCCAGCGTGCATGCGGCAAACAATCCGCTGGCGCTGCTGCGCAAGGTCGTGAGTGCCGATGACGTGATGAACGACAAAGTGCTGTGGCCGGGCGTGATGACACGCATGATGGCCTGTCCGCCGACCTGCGGTGCCGCGGCGGCGATCCTGGTTTCGCCCGATTTCGCCCGTCGCATGGGGATCGCTTCCACGGTCGCAATCGAAGCACAGGCGATGACCACCGACCGGCCCGGAACCTTCGACGAGCGCAGCATGATCAAACTGGTAGGCGCCGACATGACGCGCGAGGCGGCACGGCAAGTCTATGAGCAGGCCGGCATCGGGCCGGGCGATATCGATGTTTGCGAACTCCATGACTGCTTCGCCCACAACGAGTTGATCACCTACGAGGGACTGGGTTTCTGCCCCGAGGGCGAGGGCGAGAAGTTCGTCGTCGATGGCGACAACACCTACGGTGGCGCGGTGGTGACCAACCCGTCGGGAGGGCTTTTGTCGAAAGGGCATCCGCTAGGCGCGACCGGACTTGCGCAATGCTACGAACTGACGCGACAGTTGCGTGGCAGCGCCGGGCCGACCCAGGTTGCAGGTGCGCGACTGGCGTTGCAGCACAATCTTGGCCTCGGCGGTGCCTGCGTCGTCACGCTGTATGGCCGGCACTGAGAAGGACATGGCACTGAATTGCCGTGCCGCCAGCACCGACTCCTGACACCGGCAGCTAAAGCCGGCGAATCTTCTCCATCAGCGCCGTGGTCGAGCGCTCATGAACGAAAGGAATCGAGTGCACGCTGCCGCCCCAGGCCGTCACTTCCCCGTAGCCGACAATTTTTTCGAGCGGCCAGTCGCCACCCTTGACCAGCACGTCGGGCCGGCAATCGAGGATGCGCGCCAGCGGCGTGTCCTCGTCGAACCAGGTCACCAGCGCCACGCATTCGAGCGAGGCGAGCAGAGCCATGCGGTCGGCCAGCGGGTTCACCGGTCTATCCTCGCCCTTGCCCAGGCGCTTGACCGAGGCGTCCGAGTTGGCGGCGACGATCAGGGCGGCACCCAGCGCGCGGGCCTGGGCCAGGTAGGTGACATGGCCGCGGTGCAGGATGTCGAAACAGCCGTTGGTGAATACCAGCGGCCGCGGCAACCGGGCGATACGGCCGGCCAGCTCGGCAGGCGAGGTGATCTTGGCCTCGAAGGCCGGCGGCGGACAGGCCACTCGCCTACTTGCCGGACGCCGGCGCCGCCGCGGGAGCCGCCTTGCTCGTCGTTGCGGCCGGTTCCGGGCTGACGATCTCGAACACGCGGACCACTTTCTGTACGCCGCCCGTGGTGCGGGCGATCTCGACCGCCGCATTGGCTTCGGCCTGGGTGACCAGGCCGAGCAGGAAAACCACGCCGGCTTCGGTCACCACCTTGACGACGTGGGCGGAAAACTTGCCGGCATCGACAAAGCGCGCCTTGACCTTGGACGTGATGTACGAATCATTGCTGCGTCCGCCAAAACTGGACGGCCCGGCGATGGCCAGTTCATTGCTGATCGACTTGACGTCGGGCACGCCGGCAGCGATCTTTTCCACGTCGGCCTTGATTTCAGGGGTCGGCACCTCGCCGGTCAGCAGCAGCATGCGGTTATAGCTGGTCACATTGACATGCACCTTGTCGCCGTACCTGTCGCTGATGCGGCTTGCGGCGCGTATTTCCATGCTTTCGTCGGCGATAAAGGTTTCAGGAGCGCGACGGTCCACCGCCATCAATGCGCCTGCGCCGGCGCCGACCACGACTGCGCCGGCGCAGCCGGCGAGAATGGGAACGCAGAGGGCAAGCGCGGCGAGCTTGCGCAGTTGTTTGCCGGTGTCGGTTTTTCGGATGTTCATGATGTTTCTCCCAGTATCAAGGCGTCGATGCCATCGCACAGGCAGTGGATGGCGAGCAGGTGGACTTCCTGGATGCGCGCCGTTCGTTCGGCCGGCACGCAAAGGTGAATGTCATCGGGCCCGAGCAGCGCGGCGATCCTGCCGCCATGTTTGCCGGTGAGCGCCACGACGCTGACGCCGCGCGCATGGGCGGCGTGGATGGCTGCGATCACGTTGGGCGAATTGCCCGAGGTCGAAATGGCCAGCAGCACGTCGCCGGGCTTGCCAAGCGCCTGGACCTGCTTGGCGAAGACATCTTCGTAGCGGTAGTCGTTGGCGATCGAGGTCAGGGTTGATGTGTCTGTAGTCAGGGCGATTGCGGCCAGTGGTGGGCGCTCCTTCTCGAAGCGGTTCACCAGTTCGGCGGCGAAGTGCTGCGAATCGGCGGCTGAACCGCCGTTGCCGCAGGCCATCACCTTGCCGCCGGCCGCCAGGCAATGGACCATGCGGCGTGTGGCGGCTTCGATCGGCGCGGCCATGGCCGCGAGCGCGGCGAGTTTGACCTCGGCGCTGTCCTGGAATTGTTGCTGTATGCGTTGGGCGAGTGACATGGAAAGAGGAAAGAGGGGTGGCAATTATCAAGACAGGATAGCGTCCCCGGCCACGGAGCGAGGCAGGAATAGGGCGCCTAGAGTACAACAAATACTTCGATCAGCACCCGCTGCCAGGGGTTCCGGTGCTCGCGCAGTTTTGCGATGCGGGCGTCCACCGGCTCGCTGCGGTCCAGCGCCGCCGCGACGGCGCGGTTTTCGTTGCGCGGCAGGTAGCCCAGTTTTTGCCCGCGCCACTCGATGCGCACCGCGTTGGCGTCATGCGGGTTGTCGGCTTCGCGCACCAGCGTCAGGCGGTCTCCCTCGCGCATTTCCTGCCACAGTGTTTCGCCCGCGTGATACTGGAAGCCGGCGAGCGGGGAACTTTGCACCAGGATGCGCACATCGGCGGCCAGCGCGCCAAGGCTGACGGCGAGGCCGAGGCCGAGTTGCAGCAGGGACTCAAGCGGAAAACGCATCGCGCAGCCATTCGATGTTTTGCGGGTCGAGGCCGTCGAGCAGGACGCAGTCGAAGCGACAGGGGGTTTCGCCGTGGCGCTGCAACCAGTGTCGCGCGGCAAGGATCAGCCGCGCCTGCTTGGCGGCCGTAATGCTGGCAGCGGCGCCACCGAAATCGGCACGGCACCGCAGGCGCACTTCGACAAACACAGTGGTCTTGGCGTCGCGGCAGATCAGGTCGATCTCGCCGCCGCGGCCGCGAAAGTTGCGCTCGATCAGCCTTAACCCCCGGCGTTGCAGGTAATCGGCGGCCAGTTGTTCGCCGGCCGCGCCTTTGGACTGTGCAAGAATGCCGGACATGGAAATTGCATTGTATGTCGTCGCCACGCCGATCGGGAATCTCGGCGACATCAGCCTGCGCGCGCTGGAAACCCTGCGCGGCGTCGATCTGGTCGCCTGCGAGGACACCCGCCACGCGCGCCACCTGCTCGATCACCATGGCATCAAGGTGCCCACGCTGGCGTTGCATCAGCACAATGAAAACGCGGCGGCGGACAAGCTGGTGCGCCTGCTCGGCGAAGGCAAGCGGATCGCGCTGGTGTCGGATGCCGGCACGCCGGGCGTCTCGGATCCGGGTGCGCGCACGGTGGCGGCGGTGCGTGCCGCCGGTTTCCGCGTGATTCCACTGCCGGGGGCCAATGCGGCGATCGCGGCCATGTCGGCGGCGGGGCTGGCGGATGCGCGCTTTCTGTTCGTCGGCTTCCTGCCGGCGAAAGTCGGCGCCCGCAGGACGGCGATACAGGAGCTGGCCAGCGTCGACGCGGCGCTGGTGTTCTATGTGGCGCCGCATCGGGTGATGGAAACCGTTGCCGAACTGGCCGAGCTGCTGGTCCCACCGCGCGAGATCGTCATCGCCCGCGAGCTGCCCAAGCTCTTCGAGCAGATAGCGCGCATGCCGCTGGCCGATGCCCCGGCATGGCTGGCGGCGGACGCGAATCGCCAGCGCGGCGAATTCGTCCTGGTGGTGTCGGCGCCGCCGCCGCGTGAGGGCATGGACGCGGAAACCGAGCGCATACTGGCCGCGCTGCTGAGTGAGCTGCCGGTCAGGCAGGCCGCCAAGCTGGCTGCCGAAATCACCGGCCAGCCGAAGAATGCGCTCTATGCGAGGGCGCTGGAGCTGAAGGGCGGCTGACAGCGGCCGGTATAATCGCGGCATGCAAACGCTTACCATCACCCGCCCGGACGACTGGCATCTGCACCTGCGCGCCGGCGAGGCGCTCGCGGCCGTCTTGCCCGATACCGCACGGCGCTTCGCCCGTGCCATCGTCATGCCCAACCTGAAGCCGCCGGTGACCACGGTGGCGCTGGCGGCCGCCTACCGCGAGCGGATTCTCGCGACATTGCCGGCCGGCATGGATTTCACTCCCTTGATGACTTTGTATCTCACCGACAACATGCCGCCGGCCGAAATCGATGCCGTCAAGGCCAGCGGTGTCGTCCATGCGATCAAGCTTTATCCGGCCGGCGCCACGACCAATTCCGCTGCCGGCGTCACCGACCTGAAGAAGTGCGCAGCGACACTGGCGCGCATGGAACAACTCGCTGTGCCGCTGCTTGTGCATGGCGAAGTCACCGATCCGGCAGTGGACATCTTCGACCGCGAGGCGGTATTCATCGATACCGTGCTGAAGCCCTTGCTGCGTGATTTTCCGAAATTGAAAGTCGTGCTGGAACACATCACGACGCGCGACGGCATAGGCTTCGTGCTGGAACATGGCGCCAACGTCGCAGGCACCCTGACCGCCCATCATCTGCTGCTCAACCGCAATGCCATCTTCGCCGGCGGCATCCGTCCGCATAACTATTGTCTGCCGGTACTGAAGCGTGAGAGCCATCGCCAGGCCTTGGTTGCCGCGGCGACTTCAGGCAATCCGAAGTTCTTCCTCGGCACCGATTCGGCGCCGCACGGGCAAAGCACCAAGGAAGCGGCCTGCGGCTGCGCCGGCTGCTACACCGCGCATGCCGGCATCGAACTGTATGCCGAAGCGTTTGAAGCGGCCGGGGCGCTGGACAAACTCGAAGCCTTCGCCAGCTTCTACGGCCCGGACTGGTACGGGCTGCCGCGCAACACCGGGAAAATGACGCTGGAGCGCGAGCCCATGGTCGTGCCGGCAAGCCTCGACTATACGGACAGCGACCGCCTGGTGCCCTTGCGTGCTGGCGAAACGGTGGCCTGGCGACTCGCCTGATCGCCGTGGCGTGAGCGCAGACTCTCCGGCATTGCATCCGCTGTCGGCCTATCTGGGGCCGTGGCTTGCGAACGGTACGCCAAACCTGCCCCGGCTCGATGCCATGGCCCGCGAGCGCGGGTTGGTGACCGGCAACGGAGTTTCCTTACGCTTTGTCGAGGCGTCCGGCGGTCCTGAGGGATATGAGGAACGGGCCTGTTTGAGCGGCGAGGTTGCAACGCGCCCCGGCAACTGGCATGACCTGTTCAATGCGCTGATCTGGCTGGCCTGGCCGCTCGCCAAGGCGGCGCTGAACCGGCGCCACTTTGTGGCGCTGACGGATGCGCGCCGCCAGGGCCGTGCAGAACGCGGTGCGCTGCGCGATGCACTGACCCAGTTCGATGAATGCGGCGTGGTGGTCGCCGGATCCTCGCCCGATCTGTGGCGGAACCTGTGCGCGCATCGCTGGCGCGAGGTCTTCGTCGATCGGCGCGCGGAACTGCTGCGCAGCACGCGCTTCATCGTCTTCGGCCACGCCAGCCACGACGCGCTGGCTGCGCCCTTTGTCGGGCTGTGCGGCAAGGCACTGTTTATGGAGGTCGACGCGGCGTGGCTGGAATTGCCTACAACGGCTGCAGTGGCAGCGATTGATGCGCGTCTGGCGACACTGTTCGACGCCGGAGAATTTTCACCGTGCGACTGGCAGCCGCTGCCCCTGCTGGGAATTCCCGGCGCCACGGCCGATAACGAGCAGCCCGATTACTACGACGACAGGCGCCAGTTCCGTCCGCCGCGTACAATGCGCCCGGGAAGTTCGCCAGGCAACCGCTGAATGCGCAAGCATTTGGAGGAAAGTCCGGGCCCCACAGGGCGGAATGCCGGCTAACGGCCGGGCGCTATAAGTCGGGCGGCGCAAGCCGCTCGGCCCAAGGCGACAGACAGTGCAACAGAAAGATACCGCCTAAGTTCGCAAGAACCGGTAAGGGTGAAATGGTGGGGTAAGAGCCCACCGCGGACGTGGTAACACGGACGGCATGGCAAACCTCATTCGGGGCAAGGCCAAATAGGGGAGCATTGGCGTGGCCCGCGTCGCTCCCGGGTAGGCTGCTAGAGGCCGTCGGTAACGGCGGTCCCAGAGGAATGGTTGCCCACGACAGAACCCGGCTTATCGGCGGACTTCCCACCCGTCGCTTCGCGATGGGTGGGGCTTAAAGCACCATCCTCCCATCCCCCTTCCCGTGGAAGGGGGCGACAAAGTCAGGCCGCCTGTGGCGGCTCAACATGAACGAGCCGCGTTTCGACTTGTCGCCCGAACTGTCGGCGAAAGTTTGCGCTGACGGTTGGCCTACCCTGCGGCGCTGGATCCTGACAAAATTGCGCAACTTATGGCGAAGAAACTCTTGATTCTGCTGTCCCTCGGCACCTTGCTCGCGGCCCCTGCGGCGCACGCGCTGACGGACGGCGGGGACCTCCTCAAGTGGTGCAGCCAGAGTTCCTCGGCTGCGTCCGGGCGCTGTCTCGGATACCTGCTGGCGGCGGAGGACGTGCTGGCGGCGGACAGCATCGAAGGTGTGCGCGCCTGTCTGCCGCGCGACATCGGCCTGCAACAGCAGCACAAGATCGTCGTCGATTGGCTGCTGGCCAACCCGATGGCGACGGCAGCCACGGCGATGGGACTCGTTGCGCGCGCCTATGCGCAGCACTTTCCCTGCGGCAGCAGGTAGTTCCGCCAAGCGGACTTCTTACGGAGCAATCGAACCATGCACCTGCCCGGCCGCGCTGCGGTTCTCGTCGTCGCCATGATTTCCGCCGCTTGCGCGGTGCAGCCATCGTCACCGCGGGTGCTGGCTTACGCCTGCGATGACGGCCGCGGGTTTTCGCTCTTCATTTCATCGTCGGGTGACTCGGCCGAGATCGAGATTGAGCGCATGCGCTTCAGTCTTGTTGCCGATCCCGCGGCAGGGCAGGGCGAGCAATTCAGCTGCAGCATGCTGACCCTGCGCCGGCGGGGCGACACGGCGAGCGTCGACATGGAAGGCGAGCCGCAATTCAGCAATTGCCGGGTGAAGCGCTGAGAGTCGGCGCTGGCGCCACGGGCGCCTGGCGAACCGGCAGCACAGCGAGCCAGGGCCCGTCAGACTTGAGGTGGACACCGAAATCAATAGCTGCACCGCGTGGCGCCTGAGGCAAGATACCCGCTCGCGGACAGGATAGGGAGAGGTATTCGTGTCACCGGACGTCATGGCCATCGTGCTGTTTGCCGCCTTGCTCCATGCAGGTTGGAATGCGCTCGTTCGTGCGTCAGCCGACAAATTTCTGGATACCGTCATGATCGTCGCCGGTGCCGGGGCCTGGACCGCGATCCTGCTGCCCCTGCTGCCTCTTCCTGCCATCGAGAGCTGGCCCTACCTCGCAGCGTCGGTGCTGATCCATGTTGCCTATTTCGCCCTCGTCGCGGTTTCATACCGAGGCGGGGAACTGAGCTTCGTCTATCCGCTGATGAGGGGTTCCGCTCCCGCCTTGACTGCGGTAGGCGGAATGCTGCTGATCAACGAATCGCCTTCCGCGGGCGGCTGGGTCGGGGTCCTGCTGATTTCGTGCGGCGTGCTGGTGCTCGCCGCGGATTCGCTGCGCTCCGGCAGCTTCCGCATTGCGCCCGCCGCGTTCGCGCTGACCAATGCCGCCGTGATCGTCATCTACACCCTGGTCGATGGACAGGGTGCGCGGCTGTCCGGACACGCCTTCAGCTACACGGGCTGGATGTTCCTGCTGACAGCGCCATTGCTGGTGGCGATCGCGGCGGCCGGGCAGGGACAGGGAATTGTTCAGCGCATTCGCCGCGGCTGGCGCCGGGGCTTGCTCGGCGGCGCCTGCACGCTGGCCTCCTACGGCCTGGCCCTGTGGGCCATGACACGCGCACCTATTGCGCTGGTCGCGGCGCTGCGCGAGACCTCGGTGGTGTTTGCCGTGCTCTTGGCGGCCGTCTTTCTGAAAGAGCCCGTGACCCGGGTCAGGTATGTGTCCATCGTCGCCGTATGCGCCGGCGCCATGGCGATAAAGCTTTTCTAGGCGCGGCGTTTTCGTTTCAGCGGATCAACAGCACCGGCACCGGCGACAGGTGCACCACCTTCATCGCTACCGAGCCGAGCAGGGTCCCGGCCAGCCCGCTGTGACCGCGAGTGCCGATCAGTATCTGGCTGCAGCCATGGCTGTCGGCAAAGGCCGTGATGGCCGGTGCCGCTTCTCCCACCAGTACATGCAGTTCGGCTACCAGGCCGGCCGCGGTCAATTGGTCGCGCGCCGCAGCGAGCGCGGCCGTGCCGGCTTCAAGATGAAATTCACGCAGTGTGTCGGCGCTGATGAAGCGTCCGATATCGCTGGGCAGCGCCGCCTGCACGTTGATCAGGTGGATTTTCGGCGGTTCGCGATACTCCGCGGCGTGCTTGATGATCCAGCTTATCGAGTGCAGGGCGACATCGGAGCCATCGATCGGCACCAGCCAGGTTTGCGTCATGATGGACCTTTCGTCGAATCGTTGGCGGCCAGTTCAATCGCAGCGCGGGGTCGCGCGCGCATTTCGAGCCATTTGCCGATGACCACTACCAGCACCGCTCCTGCCAGCGATGCCAGCTGTTTGGCGTAGGGAATGCCGTCCAGCAGCCCGGCCGGCAGGGCTGGATCGGGGACGATCATGCCGCCGCCGATCCAGCCCAGCAGGGCGCCGCCAGCGGGGATGATGATGGGATAGCGGTCCATCAGCTTCAACACCAGTTGGCTGCCCCAGACCACGATGGGGATCGAGACCAGGATGCCGAACACCACCAGCAGCATGTTGCCATTGGCGGCGCCGGCCACGGCGATGACGTTGTCCAGGCTCATCACGGCGTCGGCGACGATGATGGGCTTGATCGCGCCGGCCAGGGTTGTCGATGCCGCGACCTCGCCGTGCGCATCTTCTTCGGGCAGCAGAAGTTTGACGCCGATCCAGAACAGCAGCAGCGCGCCGACGATCTTGAGCCAGGGCACGGCCAACAGTTGCAGGGCAAAGAAGATCAGTACGATGCGCAGGCCGATGGCGCCCATCACGCCCCAGAAAATTCCCTTCTTGCGCTGCTCGTGAGGTAGCTTGCGGCAGGCCAAGGCAATCACGACGGCGTTGTCGCCACCCAGCAGGATGTCGATCACGATGATTTGCAGTACCGCGATCCAGAAGGCGGCGGTCGAAATGTCGAGCATGTAGGCGGGTGTAGTGGTCGGTGACAGGTGCGGCGCGTATTTTAGCGGTTGCCGCGGGCCTTGGTTGAGGTGGGCGCTGCGGTCGGCCGTGCGCGCTCGAGATCGAGCGCCAGCTTGATGCCGAAGCGTCCGGCCGTGCCGCGCAGGTGCTCCAGCGCGCAACGCCGCGCGGCTTCGGCGTTGCGGCGGGAGATTGCCTCGAACAGGGCGCGATGCTCGCGCTGGGCTTCCCGCGGATGGGCGAGTTCGCCGTGGGGTCCCATCCAGGACAGCTTGCGCGAATCGGAAAAATGACGGCCGAGGAATTCCACCAGGCGGCCGATGTAGGCATTGTGCGTGGCCCTGGCCAGCGCAATGTGAAAATTGTCGTCCGCCTCGGTGCCGTCGCGACCGCCGGCCAGGGCATCATCCATGGCTCGCAACTGTTCGGCCATGGCCTGGAGATCCGTCTTGTCACGGCGCTGGGCGGCGAGTTCGGCGACCGCTCCTTCGACCATGGCGCGCAGTTCGAAGATGTCGCGCAGTTCGTCGAGTTCCGGCCCGGTACCCTGCCAGAAGCGCAGGTTGATGGTCTTCGGCGCCTCGACGACAAATGCACCGGAACCCTGCCGCGTTTCGATGAGGCCGTCGGCCTTGAGGCGCGCAACGGCTTCGCGCACAACGGCACGGCTGACACCGAAGGCTTCGGCGAGGGCTTTTTCGGTGGGCAGGCGATCGCCCGGCTTGAGTTCGCTCTGCGCAATGCGCCGATGCAGCGCACCCGAGACCTCTTCGGAAAGTCGCAAGGGCCGCGCGATACGGCTCACTTCGGTGTTCAACTCGGCAGTTGGAAGCGGAGGAGGTGACATGGGGACAACTTAAATTGTTGTCCTATTGTCAGACAAATTCTCTTTCTGGTAAAGTGGGTCTGTTAGTCGCAGCATTCAAGCCAGAAAATCAAGGCCGCAGGTATCCATGACGATTACCAATGAGGCCGCAATTCATCATTGATCTCAGGAGGAGACTATGTCCGACACCAAGCAAGCAGAGCAGAAACCGTCCCGCCGCAAATTCCTCGCTGCCGCCGCTACCGGCACAGTGGGTGCCGTTGCCGCGGGCTTCCCGATGATCGCCAAGGCCCAGGCCGGCCCGATCAGCATGCGCTGGCAGTCTACCTGGCCGGCGAAGGACATCTTCCACGAGTACGCGCTCGACTTCGCCAAGAAAGTCAACGACATGACCGGCGGCGATCTCAAGATCGAAGTGCTGCCGGCGGGTTCCGTGGTGCCGGCTTTCGGCCTGCTCGAAGCCGTGTCGAAGGGCACGCTCGATGGCGGTCACGGCGTTCTCGGCTATCACTACGGCAAGCAGAACGCGCTGGCAGTGTGGAATTCCGGCCCGGCTTTCGGCATGGACGCAAACATGCTGCTGGCCTGGCACAAGTTCGGCGGCGGCGCTGAACTGCTGGCCAAGCTTTACGCGTCCATCGGCATCACCACGGTGCAGTCCTTCCTCTACGGTCCCATGGCGACCCAGCCGCTGGGCTGGTACAAGAAGCCGATCACCAAGCCGGAAGATTTCAAGGGCCTCAAGTTCCGCACCAACGGCTTGGCCATCGACTTGTTTACGGCGATGGGCGCGGCAGTGAATGCGCTGCCCGGCGGCGAGATCGTGCCGGCCATGGATCGCGGCCTGCTCGACGCGGCCGAGTTCAACAATGCCACGTCCGACCGCCTCCTCGGCTTTCCTGACGTTTCAAAGATCTGCATGCTGCAGAGCTACCACCAGAGCGCCGAGACCTTCGAGATCATGTTCAACAAGCCGAAGTACGATGCGTTGCCGGCTAAGATGAAGTCAATCATCGCCAATGCCGTCGAAGCAGCATCGGCCGACATGTCCTGGAAAGCCATCGACCGCTACTCCAAGGATTACATCGAGTTGCAGACCAAGGACAAGGTCAAGTTCTACAAGACTCCGGATGCGGTGCTGCAGAAGCAGTTGACGCTGTGGTCCGAGATCATGGCGAAGAAGTCGGCGGAGAACCCCCTGTTCAAGGAAATCGCCGAATCGCAGAAGGCTTTCGCCGAGCGTGCCGTGAAATGGGATCAGGACACCTATGTCAACCGCCGCATGGCTGTGAGCCACTTCTTCGGAGCCAAAAAGGCCTGAGTCCAGAAAGACTTGAGGGGATTCGCAGGGCTGTGATTCATCAACCACCCGGACCTGGTCCGGGTGGTTGATTTCCTTGGGCGGGCAAGAACATGCAAATGCAGAAATTTCTGCTGACCATCGACAGGGTCAGCACCTTTGTCGGCCAGACATTTTCATGGCTGATCGTCTCGCTGACTTTCATGATTACCTGGGAGGTGGTTTCCCGCTACGCGTTCGACAACCCGCATCCCTGGGCCTTCGACGTCATGATCATGATGTACGGCACCCTGTTCATGATGGCCGGTGCGTACACCCTGTCCAAGAATGCCCATGTGCGCGGCGATGTGCTCTACAGCTTTTTCACGCCGCGCTGGCAAGCTGGCCTGGATCTGGCTTTGTACTTCCTGTTTTTCATCCCGGGAGTGTTTGCCCTCGCCTGGGCCGGCTACAACTTCGCCGGTGAATCCTGGGCCATCAACGAACATTCGAACGTTACCGCCGACGGACCGCCGGTGTATCCGTTCAAGACCGCACTTCCCCTGGCAGGAGCCATTTTGCTGCTGCAGGGCTTCGTCGAAATCATCCGTTGCATTCTTTGCCTGCAGACAGGCGAGTGGCCTTCGCGCGAGCAGGACGTCGAGGAAGTCGACGTCGAGAAGCTCAAGGAAATGGTGCATGTCAAGGATGAGGACATCGCCGCCCTGGATAAATACGTCGTCGCCCAGGAGCAGGAGCATCAGGCACCCACCGGAGCAGCAAAATGAAAATCAGGAAGGAACTCCACTTCGGTTTCGCCTTGATGGCGGTGATCCTGACGGTCACCGTCATTTTCATGCCCTGGACCAATATGCAGAACGGCCACCTCGGCCTGCTGATGCTGTCCCTGGTGGTCGTGGCGATCATGCTCGGCTTTCCGACTGCCTTTACGCTGATGGGCATGGGCGTGTTCTTCGCCTGGCTGGCCTATCGCAGCGGCAATCCGGTACTGGCCCAGCGACAAACCCTGGACCTGATGGTGCAGCGCGCCTATTCGGTGATGTCCAACGATGTGCTGATTTCCATTCCGCTGTTTGTCTTCATGGGTTATCTGGTCGAGCGCGCCAATCTGATTGCCAAGTTGTTCCGCTCGCTGGAACTGGCGCTGGCGCGCATTCCGGGTTCACTGGCGGTGGCGACATTGGTTACCTGCGCGATTTTCGCCACGGCTACCGGCATCGTCGGTGCGGTGGTGACATTGATGGGCTTGCTGGCCTTCCCCGCCATGCTCAAGTCGGGTTACGACATTCGCCTGTCGGCCGGCGTGATTACCGCCGGGGGCTGTCTCGGCATCCTGATTCCTCCCTCGGTATTGCTGATTGTCTATGGCGCGACGGCCGGTGTTTCGGTGGTGCAGCTCTACGCCGGTGCCTTCTTTCCAGGCATCATGCTCGCTGGACTCTATATCATCTATGTGATCGCCATTGCCAAGTTGAAACCCGGCTTGGCGCCACCGCTGTCTATCGAAGAGCGCCATATCGATCTGCCGCCGGCCAACGAGAAAATCCGCGAAGCCATCAGTCACCGGGTTCTGCCTGGCCTGGTCGGCGCGCTGAAGGGCTCGCGCAACCTTGGCATCGGCACCGGCACGATTGCGAAACAAGGGTTCATCGCGCTGCTGCCGGCGCTGGCCCTGGTGCTGTTCCTCGGTTTTACCTGGCATTTGGCGACCAAGCCAGTGGCCACTAATGAAGCAGCGGGCCTGACGCAAATGGGCGGCGGCATCGCCGAGGAATCGGTCGAGGCTGTATCCGGCGGGCTGCAGGAACCCAAGGAAGAAGGGGGCCTTGCCGAACCGAAGGAGGAGGGCGGCGGCCTCAAGGAGCCGCCTGCCGAAGGTGTCAAAGAGCCGCCGGCGGAAGCCGTCAAGGAGCCGCCCGCGGCGAAAGCTGCGGCGGTTCCGGCAAAGCCGGCAGCCAAGGCTGCCATGTCGCCGGCGCCGACTGTTGACGCAGAGCGCCTGCCGATTCCGACCTGGTACTGGATCGTGCTGGGCGTCAGTGTCGCCAGCGCCGTTGGCTTCTATGCCATCTTCACCTTCGTTCGCCTCGAAGTGTTCAAAATGCTGCTGGGCTCCTTCTTCCCGCTGGCATTGATGATTCTGGCCGTGCTGGGCAGCATTGTTTTCGGCTTTGCGACGCCGACCGAGGCGGCAGCCATCGGTTCGGCCGGCGGTTTCATCCTCGCCGCGGCCTACAAGCAGCTCAATTTCGGCGTCGTCAAGGAGTCGGTGTTCCTAACCGCCAAGACGTCGGCCATGGTCTGCTGGCTGTTCGTCGGTTCCTCGATCTTCTCGGCGGCCTTCGCGCTGCTGGGCGGACAGGACCTGGTGGAGAAGTGGGTCCTGTCGCTCGACATGACACCGCTGCAGTTTATGCTGCTCAGCCAGTTCATTATTTTCATCCTGGGCTGGCCACTTGAATGGACCGAGATCATCGTCATCTTCATGCCGATCTTCATTCCCCTGCTGCCGCATTTCCAGGTCGATCCGCTGTTCTTCGGCCTGCTGGTGGCGCTAAACCTGCAGACGGCTTTCCTTTCGCCTCCGGTGGCGATGGCGGCTTTCTATCTGAAGGGTGTGTCGCCGCCGCACGTCACGCTGAACCAGATCTTTGCCGGCATGTTGCCTTTCATGGGCATCCAGGTCTTTGCCCTGGGGCTGCTGTACATCTTCCCCGGGATCGGCATGTGGCTGCCCAATGTCCTCTATGGCAATTGAGCGGGCAGAATGTTGAAGCCGAAAATTCTCGTTGCCCGCGAAGTCTTTCCCGAAGTGCTGGAGCGCTTGCGCCAGCACTTCGAGGTCGATGACAACCAGGCCGATGTAGTACTCGGTGTCGAAGGGCTCAAGGAACGCCTGGCCGACAAGGTCGGCGCCCTGACCGCCGTTACCGATCCGATCACGGCAGAAGTCATCGCCGCCGCGCCTGGCCTCAAGGCGATCTGCAATTTTGCCGTCGGCTACAACAACATCGACCTCGCTGCCTGCACCCGGGCCGGTGTCATGGCGACCAACACGCCGGGAGTGCTCGACGACACCACGGCCGACCTCGCCTGGGCGCTGCTAATGGCGACGGCGCGGCGCCTGCCCGCAGCCGAACGCTGGCTGCGCAACGGTGAGTGGAAGGGTTGGCAGTTCATCCAGTGGCTGGGTAGCGACGTGCATCACGCCACGCTCGGCATCCTCGGCATGGGCCGCATCGGCCAGGCCGTGGCGCGGCGCGCGCTCGGTTTCGACATGAAAGTGATCTATCATAACCGTACGCCGCTGGCCGCCGAGCAGGCGGCGGCCGTTCGCGCGACCTGGGTAGACAAGGAAACACTGCTGCGCGAATCCGATTTTCTGGTATTGCTGCTGCCCTACTCGCCGGCAACGCATCACACCATCGGCGCCGCCGAGCTGGCGCTGATGAAACCTTCGGCGCATCTGATCAATGTCGCCCGCGGCGGCATAGTCGATGACGAAGCGCTGATATCGGCGTTGCGCCAGCGCCGACTTTCAGGCGCCGGGCTTGATGTGTTCGAGGGCGAGCCAAAGTTCAATCCGGGCTTCCTCGAACTCGACAACGTTGCCTTGTCCCCGCACATAGGATCCAGTTCAAGCGCAACGCGCATGGCCATGGCGATGACGGCCGCGGATAACCTGGTCGCAGCACTCTCCGGCCAGCGGCCGCCGAACCTGTTGAACCCCGAAGTCTGGAAATGACCGCGGCTGCTGCCCGCCCCGCCGTGCTGCTCGGCCTCGGCGTGGCGATCGCCGCCTACCTGCTGTCCTTCTTCCACCGTGTTGCGCCGGCGGCGATCTCCGGCGATCTGCAAGTCAGTTTTGCCATCGGCGGTGCACAGCTGGGCACGCTGGCGGCGACCTATTTCTACGTCTATACGCTGATGCAGATTCCCACCGGCGTGCTGGCCGACACCCTCGGGCCGCGCCGCATCCTGTTCTGGGGAGGCTTGATCGCCGGGGCCGGCGCGATCCTGTTCGGTCTTGCGCCGAGCTTCGAACTGGCATTCGTCGGACGTACCCTGGTCGGCCTCGGCGTTTCGGTGACTTTCATCGCCATGCTCAAGTTGCTGGCCATCGGTTTCGACGAGCGCCGTTTCGCCACGCTGACCGGCCTGTGCATGCTGATCGGCAATCTCGGCTCCATCCTCGCCGGCGCGCCGCTGGCGTGGGCGACGCAGGCCGCCGGCTGGCGCCAGGTCTTCGTCGTGGTCGGCCTCCTTTCCTTCGCGCTGGCCTTCGCCAGTCGCGCCTGGGTCATCGAAACTCCCGCGGGCAAGGTCGACCGCACGGCATGGCTTGCCGGTCTGGTCTCGGTGCTGAAGAACCGCGCAACCTGGCCCGGCTTCTTCGCCAACGCCGGGCTTTCCGGCGCCTTCTTCACCTTCGCCGGACTCTGGGCGGTACCTTACCTGACCCAGATGCACGCTATGTCGCGTGCGGTGGCTTCCAATCACGTCAGCATTTACTTCCTCGGCTTCGCGGTCGGTTCGGCCTTGTGGGGCCGCGTCTCTGATGCGGTGGGGCGGCGCAAGGCCGTGGCGCTCGCCGCCTCGGGGTTGCATGTTCTTGGCTGGGGCGTCTGGCTCTGGGCAACGTGGCGGGCGGACGGCCCGATGCCGCTGGTGGCCTCCTATGCGCTTTGCGTCCTGATGGGCCTGGCCACGGCCGGCTTTACGCTGTCCTGGGCCAGCGCCAAGGAAGTCAATCCGCCACAGCTTTCGGGCATGGCCACCAGCGTGGTCAATGTCGGCATCTTCCTCGGTCCGGCGATTCTGCAGCCGGCCACAGGATGGCTCATGGAGCGTACCTGGGATGGCACAATGGACGCCGGTGTCCGCATCTACTCCGCCGGCGACTGGCGCAACGGCATGCTGCTGTTGACGGCGTCGGCCGTGGCCGGTTGGATCGCAACACTTTTCGTGCGTGAAACCGGATGCCGCAACATCTGGAGTGTGAAGGAAACGAAGTGAAGGCTATCCTGCTCTACGGCCACGGTGCGCGCAACCCGGAATGGGCGCGGCCCTTCCATCGCATCCGCGATGCGATCAAGGCGCGCGATCCGCGCGCCCTGGTGGAACCCGGCTTCCTCGAGCTGATGCGACCGACTTTCGAAGAAGGCGTCGCCTGCCTGGTGGAGCAGGGTGCCAGCGAAATCGTCGTGGTCCCCATCTTCATGGCGGCGGGCAGCCACGTGAAGAAGGATCTGCCACAGCTCGCAGCGAATGCCATGGATCGCCACGAGGGTCTGGTCATCGAGCTTGCCGCGCCGGTGGGCGAAGTCGAGTCGGTGCTGGCGGCGATGGCCGACTATGCACTGGACGCAAAGCCGGCGAACTGACAGCGCGGCGGGCGCGCCATGCGTATGTGCCTTGTTCTGTTGTCCGGCGCTAGCTTGCTGCCGGAAGTTCGACGCACATCTCGACCATTGCGTCTGTCCGGCTCAGCAGATCTTCGCTGATCCGGAACACCTTGCGCGCCACTTGGGGAAAGTCCTCCGGGTTTCCGATCTCCATCGACGAGAGGAACAATTGCCAGAGATTGATCGATGACTCCAGCCTGGCGGCAAAACCCGGCGTATCCTGGGCCACTGCTTTCAACTGGCCGAGCGTCGCGGAGAACTCCTCGTTGGCCTCGTCGATCCGCGAGCGGCAATTCGCTGCCCTGATTCCCAACTGGCGAAACATGAAGTGTTTTGCCGCGCGTTGCGACAGCATGCGGCCGCGGCCGGCCAGATTCACCAGCTGGCCCTTGCGCGTGCCCTCGGTCCTGGCGAATCCGCGCGCGAGCATGTCGGCCGCTTCCAGCACTTCCTCGTTGATGGCGAAGAGCCGGTGGGCATCGCGGGGATTGGGCGGCCGTTCGAGCAGGCTCCGGTAGCGCGGCCACAGTCTTGCGAGCTCGGCACATGTCGCCTGGTTTTCCGTGCCGGCGGTCTGCGCCTGGAGTTGCCTGAGGCGGCTGTCGAAAAGACTTACCGACTGCCGGAGGATCAGGCGCGACTGGCGGGCGAGCAGTCCTTGTTGCAGCATCAGCCATGACTTCGCCATGCGCTGCGAGAGCGCCCTCTGGCGGCCCGCGCCGTTGATCCAGCCGCACTGCGACCAGGATTCGCGGTCGCCCGCGCGGCCGCCCGTCCCGTCGCGATTCGCGCCGCCGCTGCAGACGCGGCGGACGCTGTCGGGGCCGACTAGGCGCGGATCCGGATGGGTCAGCAGGTGATGTTCTATCTCCCGGTTGCGCAGCAGCACGCGGTTCCGGTCGACGACGATCAGGCCGGCTTCGCTCAGGTCGCGCAGGTTGCGCGAGAGGGTTTCCGGCTGCATGTCGAAGCGGGAGGCGAGTACTTTCTTGCTGGTTTCCAGGGTCACCATGGTTTCGCCCGTGGCATCGCGATCCGGTCCGGCAAGTTCGAGCAGATAGCCGAGCAGACGCTGTCCCGGCGACCAGCTGTGCTGCGCCACCAGGTCCGCTTCGGTTTCCAGCTGGCGACGGGCCAGCACCTCGATCAAGCGATGGGCGATTCGCGGGTCATCGGCCATGACGCGGAACAGCGTGTCGCGGCGAATCGCCAGGGTGTGGGAAGGCTTTACGGCGAAGGCGGATATGAGGTAGGGCCCCGGAGCGAACAGTTCGGCCTGGCCGAAGGTCTGGCCGGGCTCCAGCAATTCCAGCACGCGTTCGTTGCCCCGCCGGCAGTTCAGTGAAAGCTTTACCTGGCCGGAGACCAGGACATGCAGATGGCTCACCGGGTCGCCGGCACGGAATACCGCCTGCCCTTTCTGGTAGATGACGTTGCAGGTTCCCTGTGCCAATTCGTCCAGGTGCGCGTATCCGAGATCGGCGAAAAGCGGCAGCTCGCTCAGGGTTTTCCTGAAACTGCGCGTGATCTGCGACGACAGTTCTTCCTTCATCGGTCCTCCCGAACAATAGCGCCCTGCATCGCTTGCTGCGGGTCCGCCAGATGGCAGCTGTCTCTTATTCTCATCTGACGCTGCCGCCGAACTTACGAGTGTAGATCTCGGTGGTAGCCGAATCATTATAAAAAAAAAAAAAGAAGGGGGGGGGGGGGGGGGGG
>VEPA01000017.1 GCA_012026675.1 Betaproteobacteria bacterium | reverse complement strand
TCGCCCTGATCGACGGCAACAACTTCTACGTTTCCTGCGAACGGGTCTTTGATCCCCGGCTGGAAGGTCGGCCGGTCATCGTCCTGTCGAACAACGACGGCTGTGCCGTCTCCCGCAGCAACGAAGCCAAGGCGCTCGGTGTCCGGATGGGCGCACCCTGGTTCCAGTTGCGGGAGCTTGCCCGGAAGCATGGGATCGTCGCCCTATCCTCGAACTACGCTCTGTACGGTGACATGAGCCGGCGCATGATGACGGTGCTGGCCCAATACGCTTCCGACCAGGAGATCTACAGCATTGACGAATGTTTCCTGGGGATGGACGGCTTCGACCATTTCGACCGGATTGCCCACGCACAGGCGATGCGCCAGCATGTCCGGCAGTGGATCGGAATTCCGGTCTGCGTCGGCATCGCGGACACCAAGACCCTGGCTAAACTGGCGAACTACTGCGCGAAGAAGGGCTTGGCTGGAAAGGACGGGGTCTGTGACTTCGGACAACTTTCCGAAGGTGACCAGAGCCGCCTGTTCTCCCAGATCGGGGTCGGCGAGATATGGGGCGTGGGTCCGCAACTGACCAGGCAACTCACTGCGCGAGGCATCGGGACGGTAGAGGCCCTGCGAGCCGCCGACCCCAAGGCCCTCCGCCGGGAGTTCTCGGTGACCATGGAGCGGATCATTGCCGAACTAAATGGAGAGTCCTGCGTCGATCTGGAGGCCGTGGCGCCGGCCAAGCAGCAGATCCTGTCCTCTCGCTCCTTCGGGCAGTACGTATCTGATCTGGCGACGCTGGAAGAGGCGGTCGCGAGTTATGTGGGGATAGCGGCAGCCAAGCTGCGACACCAGGGTTCCATCGCCGAGCGGGTACAGGTCTTCGTCCACACCAGCCCGTTTCGCCGGGACTTGCCGCAGTATGCGCAGGCGGTGACGATTCCGCTGCCCATCCCTAGCGACGATACCTTGCTGCTGACGCGGGCGGCGCTGTGGGGACTGAAGCGTATCTACCGGGAAGGCTACGAATACCAGAAAGCCGGGGTGATGCTGATGAACCTTCTGCCGGCGAGTGTGAGGCAGCCGGATTTGTTCTACGCCGCGCAGAACAATGATGCCTTGATGACGGTGGTGGATCGGATCAATGCGACATGGGGACGCGGGACCTTGCGGTCGGCGGCGGAGGGGATCACCAAGGCGTGGGGGATGAAGCGAGAGAGGATGTCGCCGAGTTGGACTACGCGGTGGGAGGATTTGCCGAGGGCGGTCTGCTAACCGAAGTTGCCAAAAAGGCATAAACGCACATTGAACGTCAGTAAACGCACTCAACGAGTGTCAATCTGCGCGCGGAACACGGCTAATTTGCGCCGCGTGGGGCAATCTCTGTATAAGGAAAGCAGATGACCAACCCTGTAAGGAGACAACACATGGAAATATTCTCAGTCGTGGCCCTGATAGAAGCGGGAAATATCAAAGAGAGCGATGACGTCTTGGCCTTAATGCAAGGCTATCTGTTGATCAAGCCGAATGCATCGCCAGCTGGCTCGCGATGGCGACAGGAGGCCCCGTGAGGAAACGTCACACGTCGATCGCGGGTTCAGTAGAGATTATCCGAACTGGGACCGATGCAATCCACACTTCGTTGCCGTCCACTTTGGAAGATGGCGGTACTCGCCCAAACGCATGCGGTCCGCTCAACATCGAGCAGCACGAAATGGTTCGACAGAAAATCCGAGCAATGCTGGCAGCCAAACCTTTCATGCAAATCCCCGAGATGACACGCGCCGTAAGTCGCGTGATAGGAGAGAATGCGAGTATCCGCTCGCGTGCGGCACGCCTACAGATCCTCGCCGACAAATGTGTTGACGCCCTGACCCCCTATTCCGCCTGCCGACCTGGCTGTACGCACTGTTGCCATTTTGCGGTCGCAATTTGTGCTACAGAAGCGGAAGCACTAGCAAAAGCGAGCGGCCGGACTATTGCATCAGTGCCCGTACGAGAGCTATCCAGCGTTGAATCTGCTATCTCTGGCGGACGCCAGCCTCCGTGTCCATTTCTCGCCGATGGTCGCTGTAGCGTGTATGCCGTACGCCCAATGTCATGCCGCCTTCACCATTCGCTCGACGCTACACCAACGCAATGCGACGTCGACCTTCCCCCCGAGCAGTCCCACGTCCCCAAGTACCAGATGAAGCCACTCGAACTCGGATATCTCTCCCTGATGCTTAACCAAGTGTGGGGAGATATCCGCGAATTCTTCCCACAGAATGAAACTATTCAAATCGGGAGGAGCGCCTGATGCGATATATCGCTACTCACCCTATGTGCCCATTGCGGTCTGATGACTTATTAATGGGCAATGACGGCTATCGGGGATGCGTCCATTTAAGGAAACTCGCCGCAAGGGTCTGCTTCACCCTCACGACCAGCCGGTCGCATTCTATTGTTCAAAAATCTCGAACAAAGCTGAATATCTGCTTGCCCAAAACCTCTTCGGCGCTTCCTGCTTCTTGGCGATACGAGCTATACCCGAGCAAAGGGAGTCACTGCCCGCCTGCGTCATTCATCGCCTGTTGCTTCAATTTTTTGGCTTCGTACATGTTCTGATCGGCCAACTGGATCACCCAATCTTCTTTCTTGGTTTTGCCAATTTTGGTCGCTTGACCAATGGATAAGGATATCTGCCAGGATCGCATCGCAAAGGCTTGCGTCGAGGAATCCTCGATGCGCTTGATCAGAACGTCACAAGCCTGCTTGTCCGTGTCGGGGAGCAGCAATATGAATTCGTCGCCGCCAACACGGGCAACAACATCAACTTCCCTGGAACTCTCCCTACATATGTCTGCCACGGTCTTAAGCGCATCATCGCCGACGTGATGGCCATGGCTGTCATTGAGCGATTTGAATCGGTCAATATCAAGGTACAACACTGAATAGGGGCTGCCGGAACGCTCACTGCGGACCTGCTCGATTGCCAGCCTCTCCAATAACTCCACCCGATTGGCCAAGCCGGTCAGCATGTCCTTATGCGCATATTCGCTCTTGCGCCACAACTTAAGCACCACCCGGCCTAATACAGTTAAAGCCACGCTGCGGGTAAATGAGTTCAACAAAAACGCTGCCAGAGGAAAAGTCGGCCAGATGAGGGCCGCCTCGGTGGCGCTCCATGCAAGCGCGACAGTTATCCCGACAAACGTAGATGTTTGCGTGTCGGAATGGCGTACAGCATCATGAATTGCAGCCAAACGCGCCGTTTGGATAATGGGCAGGCAATACAGCACATCAAACGATATGTAGTTTCCCATCTCGCCCGGAAGGTACTCTCGCGCTGCGTAACCCAGAATGCCGATGAGAAATACCTCTGTGATAATCAGAAATATCCGGGCGTAGTAGGAAGTCTTTTGTCCAGCCATCATTCGACTTGCGATTCAAGGAAATCGATCGATAGTTCCTTCGAGGAATTCGTTCTGGCCGGTGGCCGCTTATGCTGGCATCCAGTAGATGCTTAGTCGCGCCGGTCGACGCGCTCTCGCAGTTCCTTGCCGGCCTTGAAGTGGGGAACGTACTTCGCCGACACCTGCACCTTCTCGCCAGTTCTTGGGTTGCGTCCGATCCGTGGCGGCTTGCGTCTGATTTCAAAGCTACCAAAGCCCCGCGTTTCGATACGATCGCCGCGCTCTAGCGCAGCAACTATCTCGTCAAGAATTATCCGCACCGCAAAATCGGTATCCTTCGCCACCAACTGTGGGAAGCGCTTCGCGAGCTTGGCAATCAGTTCGGACTTGGTCATATCGCCTGCTTGACGCGATCCTTACTTCAAGGCGTCTGCCAAATCCTTATCGGTGACCTTCCCTGATCGGTGCAACCAAAGCAGGATCGCCAACGGCTTCGACATGTTGCGACCTGATTCGTAGCGGGAGCCTCCCGACTGGGTGACACCATAGCGAGACCAGAAATCCTTCTGATTGAGGTCTTCTTTTTGACGAACCGCAGCGATGTCGGAAAAGTCGAGCCTTTTCTTTCGGGCCATGGCGGACTCCAGTCAGTACGTGAGAGCGATATGCTATCCCAATGCTGGGCAGACGGGGGTAGCTCGATGTTGGCGGTGCGCTGCTGGCGGATGGCTGTTTTGAATTCAGCTTCTGATAGTTGCGCCAGTCCTCGCACAAGCCGCTTGGAGAAATGTCTCGGTTGAATCACCGCATGGGGAGCAAATTTCCCACCGGTGCCTGGTCGCCGATTTTACGCAGTGGCTACCACACCCGAAAACGGCCACACGTAGATTCCATGACAGACTCCTTCGTTGTTGATCGGAGTCTGATTGTTCTACTTCTGCCATAATCTGATAAACGAAAGACACACCACCTCAAACTGCGACGACTCGACGAACAGTGCGTATTGATAAGTGGCTGTGGGCCGCTCACTTCCACCTGACTAGAAAACTTGCCACTCAAAGTGTCGAGTGCGGCAGAGTCCTGGTTAATGGAGTCATCGCCAGACCCTCCCAACTGGTAAAGCCGGGTGATGTACTCAACTTCCGTGTTGTAGACCGCGAGTGGGAGATCGTGGTACGAGAGATGAAAACAGGTCCTGTATCCCTCAAGGAAGCAAAACTGATGTACGAGGAAACTGCAACCAGCCAAGAAAGGCACATTCAGTCGGTCGAAATGAAACGCGTTGGACTGCACCGGATATCTGTTCAGTCAGTGATCCATTCACGCCGAACTGAACGGCAAGACTAACCGTTATAGGCAAAGGTGGCGCCAATTTTTGGATCATTTTGTAGACACGTAAATCGCCGATATCCGACTTTGTGATATTGTCTGCGCCCATGAGACGTTTCCTCGCCCTTCTGCTGCTGGTGCTGCTGCCGCTGAACGCTGCGTTTGCCGCAGCGGCCGGCTATTGCCAGCATCAGAAGGAATCTTCGCAGGCTGCGCTTTTCGGGCATCACATGCAGCATCACGATCGCTCTCCGGACATGGCGAGCGACACCGGCACCCAGATCGATCCCGACTGCGGTTTCTGCCATCTGTCGTTCTCGTCGTTTGTACCGGATTTGTCGCCGACGCTGGGCGATACCAGCCCGCCCCAACTCGTGGCACCTCCAGTCGCGGAATTCCGCTCCGCCACTGTCGATCCCTTCGACCGTCCGCCACTCGCTCGCCTCGCCTGATCCGGCGGGACGCGCTACACCTTTTCGTCCTTGACGGCTGACCGAGTCCGCGCCAGCGGGCCGTCGGCTGCGTTCCGTCGGATTCTTCGCATGATTCAACTCGCTGAGGAATTCGATGAAAAAGACACTATTGCTATTGCTGGGGCTGCTTACCGCGCTGCCCGCCCACGCGCAAAACTCGCGATACCTGGCCAACCCGATCGCAACGCCTGAATCTGCCGGCGCCACTGCGACGGCGGCCGATCTCCCACTGACACTGGAAGCCGCCTGGCACCTCGCCGAGCAGGCCAATCCCGTCCTCAACAGCGCACGGGCGAATCTCGCCACCGCCGAAGGGCAATTTGCCGACGCCCAGGGTTTGCTCTGGAACAACCCGCAGATTGCCGCTGAACGCGTGCGGCACACGGTGCCCGATCCGGGGCTCGGCGACCAGACGCAGCGCGAGTGGCGTGTAGGTCTGATGCAAACCCTGGAGATCGCCGGTCAGCAGGGCTATCGCCGGACGGCTGCGGAACAGGATCTGGCGGCGCAGCGCGAAACCATCGAGGAAGCCCGTCGGCAATTGCGCGCCGAGGTCGAGCAGAAGTTCGTCAGCGTACTGAGCTTGCAGCAACGCGCCGAGATGGAAACGGGTCTGGTCGATCTGATCAAGAACAACAGCGCAGTGACTCGAAAACGCTTCGATGCGGGAGAAGACACCAAGCTCGACGCCAATCTTGCTGAAGTCGAACTCGGGCGTGCGCGCAATCAACTCGAAACCGTCGGCGAGCAACTGATCCAGGCACGAGCCGATCTGGCCATGCTGCTGCAACTGCCTGCAGAGAGGCTGCCTGTCGTCAAAGGGACGCTCCTCGTGAAGCCGGGGCTGCCATATACCTTGGATCAACTTCTGGAGGCCGCTGCCAGCCGGGCGCAGTTACGCGCCCTTGACCACCGTGAACAAGCGGCACGCAACCGGCTGGGCCTCGAACGCGCCGCCGTCTATCCCGACGTCACTGTCGGTCTGAGTTCCGCTCGCGAAGGCCCCGGCGATGCCCGCGAGAAGCTCGTCGGGGTGAGCGTTTCCATTCCCTTGCCGTTCTTCCGCCGCAACGCTGCCGGCATTGGCAAGGCGTCGGCCGAACTGACGCAGGCGGAGATCGAAAAGCAGACCGCCGGCCGTGACGTCCGCGCGCGCGTCCTGGCGCTGTGGCAGAAGCTCGACAGCTTGCGTCAACGGACGCAGAGGCTGGAACAGTCGGTGTTGCAGCGCCTCGAAGAAAACCAGCGCCTGTCCACTGCCGCCTATCGCGCCGGCGAAATCAGCCTGGTCCAGATGCTGCTGGCCACCCGGCAAGTTCTCGATACCCGCCGCGAGGTGCTGGAGGCGATGACCGATTTTGCCCTGACCCGCAGCGCGCTGGAACAGAGCGCCGGCTGGACGGCGACGCAATGAAGCCCGGCCATCTCACGAACATGCGTATTGGAAAAGACCTCATGAAGACATCGAAAACGAATCTGGCCACCGCGCTGCTCATCGGCCTGGCGACCATCTCTCTCGCCGGCTGCGGCAAGCCCGAGCCGACGCAAACGGCGTCCGCCGGTACGGCCGCGAACAAGCCGGTCGACAAGCACGAGGAGCAGAAGGGCAGCAAGGCAGGACACGGCGAGGAGGAGCAATTGAAGCTCAGCGCCGAGGCGATCGAGGCCGCCGGAATCAAGGTCGAAGAACTCGCTGCGCAGGAAATCAGCGAGCAGTTGATCGTGACCGCCACCATTCGCCCCAACCAGGATCGCATCACCCACGTTGCGCCACGGGTGTCGGGACGCATCGTCAAGGTTCAGGCCAATCTCGGCGATCAGGTCAAGGCCGGGCAGGTGCTGGCCGTGCTCGACAGTCTGGAAGTCGGCGAGGCGCACTCGGTCTATCTGCAGGCAAGAACCCAGCTTGCGGTGGCCAAGGCCGACTTCGAGCGGGCCGAGAAGCTCCATGGCGATCAGATCATTGCCCAGAAGGACCATGTGCGCGCCCACGCCGAGTACGAAAAAGCCAAGGCATCGTTCGCGGCCACCGGGGACAAGCTGCGCATGCTGGGCGTGAGCCCGGCACCGGCCGACGATGGCAGGGCCGTGTCGACCTTTCCGTTGAGCACACCGTTTGCCGGAACGGTCATCGAGAAGCACGCCATCCTCGGCGAGCTGGCGCAGCCCGACAAATCGATATTCACCGTGGCCGACCTCTCGAAGCTGTGGATCGAGGCCAACCTGTTCGAGAAGGATCTCGGCCGCGTCAAGACCGGCGCGGAGGCGGTAGTTACCGTCGACGCCTACCCCGGCGAATCCTTCCAGGGCAAGCTCACCTACATCGCGGCGGTTGTCGACAAGGAGTCGCGCACGGTGCAGGCGCGGGTCGAGGTTGCCAATCCGGGTGGAAGACTCAAACCCGAGATGTTCGCCACCGCCGCCATCCGCACCAGCGGCACGAACGGCGGCGCCGGCAAGGCGCTGCTGCTGCCGCAGGAGGCGGTGGTGCTGATGCAGGGGCAACCGACAGCCTTCGTCGAGGAGCACGGCGGCTTCGAGCCGCGTGCCGTCGAGCTGGGGGAAAAGCTGCGTGACCGGGTTGTGATCAAGAACGGGTTGCAGGCCGGCGAGCGGGTGGTGACGGCCGGAACGTATGCGCTCAAGGCCCGTCTGCTCAAGTCGCAAATCGGCGACTCGCACTGAGGACCGGCCATGCTCAATTCCATTGTCGATCTCTCGCTGCGCTACAAGGTCCTGGTCCTGGTCGGATTCCTGCTGGTCGTCGTCTTCGGCGTGCAGGCGTTCCGCGCCGTGCCGGTGGACGCCTTTCCGGATGTGACGCCGGTCCAGGTCAACGTCTACACCGAATCGCCGGGGCTTGCCGCCGAGGATGTGGAGAAGCTGCTCACCTTCCCGATGGAAACGGCCATGGCCGGCCTGCCCGGCGTGGAAGAAATCCGTTCCGTGTCGCTGTTCGGGCTGTCTTTCGTCAGCATCTATTTCAAGGACGACGTCGACATCTACTTCGCCCGCCGGCTGGTCGGCGAGAAGATGCTCGAAGCCAAGGCGCGCATGCCGGAGGGCTACGGCGAACCAACGCTGGGGCCGAACTCGTCCGGGCTTGGACAGGTGTTCTGGTACACCGTCGAATCGACCGACCGGAAATTGTCCACCATGGACCTGCGCACCTTGCAGGACTGGAACGTGCGACTGCTGCTGCGCACCGCCGCCGGCGTCGATGACGTGACTTCCTGGGGCGGCGACGAGAAACAGTTTCAGGTGCTGATCCAGCCGCACAAACTGATCAAGTACGGGCTCAGCTTCAAGGCGGTGATGGAGGCGCTGGCCGCCAACAATCGCCAGGTTGGCGGGCAGTACGTCAATCTCGGCCGCGAGCAGTATCTGGTGCGCGGTCTGGGACTGGTCACCGGCACCCGCGACATCGGCAACGTGGTGATCACGCAGCGCGAAGGCTCGCCCATCTATGTCCGCGACGTAGCCGAGGTGAAGGAAGCGCCCGGCCTGCGTTTTGGCGCGGTGACTCGGGACGGCAAGGAAGTTGCGCTGGGCATGGCGCTGGCACGCATTAACGAGAATGCCAAGAACGTCGTCGATGCGGTCAAGGCAAAACTCAAGCTGGCACAGCAGGCATTGCCCAAGAGCGTCTCCATCATCCCGGTGTACGACCGCACGGAACTCGTCGACAAGGCGCTTACGACGGCCGAGAGTGCGCTGCTGGAAGGCTCGATCCTGGTCGCCATCGTACTGTTCCTGTTTCTTGGGGAAATCCGTTCCGCCATCGTTGTCGTCGTCACACTGCCACTGGCGATGCTGATTGCCTTCATCCTCATGCGCTACGTCGGCATGTCGGCCAACCTGATGTCGCTGGCCGGGTTGGCCATCGGTATCGGCATGATGGTGGATGGCGCGGTGGTGATGGTGGAGAACGGCTTTCGCCTGCTCTCCCATCAGGCGGGCAAGATGGTGAATCGTACCCACATCATCCTGGAGGCGGCGCGCGAGGTGATCAATCCGATCGCCTTCGCCATCCTCATCATCATTGTGGTGTTCCTGCCGCTGTTTTCGCTGACCGGGCTGGAAGGCAAGCTGTTCAAGCCGATGGCGCTAACGATTACCTTCGCCATGGTCGGCTCGCTGGTCCTGACACTGACGCTGGTTCCGGTATTGTCGGCGCTGATCCTGAAGCCGAAGGAGGAGAAGGACACCTTTCTCGTGCGCTGGGCCAAGCAGCTCTATCTGCCACTCCTCGACCGGGCGCTCGACAACAAGCGCAAGGTCATCGGCGGAGCGCTGGTACTTCTGGTCGCGTCGCTGGCCACGTTCCCGTTCCTCGGCAAGGAGTTCATGCCGAGCCTGCAGGAAGGCTCGATCATGTTTCGCGTGACCGGCATCCCTTCGACCTCGCTGGAGGAAAGCATCGCGGTATCGAAGCGCTTCGATGCGCTTCTGAAGCAGAACTTCCCGCAGGTCAAATCGACGCTCACCATGATCGGCCGTGCCGAAAAGGGCGAGACCGCCGATGTCAATTACATGGAGATTCTGATCGAGGTCAAGCCGGCGAACGAATGGCCGAAGCGGGTCAGCATGCCCGAGCTCTCAGGGGAGATGCAGGAGTTCATGGAAAAGGCCATCCCGACGGTGGTACTGACCGCCACCCAGCCGATCCAGATGCGCATCGAGGAACTAATCTCCGGTGTGCGCGCCACCCTGGCCCTGAAGATTTACGGGGAAGACCTGACCACGCTCGATCGCCTGGCCAGTGAGGCGAAGGTCGTGCTCGACAAGGTGCCCGGCGTCGCCGATCTCTCACTGGAAGCCAATAAGGGCAAGCCGCAACTGGTGGTCAGGGTCAACCGCGACGAGGCGGCGCGTTACGGCATCAACGCCGACGAGATTCTCGAAGTGGTCCAGGCCGGCATCGGCGGCAAGACTGTCAGCACGGTCATCGACGGGGTCAAGCGCTTCGATATCCAGGTGCGGCTAGACGCGGCCTTCCGCGATAGCCCGCAGGCGATCAGCGACATTCCGATTCGCACTCAGTCCGGCGCGCTGGTGCCGCTGTCGCGGGTCGCCACGGTGGAAACCGACGAGGGCTACTCCTTCGTGCGCCGCGAGCAGTTGCAGCGCTATGCGGTACTGCAGCTGGATGTGAAAGGCCGCGACGTGGACGGTTTCGTCAAGGAGGCGGAGGCGAAAATCCGCAGTCAGGTGAAGCTGCCCGAAGGCTACTGGATCGAGTGGGGCGGCGCTTTCGAGAACCAGCAACGAGCCATGGCCCGGCTCGCCGTGATCGTGCCGCTGACCATCGGCCTGATCTTCATCCTGCTCTACACGGCGTTCAACTCGCTCTCCCACGCCACGCTGATCATCGCCAACGTGCCCTTTGCCGTCATCGGCGGCGTCTTCGGCCTGGCGATCACCGGGCAGTACGTGTCGGTGCCCTCTGCCATCGGTTTCATCGCCGTGTTTGGCGTGGCAATGCTCAACGGCATCGTACTGGTGTCTTTTCTGAACGACCGGCGACGACAGGGATTCGGCATCCGCGAGGCGGTGCGCGAAGGAGCGGCGCTGCGACTGCGGCCGGTGCTGATGACCGCTTCGGTCGCGATCCTCGGCCTGATCCCCATGCTCCTGTCGCAGGGCGTCGGGGCGGAGACTCAGCGGCCGCTGGCCACCGTCGTCGTCGGTGGCCTGTTCACCTCGACCGCGCTCACGCTCCTGTTGCTCCCGTTGATGTACGAGTGGCTGGAAGCCCGGAGGGAGCGGAGGGATCAGGGCACATCCGACGGACGGGAAAAAGCATGAAAACGCGGATTGCGGTAGTGGCATGCATGGCAGCCCTCGTGCTGACCGGCTGCGTTGGGCATACGCACAGCCTCATTCAGGAAGAGAGCGATCGGGAGATCACGGTCGGCACGGTACGGCACGATGGGCCGGATGGTTCGATGATGGTCCTGGAATTTCGCGGAACACGTTTTGAAGCGCGTGGCTTCGCCATCGAGCGCAATCAGAACCTAGCGAAGTTGAAGCAGCAATACGGGATCGACCGCAGACATTGGGACCGGATTTCTTCAGGCATGGATACGGACCACTACGTGTATTCGGCCGAGCCCGTGTTGCGCGCCGGAAATGGCGCAAGCTTGCGCTGTTACGCCGTATGGCGGGCGAACAGAGCCCCGGAGGGGCATTGCGTGACCGATGAAGGAACGCACATCAATTTCCGGTTCGAGTGAGCCGATGACAGTTCACGAATTGCACAAGGGAGTATCCATATGAAAGAGATCAAGGCATTCATCCGTCAGCACCGCATCGCCGACGTGCTCCAGGCGCTGCGGCAATCGGGCCTGTGCGAGCTGGCTACCCCCGGCGCCAGTTGCCACAACATCACGGTATCCCAGGTGCAACGACCGCTGGCGAGCACGGATCCGACACAGCAGCATTACTCAATGGATTTGGCGGAGGCGGTCGTCACCGAATACAAACTGGAACTGGCATGCGCTGATGGCGTGGCCGCCGCGCTGGTCGACACCATCACCAAAGCAGCGCACACGGGGCAGCCCGAAGCGGGCTGGATTTTTGTGAGCGACATCCAGCGCGCAGTCCAGATTCCCTGAGGCGGGCAATGAAAGGCAACCACAGCGTGCGGTCGACACTGCGCATCGCCCAGATGGACTGCCCGACGGAGGAGTCGCTCATTCGCGGCAAGTTGTCCGGGTTGGTGGGAATCCACTCACTCGAATTCAATCTGGTGCAGCGAACACTTGTCGTATTGCATGCGCCGGACGCGTTGTCTGCCGCCGTCGAGGCGATTCGCTCGCTGGGCATGGATGCCGAACTCGCGGAGTCGGACGGCCCAAAGCCCACGGCGCCCTCGTCGGGTCCGGGATGGCTACTCGCCGTCTCCGGTGTGGCCGCCGCGACTGCCGAAGCGGTGCACTGGTTCGACAGTGGCAACCACCTGTTCGAGGCGGTACTGGCAATTGTGGCGATCTTGGCCGGTGGCCTACCGACCTATAAGAAAGGTTGGATCGCGCTCAAGAACCGCAATCTCAACATGAATGCGCTGATGTCGCTGGCCGTCACGGGGGCGATGGCGATCGGTCAGTGGCCAGAGGCGGCGATGGTGATCTTTCTGTTCGCGCTGGCCGAGTTGATCGAAGCCCGCTCAGTCGACCGGGCCCGCAACGCCATCCACGGTCTGATGGCCTTGACGCCGGAAACGGCGACGATTCGTCAGACCGACGGCACCTGGCGCGACGTGCCGGCGGCGAGCGTTCCGGTCGATGACATCATTCGCATCAAGCCCGGCGAGCGGATTGCACTGGACGGCATTGTTGTCGCCGGCCGCTCGGCGGTCGACCAGGCGCCGATCACCGGCGAGAGCATGCCGGTCGAGAAAGCCGAGGGCGATCCGGTTTTTGCCGGCACGATCAATGCCTCGGGCGCTCTGGAAATTCGCGTCACCGCCGCTGCCAGCCAGTCCACGCTGGCAAGGATCATTCGCATCGTCGAGGAAGCGCAGGGCGCCAAGGCGCCGACGCAACGCTTTGTCGACCAGTTTGCCCGCATCTATACCCCGGCGGTTTTTGCGATCGCACTGGCTTTTATCGTCGTGCCGCCGCTCGCGTTCGGGGGCGCTTGGCCAGAGGCGATCTACCGCGCTCTGGTCCTGTTGGTCATTGCCTGTCCCTGCGCACTGGTCATTTCGACGCCGGTCTCGATCGTCAGCGGTCTGGCGTCGGCGGCGCGCTCGGGGATTCTGATCAAGGGCGGCGTCCATCTCGAAAACGGCTGCAAACTATCCGTCCTGGCGCTCGACAAGACCGGAACGATCACACAAGGCAAACCGGCGCAGACCGATTTCGAAGCGCTGATCGACACTGATGCAACGGAGCTTCGGCGGCGCGCCGCGAGCCTCGCACATCGCTCCGACCACCCGGTCTCGCAGGCGGTCGCCCGCGCTGCCGAAGCGCAGGGTGTCGAACTGTTCGATGTCGATGACTTTGCCGCCTTACCTGGTCGAGGGATTTCCGGACGCGTCGGCGACACCGCTTACCAATTGGGCAATCACCGGCTGGTCGAAGACCTTGGACTCTGTTCCCCGGCGCTGGAAACTCGCCTCAATACCCTGGAGCAACAGGGCAAGACGGTCGTCCTGCTCCTCGATACGCGCCGCGTGTTGGCCTTGTTCGCGGTGGCGGATACCGTGAAGGACAGCAGCCGGCAGGCAATCGGGGAGCTACATGCGCTCGGTATCCGAACCGTCATGCTGACCGGCGACAATAGCCACACGGCAGAATCGATTGCCCGACAGGTGGGTATCGACGAGTCACGCGGCAACTTGTTGCCGGCAGACAAGCTGGCGGCAATCGAATCTCTGCACAGCAATGGTCAGCTTGTCGGCATGGTCGGCGACGGGATTAACGATGCGCCGGCGCTGGCACGTGCCGACATCGGTTTCGCCATGGGTGCGGCCGGGACCGACACCGCGATCGAAACTGCCGACGTGGCGCTGATGGACGACGACCTTCGGAAATTGCCGGCTTTCATCCGCCTGTCGCGGCGTACCGCCTCGGTCCTTACGCAGAATATCGTCCTCGCACTCGGTATCAAGGCCATCTTTATCGGCCTCGCCGTTGCCGGGCAGGCGACCATGTGGATGGCTGTCTTCGCCGACATGGGCGCGAGTCTGATCGTAGTCTTCAATGGACTGCGATTGCTCGATCGGCCGCGCGGTGACGAGAAGTGATCCCGGAAACTGTTTGAACGGATGCTCGAAGGACAGATAAAGCAGCACCCCTTGGTTCCGGACGATAACCATCGGCTGGCTTTGCGGGCCTACCCCTGTCGCCACCCTGCACTTAGATGTTTCAATTATTCGTCAAGCCGCAACATGGGCACGGAAGATTCGGTGAGTTCTTTTGGAAGCAGCCGCTCAAAAACGAGAACGTCTAGTTGTTCCCCGGCAAACCTCATACGGCAGTTTCACCTCCAACTCCGGACGATGGCCCCTAGCCTCCCATGTCAGGAGGCTAGGTTAAAGCGGTCATTCAATAGTGCATGTTCGTGTGGCGCCAATGTCCCTTCATGGCCGATTGTACGCATCCGGCATCCGATCCGAAAGCCGTCCTAGCCCATAAGTAGAACCTCAGCTGCTTCGCATACTCTCCACCAAACGGCCAATGGTTCCGGTTGAGTGAGACAATCTGTCCATGCTCACCGATGTCTTCTTTCGCAGATACGCTGATAGACCGTTGTTCACAACCGTCAGTCAGAGAGAATCTGCACTCTTTGTTCAGGCGTACAGGATCGTCAACGAGCAGATATGGACGTACTACGGGTACGACAAGAAGGTCGACGAGAACGTCAAGGCGGTCTGGACTAGCATTCACGATCGCCTGTCAATGGAAATAGGGGTTAAGGAGCTTTCCCCGAAGTACTACTCCTACCAGACCGAGTGGATGGGCAAGTCTTACACGAACTCGGGTTGGAACGACATGAATTTCGTGGTCGAGCAGTGGCTGAACGCCAACTTCACTGACAGCATGGACCCCGACATGTTCGTCAAGCGACGACTGAGCTTCGTCGAACTGGCTTTCCGCACACGAGAGAGGCAAGTTGCCCAAGCGAATCAGGAGTTTCCACGACTGATGGCTCAGGCTGAAATGCAAGACATGATGCCGCGTAAGCCGATGACACTTCCGGGCAAGCGATCCGACGGTATGCGGGCCATCAACGAGGGCATGAACAGGACGTTCGAGGCGAATGTGCACGAGTTGAACGAGCGCTTGAAGCAAGCGGGTATGCCGCTGCACTACCACAGCGGCTTCATCCAAATCACGCAAGATGAGCAGCTTCAACAGCAAGTCGAGCAACCGTTCTGGCTGCTGGTGAGGGACGCCCAATGGAAGAACGTCAGCATTGACATGGCCGAGGCGATCGATCGTAGAGACACGGCTGGCCGTGACCCATCCTTTTACGCCGCCAAAGCGCTAGAAAGTACGATCAAGATCATCTGCGACATCAAGAAGTGGACCACTGGCAATGAGAAGGGCGTTTCTGACTTTCTGAACCACCTCGAAAGCAAGGGGAACGGTGCCTTCATCGAAGGTTGGGAGCGGCAGTCGATGCAGCGCTTCTATAGCGACGTGCGAAATGACCTAGGGCACGGCCCCGGCTCCAAAGACATGCCAGATTTCACTCCGCAGCAGATCGATCAAACCATCGAGTTTTGCATGTCGTGGGTCAAAAGCTTAATCAAGCGACTGTAGCGACCTGTGGCAAGCCTGTCAGTCCCCGGATATCCAAATTGAGAGCAGGTCGACAATTTCCGCATCCGGCAAGTGATCTACCGTTCGATATTATTCTGCATTGCGGTAATTAACATTTGCCAAAACAGTCGCTTAGGACTTCAATTCGCGGTAGATGTTTGTGCGACCGATGCTGCTTCAAAAATCATCTGAATCCGCTGCACCGCCGATGTTGTTGGAAGTTGGTTTACGGAGAAATCTTTCCATGACTCTGCTATGCCGTCCAGACCCCATTTCTCGCAAAGCGCGTTGAACGCTGCCGGACTCGGTCGCTCGTATTCCACATGGAAATTTCTATGCAGTCGGGGCGCTAGCCGCCAGTCGATTAAGCGCAGATTTCGGTAGTAGATTTCCCTGTAGGCGTGGCCAGCTGCCCGCTGCAAGGCGGCCCCCTTTAATGGTTCTCCTGCGTCGTGCTTTGCCCATAAGGCTTCGAGACTTCCGTGCTCTTGAATGATCCGGGCGGCCGTCTTTAATCCTACTCCGTTGACTCCTGGGATCCCGTCAGACGAATCGCCTGCCAAAGCTTTTGCTTGGATGTAATGGTCGGTAGACAGGAACGGTCCATCCTTAACCAGGTCCGTGTTGCCGAGATCAGCTTCCGTCACCACGTAACCGTTTCGTGATGAATACCATTCGACATTCGATCGAAGCGCCTGGAACCAATCCGTGTCAGTCGTGGCCAAGGTAATAGACCAGGAGGGATCACTATATCGACAAATTAATCCAGCCAAGTCATCGGCCTCGAAGTTCGGGCAGGCCACCTGGGGAACGCCGAGATGAGCCAAAAGCGTGCGAGTCACCTCCGCCTGGGCCAAGTAGCTTTTTAAAAATTCCTGTTGTTCAGGCGTGTTCCACCGATGGCGCTTGTACTGTGGGAGAATTTTCTCGCGCCATTGGCAACGGTCATCCCAAAGTATTACCGGAACCTTGGAGGCATGCGCGTCAAGTAGCCGCGACAACTTGCTGAAGGTGCCGTGAATAGCACCCGTGGCCTTTCCTCGATGCATCCGATACTGGAATTCGTATTCGCGCATGGAGCCGATGCCGAGGATATTGATGTCGATCAGGAGAAGTGCGGGCATGGTCTGGATCGGGGTCAGTTACAGAAGCACTTCTTGACGTCCTTACTATGGTGACAGTTAGGAGTGGCGTGCAAACGCAAGGCAAGTCCATGAGCATTATCACAGTAGGAATCGATCTGGCCAAGAACGCCTTTGCCTGATCTCTCAGCAGATCGCCGACGCATTGATTGACGTAACCCTCGGCAAATCCTCCTGTTGATCCATTAGCGCGTGGCGCAGGTTAGCGAACTTTTGCGGACAGACGTTCCCAAATTCTGCCCCGCGCTGACTATGGGACCTGCGGAACGCCGAGTACGACCGGATCATCGCACTGGCGGGCACGGGACGGCGCCCGCAGCATACGCTGGGTTCGCGACCAGCCGATGAATCTCACTGCACAAATGCTCAACAATCATCCATCAAGCGAAAGTGCCTCGTTGATATAACGCGACTCCCCGTTAGCCTAATCTTCAAGCATGCGAAATTTGCGCCTCTCTATAACGACTGGGAAGCGCCGACTGGCGGCTACCTGCTTACGGCCTGCCTTGCCAGCGGACGTGCCGCGGCGCGCGGCGTCCTGCACTGGCTGGCTCGGATGCCGCCGGCCGGGTGAAGCGTCAGGCCGACTTCTTCACCGCACAGGTGCTGAAACCCAACATCGCATAGGGCGGACACCAGCCGATCGCTCCGGTAGCCAGGGGCACGACGCCGATCCAGGCCCACACGGGACCGCCCACGGCAGCCCAGCCAACCAGTCCAAGTCCTGCAGCAATACGCACTACGCGGTCGATGCCGCCAACGTTCAGTTTCATGGTGTTCTCCTTCGGGGGTTGAATGACAGTGGCGGCATTACAGCAGTTTGCAAGGCGCCTGACTGTAACCTAAGTCACAGAAGCCACTTTGCGCAAACCCGCGGCATCGAGCACCTCGATCTGCTCGCGACCGAGTTTCACCAAGCCCTGTTCGGCGAAGCCTTTCAGCAAGCGGCTGACCATTTCGCGCACACTGCCCAACTCATCCGCCAATTGCTGGTGGGTGGCATGCACGAGCCGCCCCTTGCCCAGCAGCAGGGCGGCAAGGCGCTGATCGAGCTTGCGGAAGGCGACTTCTTCGACCAACTGCATCAATTCGGCCATGCGCTCGGAGAAAAGCGCGAATATAAAATTGCGAAACACCGGCTCGGCCAGCATTTCCTCGAACAGCGGACGCGGCAGCAGCGCCAGCGTGGTTGGCCCTTCGGCTACGCCACGCGCGTTGTAGTCGGCGTGACCGAGCAGGCAACTCGAACTGAGGATGCAACTCTCGCCAGCCAGTACGCGATACAGCGGCAGTTCGCGCCCGCTGCCGCTGCGCTTGGCGACGCGGATCGCTCCGGCAAGCACGAAGGGAAAGCCGCGACAGGGCTGGTGTTCGTCGAAGACCACGGTGCCGGCTGGCACGGACAGCGTCTGCAGCGCCTCGACGATGCGCCCAAGGAGCGCGGCGGGCAGCATTCCCAGCACCGGATAGAGCGTGCCCAGTTCCGCCGCAGTCATGGCGATCGCAGATCGATAGTCGCCATCACCGGCGCATGATCGGAAGGCCGTTCCAGCTTGCGCGGCGCCTTGTCGATGACGCAGGCGCTGCACACATCGGCAAGCGGCTTAGAGAGCAGGATATGGTCGATGCGCAGGCCGCGATTGAGGCGAAAGGCCATCTGCCGGTAATCCCACCAGGAATAGAGCTTCGGCGGCTGATCGAACAGGCGGAAAGCGTCGGCCAGGCCCACGTCGACAAACTGCCGGAAGGCGGCACGCTCCGACTCGCTACACAGGATCTGGTCCTTCCAGGCGACCGGATCATGCACGTCTCGATCTTCCGGCGCGATGTTGTAATCGCCGAGCAGGGCCAGTTGCGGAAAGCGCTGCAATTCGCCGCGCAGATGGTCTTTCAGTGCCGCCAGCCAGCGCAGCTTGTAAATGTACTTTTCGCTGCCGACTTCCTGCCCGTTGGGCATGTAGGCGCAGACAATGCGCAGGCCATTGACCGTGGCTGCCAGCACGCGCTTCTGCTCGTCGGCGAAATCGGGGATGTCGAAACGGACATCTTCCAGGGTGCCGCGCGCGAGGATGGCGACACCGTTATAGGTCTTCTGCCCGTTGTGCGCGGCATGGTAGCCGGCAGCTTCCAGTTCGGCATAGGGAAAGGCCTTGTCCTCCATCTTGGTTTCCTGCAGACAGAGCACGTCCGCCTGCGTCGCCGCCAGCCAGTCGAGCACATGCGGCAGGCGCACCTTGAGCGAGTTCACGTTCCATGTCGCGATCTTCATGCGTCGATGATACCCGAGCGCAACCGCTGTCTATAATCAAGGCGAAGGCCATGCAAGACCATGAAGGAGAGATGTGCCATGTTCGATTCGCCGATTGAGCCCTGCCCGGTTTGCGGTCAAATGGTGCTGCTGGATCAGACGCAGGTCGAATGCGCCCGGGAGCACGATTGCAGCATCGAAGCCCCATGCCCTTTGCGCAAGTTTTTCACGGGGCTTGATTTCAGTGCCGCCCTGGCCAAGGACAGGCTGCGCGAAAAGGGCTACTGAACGCCGGCACGAAAGTTATGTCTGCGGCAAAGCCGGAGACGGTCTCCCTTGCGGACGGCGCTGGCGTTATGGCAGTCAGGCCGCCGATTTACGCATGCTCGGCCATGCCGTTGTGCCGCAGCAAGGCATCCGGCTGCGGTTCGCGGCCACGAAATGCCTTGAACGATTCGAGTGCGGGACGGGACCCGCCGACGGACAGGATTTCCCGCCAGAAACGTTCGCCGGTTGCGGCATCGAGTGTGCTGCCGCCGGTTTTCGCGGCTTCTTCGAAGGCCGCGTAGGCGTCGGCGGACAGGACTTCGGCCCACTTGTAGCTGTAATAGCCCGCCGCATAGCCGCCGCCAAAGATGTGCGAAAAGCTGTGCGGGAAGCGGTTCCATTCCGGCGGCAGCAAAACCGCCACTTCGCTGCGCACGGCGGCGAGCAAATCCATGAAGCTGCGCCCGGCGCCGGGTACGAGCTCGCAGTGCAACAACAGATCGAAGAGGCCGAACTCGATCTGGCGCAGGATCTGCAGGCCGCTCTGGAAGTTCTTCGCCGCGATCATCTTCTCGTACAGGGCGCGCGGCAGCGGTGCGCCGGTTTCGGCATGGCCGGTCATGCCCGACAGCACATCCCATTCCCAGCAGAAATTTTCCATGAACTGGCTCGGCAATTCGACCGCGTCCCATTCAACGCCGTGGATGCCCGACACCGGCAATTCATCCACCTGCGTCAGCAGATGATGCAGGCCATGGCCGCACTCGTGGAACAGGGTGATCACGTCGTCGTGGCTGAAGGTTGCCTCCTTGTCGCCGACGGGAGACGGGAAATTGCAATTCAGGTAAGCCACGGGCGTCTGCACGCCGCCGAGTATGCGGCGGCGCGTGATCGCCTCGTCCATCCAGGCACCGCCGCGCTTGGTTTCGCGCGCATACAGGTCGAGGTAGAACTGGCCGATGAGTTTGCCCTCGCGCTCGATGCGGAAGAAGCGCACGGACGGATGCCACACCGGCGCGGTATCGGGCGCCAGCTTCACGGCAAACAGGGATTCGATGACGCGGAACAGCCCGGCCAGCACCTTGGGTTCGGGAAAGTACTGCTTCACTTCATCGTCAGAAAAACTGTAGCGCTGCTGCTTGAGCTTTTCCGCGGCCCAGGACAGATCCCAGCTTTCCAGGGTCGCCATGCCCAGTTCCTGTCGCGCGAATTCGCGCAACTCATTGACATCGCGCTCGGCAAACGGGCGCGCCTTCTTTGCCATGTCGCGCTGGAAGGCCGCGACCTGTTGCGGCGAATCGGCCATCTTGGTCGCCAGCGATACTTGCGCAAAATTGGCGTAACCGAGCATCTGTGCTTCTTCATGACGCAAGGCCAGCAGGCGCTCGATCAGCGGGCCGTTGTCGCGCTCCGCAGGACCGAATTCCGAGGCCCGCGTGGCATAGGCGCGATACATGCGCGCGCGCAGGGAGCGGTTGTCGCAGAACTGCAGCACCGGAATGTAGGACGGCGCATGCAGGGTGAACTTCCATCCAGCCCGGCCGTCCTTCTCCGCGGCCGCCCTTGCGGCGCGCTTTGCATCTTCGGGCAGGCCGGCAAGATCGGCCTCGTTCTCGACCCACTCGGCGTGGGCGTTGGTGGCATCCAGCACGTTCTCGGAGAACTTTGCCCCCAGTGCCGACAGTTCCTCCTGGATTTCCTTGAAACGCGGCTTCCTGTCCTCCGGCAGTTCCGCGCCGGACAGGCGGAAATCGCGTAACTCGTTTTCGATGACGCGGCGCCGCGGCGCCGACAGCGTGGCGAACTCGGGTCCGGCAGCCAAGGCCTTGTACTTGGCGAACAGCGCCAGGTTCTGCCCGAGGTCGGCGTAGAAGCCCGATACCTCCGGCAGCATGGCGTTGTAGGCCTCGCGCCAGGGCGGCACGTCATTGACCGAATGCAGATGGCCGACGATGCCCCAGGCGCGCGACAAGCGTTCGCCTGCATCGAGCATGGGCTGCACGAAGGCATCCCAGTTTGCCGCCGTTTCCGCTGCAATGAGGCGCTCGATCAGGGCACGATTTTCGTCAAGCAGCTGGCGGATGGCGGGAGTAACGTGTTCCGGCTGAACCGCGTCAAAGCGGGGCAGGCCGCTGAAATCGAGCAGTGGATTCATTGGTTCCAGATCGGGTTGGTGCCAGCTGTTTCAAGTACCCGCAGCGGGCGGACATGGCATTCCGGGACATGGGTTCGCCACCGGCTCGACCAAATCCCGGTAGGCGTGAAAACTGGCATGACCAAGCCAGGGCATGACCAGAACCAGCCCGACCAGGGCCGTGGCAAAGCCGAGGCCGGTAAGCAGCATGATGACGACCGCCCAGACGGCGAGCGGCAGCGGGTTTTCAGCGACGGCATTGACGCTGGTGACCAGCGCGCTGATCAGATCGCAACGGCGGTCGATCAACATCGGCATCGACACCACGCTAAGGGCAAACACCACGGCCGCGAGGACTCCGCCCGCGCCCATGTACACGAAGAACATCAGGTAGTGCTGCGGGTTGATCAGCACCTGGATGATCATGTCCAGCGGCGCCAGC
>VEPA01000074.1 GCA_012026675.1 Betaproteobacteria bacterium | reverse complement strand
TTTCTGCGGCGCGGTGTACATCTCGCTGAAAGTGCACTGGTTCCACGAGCAGCCGTCGGTCACCGGCAGGATCAGCGATTCCGCTTCGCTGGGCGGGCGGAACACGGGATCGACGTAGCGGATGGGGAAGGCGGCGTTCATGTTTTTGATTATGTCACGAGCGTTTTGCCCGTGACGGTATCCCCTGGTGGGATATCGCAGGCCGGTGCAGGCTATGATCCGTCTTCTCGATGTCACTCGCTGCCCTTCATGTCCTTCCCCGCTCTGGCCTTTGTCGATCTTGAAACCACCGGTGCCACGGCGACGGCCGACCGCATTACCGAAATCGGCATTGTCGAGGTCGATGAAAACGGCGTGCGCGAGTGGTCCTGTCTGGTCAATCCGGGAACCCCGATTTCTGGATTCATCGAGCGACTGACGGGCATTTCCAACGCCATGGTGGCCGCTGCGCCGGCCTTCGAAGATGTTGCGGAAGAGGTCAAGGCGCGTCTCGAAGGGCGGCTTTTCATCGCCCACAACGCGCGCTTCGACTACGGTTTCCTGAAGAACGAATTCAGGCGCGCCGGCCAAGATTTTCGCGCCACAGTGTTATGCACCGTCAAGCTATCGCGCAAGCTGTTTCCGCAGCATGCCAAGCACAACCTGGACAGCCTCATCGAGCGCCACGATCTCACCGTGAGCAGCCGCCACCGGGCCCTCGGCGATGCCCGGCTGATCCACCAGTTCTGGCGCCGGTTGCAGGCCGAGGTGGCGCCTGAACTGCTGGCGCAAACCGTCAAGGCGCTGACGGCGCGCCCGAGTCTGCCCGCCGGTCTCGATCCGGCGGCGATCGACGACCTGCCCGAGGGCCCCGGCGTTTACCTGTTCTACGGCGAGAACGAGCTGCCGCTGTATGTCGGCAAGAGCAAGGAATTGAAGAAACGGGTGTTGGCCCACTTCGCCGCCGATCATGCGGCGGCAAGGGAAATGAACCTGGCGCAGCAGGTGAGGCGCATCGAGTGCATTGCAACCGGCGGCGAGATCGGCGCACTGCTCAGGGAGGCGGCGCTGATCAAGCAATTGCAGCCGATTCATAACCGTGTCTTGCGCCGCAACGAGGAACTCTGTTTCTGGCAGCTGATCGAGCTGCGGGCCGGCGAGTGGCGGCCGGCGCTGCTGCCGGCGAGCGACCTCGGCAACGGGCAGCAGAAGCACCTGTACGGACCGTTCAAGGGTGCGAAGGAGGCGAAGCGGACCCTGACCGAACTGGCGAAGGAGCACCGTCTATGTCACTCGCTGCTCGGACTGGAGAGGGTCAAGCCCGGCAAGCCGTGTTTTGCCCATCAGTTGCAGCAATGCAAGGGCACCTGCGTCGGCAAGGAGCCGGTGTCCTTCCACAGCGCCCGCCTGATGGCGGCCTTGGGCCGCCATCAGCTTTCACCCTGGCCCTTCGCCGGGCCAGCATGGATCAGGGAGGGCGAGGAGGTACATCTGTTTGACCGCTGGCGCCATCTCGGGACGGCGTTCAGCGAAGCGGACCTGCACGAGTTGCTCGATGTGTCGCCACCGACTTTCGATCGTGATACCTATCGCATCCTGCTGAAGGCCATTGACCTCATGGTGCCGCTGGCGGCGAACCGCCCCAGGGCGTAAGGCGGCGCCGTCAGCGCGTAGCCGCGGCGAGCGCGGGGGCGCGCAAGCGCGCCAGTTTTTCCTTGATTTCCGGCATGGCCGCCGCGGCGGCCTTTTCGCCTTCGAGCACGGCGCGGTGACGGTCCTCCAGGCTGGTGGCGGACAGTTCCCCCGTGGCCGGGCGAATCACGATATCGGCCTCGGCCAGTTCGTGGCGGCTGATAGCCTGGCCCATGATCGCGAGGGATTGCAGCAGCATGTCGAAGCTGTTGCCGTTGCGGCCGTCGCGTGGCTTGGCGGAAATATCGACGGCAATGACGAAGCTGGCGCCGAGGCCGCGCGCCGCGCGCGCGGGGACGGGACTGACCAGGCCGCCGTCGACGTAGTCGCGGCCGCTGATGCTGACGGGCTGAAACACGCCCGGCACCGCGGCCGAAGCCTGCACCGCCCAGCCGGTGTTGCCGGTGCGGAACAGGGCCGGCTGGCCGCTGCTGAAGTCGGTGGCCATCACGCCGAAGCTGCGCTTGAGCTTGTCCAGCGACCGGTTGTCGACCATGTCATTGACGAAATTGCGCAGCGGGTCGCCCTTGAGCGGGCCGCGCAGCGAGACGTTCCAGTCGAAGATGTGGCTCTTGTCCATGTCAATGGCCACTTTTTGCAATTCGAAGCCGTTGAGTCCGGAGGCATACAACGCACCGACCACGGCGCCGGCACTCGTGCCAACGATGATGTCGGGCACGATGCCCTGCGCTTCCAGCGCCTTGATCACGCCGATATGGGCAAAGCCGCGCGCCGCGCCGCCACCCAGAGCCAGGCCGATCTTGACGGGGACTGCGAGGGGAACGGGTGCCGGCGGCAGCACCGGCTTTTCGCCCAGCAAGGCGCAGCCGGGAAGTACTGCGACGACTAGGACGGCGAACAGGAGACGACAATCAGCGAACATGCAAAGCCTGTCAAATGCCGAAATGGCAGTCGGAATCTGCGCTTCAGGGCGGTTGCGCCACTCAAGCGCATTCCCTCCTGAGGCATGGACGCCCCGGAGCAGGGAAGGTCGGCCGAGTTCTAGCTCGACGCGCCCGGTTTGCGGCCCGGGCTCTTGGGCGGAATGTATCCCGCCACGCGGCACAGCACGGCTTCGATTTTTTCGCCGTTGTTGAAGCGGGTCACGCTGCACTTGGAGATCTCGCCGCGCGCCGACAGGTCGGTGATCGAACGGCGCACTTTTGCCAGCGACATCCCCGTCGCGGCAGCAATTTCCGAGTCGAAACGCTGGCCGTTGTCTTTCAGGTATTGCATTATTTCTTGCATGTCAAATGCTCCGCTTGAAGGTGAAATCATGGAATCCACCGCCTCCATTCATCAAAACAAACTACTTGGTGCCTGCCTTCGAAAGTTACGGCATCCGATCACCCGTTGCCTTCCGCCTGCCAACCCTTGAAATGCTGGTGGGCCCAGCGAGACTCGAACTCGCAACCAAAGGATTATGAGTCCTCTGCTCTAACCATTGAGCTACAGGCCCTTCGTAGAACCGCAACGGCTCGCGTTGCATGAGCCGTTGGTGCTGCGCAATCAGGTCTCGGAATCGAGGAAGCTGCGAAGTTTTTCCGAGCGTGTCGGGTGACGCAACTTGCGCAATGCCTTGGCCTCGAGCTGGCGGATGCGTTCACGCGTGACGTCGAACTGCTTGCCGACTTCCTCCAGCGTGTGATCAGTGTTCATCTCGATGCCAAAACGCATGCGCAGGACCTTGGCCTCGCGCGGCGTGAGGCTGTCCAGCACTTCCTTGGTCACGTCGCGCAGACTGGCGAACAGCGCGGCGTCGTCCGGCGACAGCGTGGCCTGATCCTCGATGAAATCGCCAAGGTGGGAATCGTCGTCGTCGCCGATCGGCGTTTCCATGGAGATCGGCTCCTTGGAAATCTTGAGGATCTTGCGGATCTTCTCTTCCGGCATTTCCATCTTGATCGCGAGGGTCGCCGGATCCGGTTCGAGACCGGTTTCCTGCAGGATCTGGCGGCTGATGCGGTTCATCTTGTTGATGGTCTCGATCATGTGCACCGGGATGCGGATGGTGCGCGCCTGGTCGGCGAGCGAGCGCGTAATGGCCTGCCGGATCCACCAGGTGGCATAGGTCGAGAACTTGTAGCCGCGGCGGTAGTCGAACTTGTCCACCGCCTTCATCAGGCCGATGTTGCCTTCCTGGATCAGGTCGAGGA
>VEPA01000253.1 GCA_012026675.1 Betaproteobacteria bacterium | reverse complement strand
TGATCCACAGGATCAGCATGTCGATGCCGTGCGCGGTCAGGATCAGGTAGAACTGGTCGGCCGGAAGCAGCTTGATCGCCGGCCAGCGGGTCAGGATCACCAGCAGGGCGGTAATGCCGCCCACCAGCAGCCAGAGTACGCCGGCCACGGCGTTCCAGCGCATCAGCTTGTCTGCGTCGAGATCGAACTGCAACCCGGTGCGCGGACAGGTACGGTAAGTAGTTGCCATCTATGTATCCCCTTATTTCACGTAAATACGGCCGAGCATCGTGTGGTGCCCGATGCCGCAGTATTCATTGCAGACGATGGCGTAGGTGCCAGCCTTGGTCGGCGTCATCTTGACCACGTGCTCGTAGCCGGGGATGACCTGGATGTTGATGTTGGTCGGCTGCAGCGAAAATCCGTGGTTGTAGTCGACCGACGAGAGGTGAATCTTGTAGGTCTTGCCGGCTTCCAATTCCAGGATCGGATACCAGGCCCACAGGCGCGCCAGGAGGAAGGCTTCGCCTTTGGCATTGGGCTTGACCACCGGAATCTGCTGGTCGGTTTCGGTACGGATCGTATTTTCCTTGACGAAGGCATCCGTCTTGGCCTGGAACATCTCGGTTGTCGTCTTGTAAACCTCGTTGGATAGGTTCTGCTTACCGTTGATGTGCCAGTAGACCATCATGATGAACATGATCATGGCCCAGACGAAGGCGATACCGATCCAGGCCCATTCTTGCCCGGCGATTGGCTGTTTCCACCACAACCGCTCTGACGGCGGCAGGATTGCACTCATAGATTTCTCCCTGATTGACTGAAATGCTTACTTGGCGAGGGGGACACTCATGATGTCGATGATGCCCCACAGGATGTAAAGGACTCCGGGAGACGCTACCCCGAGAAACAGGAGCAGGAAGTGGTTGTCCAGCAACTTCTGCATGAATGGAACATCGTCGTCGTTGTTATTCGCCATGGTTTTACCCTCTACGTTAGCGCGCTGCAGCGCGCGGTTGAAACAAAAAAATTGGAACTCACACCAATGGGGGCGGAGGATAACCCGACCGTAGTGGTTGGTAATTTGATTCAGGACAAGAATCGGACGCAAAGTCATCGCATCGCATGTTGCGATGCAGCAGCCAGCTGCAGAGAGTTCTCTCCGGCCGTCAGGCCGGCATCATCGCCGTGGAAGATATGCGACCCGATTAGGCCGGTTAGCCCGGGTCTTGCGCTTCCAGCCAGTAGGCAAGGCCCTGGGCGTTGAGTTCCAGGTCGAGATGCCAGATGTCGAGGATTTCCTGGTCGGGAAGCTTGCATCCGTGCTGCCTGGCTTCGTCAAGCAGCAGCCGGATCAGGCCGTCGCGGATTGCTGCGGTCTTGTCTTCCTCATCGCTGGCCGCGAGCGTGATCCCGACATAGCGGTCGAGCAGGTCGAGTACCTTGCCGCCGAGTTCGGCGGGCGGTGCGAGGCGGCTGAAGTGGGTCAGGTAGACCGCGTCCGGCTTGAAGGACAGCATGCGTTCGATGGAAGAACGCATCTCGTCCGGGTCGAACTGGATCGGACTCGACGAGGGAAAGATCAGCGGCCGGCCATTGACGTCCATTTCGCGATAGGAAACGCCGAAGGTATCGCCGGTGAAGATGCCGCTCGACTGTCGGTCGACGATGGCAATGTGGTGTTTTGCATGCCCCGGTGCGTCGATGCAGAGAAGTTCGCGCGAACCAAGTTTAAGCACCGTGTTGTCGCGGGCCTCGATGATGCGGTCGGCGGCGATCGGGATCAGTTTGCCGTACATTTTTCGCGCCCGTTCCTGGCCATAGACGCCCTCGACGCCGGCCATCAGCCTGGTCGGCTCGATCATGTGCCGTGCGCCGCGCGGATGCACTACGAGTTTGGCGTTGGGAAAGGCCTCCATCATGACACCGGCGCCGCCGGCATGGTCGAGGTGGATGTGGGTCAGGATCACGAAATCCACAGCTTCCGGTCCGAGGCCGCGCGCTTCAAGAGCCGCCAGCGCCTGCGGCATGACCTCGAAATTGGCGGTGTCGACAAATGCCGCACGGCCGTCGCTTTCGATCATGTGGATGGCTGCCAGCAGCGGGCGAACGTAGCCGGCATCGAACGCGTAGATGCCGTTGTGGTAATCAATCAGTGGGCCGGTCACGGGGCGATTCTTCTCGCGGCGCGGATCAATTCGGCGCCGCGCTCGGCGATCATCACCGTCGGCGCGTTGGTGTTGCCCGAGGTGATGGTCGGCATGATCGAGGCGTCGATCACGCGCAGTCGCGCGATGCCACGCACGCGCAACTCGGAATCGACCACTGCGTTCGGGTCGTCCGTGCGGCCCATGGCGCAGGTGCAGGTAGGGTGGAAAATGGTGGTGCCAATGTCGCCGGCGGCTCTGGCCAGTTCCTCGTCGCTCTGTACCTGCGCGCCGGGCTGGTGTTCCTCGGGCCGGTAAGGGGCCATGGCGGGTTGTTCGACAATGCGGCGGGTCAGGCGCAGTGCGCGTGTGGCGACCAGGCGGTCGTTGTCCGTTGACAGGTAATTCGGCGCGATGACCGGTGCCGTCGCCGGATTGCGGTCGCGGATATGCACCACGCCGCGCGAGGTCGGCCGCAGGTTGCAGACGCTGGCGGTGAAGGCCGGGAAGGAATGCAGCGGCTCGCCGAACTTGTTCAGCGACAGCGGCTGGACGTGAAATTCGAGGTCGGGCGTGGCTACCTCGGGCGAGGAATGGAAAAAGCCGCCCAGTTGGCTCGGCGCCATCGACAGCGGCCCCGTGCGGAACAGCGCATACTCCAAAGCCATCATCGCCTTGCCCCAGATGCTGTTGGCGCGCTGGTTCAGCGTGGCGATGCCATGCACTTTAAAGATCATGCGCAACTGCAGATGGTCCTGCAGGTTGCCGCCGACGCCGGGGCTTTCATGCACCAGCGGCACGCCGCGGTTCTGCAGCACTTTGGCGGGACCGATGCCGGAACGCTGCAGGATGGTCGGTGAGCCGATGGCGCCCGCCGTAAGCAGGGTCTCGATGCGCGCCGTGGCGCGATGTGGCACGCCATTGAGGTTGAACTCGACGCCTTGCGCTTCCCTGCCATCGAGGATCAACTTGTCGATCAGCGCGCCGGTGACGACCTTCAGGTTGGGCCGGTGCAGTACCGGGCGCAGCATGGCTTTCGAGGCATTCCAGCGCACGCCCTTCCTCTGGTTCACTTCAAAGTGGCCGATACCGAAATTATCGCCGCGGTTGTAGTCCTGCCTGAACGGAATTCCCGCTTCCTGCGCGGCCTGGGTGTAGCGGTCGAGGATGTCCCAGTGCAGGCGCTGCTTCTCCACACGCCATTCGCCCTTGTCGCCGTGCATCGCGTCGGCGCCGCCCCAGTAGTCCTCGCTCTGCCTGAACACCGGCAGCACGCTGTCCCAGTTCCAGCGCGAGTCGCCGGTGATCTGCGCCCATTCGTCGTAGTCGCGCACCTGGCCGCGCAGGTAGAGCATGCCGTTGATCGACGAGCAGCCGCCGAGCACCTTGCCCCGCGCGTAAATAATGGCCCGGCCGTTGCGCCCGGGCTCGGCTTCGGTCTTGAAGCACCAGTCGGTGCGCGGGTTGTTGATGCATTTGAGGTAGCCGATCGGGATGTGGATCCAGATCCAGTCATCCTTGCCGCCGGCTTCGAGCAGCAACACGGTCACGTCGGGATCGGCCGAGAGGCGGTTGGCCAGCACGCAGCCGGCAGTGCCGCCCCCCGCGATTACGTAGTCGAACTCGCCGAAATTGCTTTGCTGCGTCACTCATTCACCGGCATCACGAACTCGGGTCCCTTCGACTCCGAGCCCGGCCAGCGCTGCATGATGGCCTTGTAGCGGGTGTAGAAGCGCACGCCTTCCTCGCCGTAGATGTGGTGGTCGCCGAACAGGCTGGCCTTCCAGCCGCCGAAGGAATGCCAGGCCATGGGCACCGGGATTGGGACGTTGATGCCGACCATGCCGACCTCGATCTTTTTCTCGAAGGCCTGCGCGGTGCCACCGTCGCGGGTGAAGCAAGCGACGCCGTTGGCGAAACTGTTGCGGTTGATCAGGTCCACGGCCGCGGCAAAAGTCGGCACGCGCACCACGCAAAGCACCGGGCCGAAGATCTCGTCGCGGTAGATGCTCATTTCGGTGGTGACATTGTCGAACAGCGTCGGGTTGATGAAAAAGCCCTCAGCCAACTCGCCGGTCAGGCCCTG
>VEPA01000259.1 GCA_012026675.1 Betaproteobacteria bacterium | reverse complement strand
GTTCGGAGCGACTGGTGATATTCGAGCGAAGCGAGCCGATCTGTCGCCCCCCGTGAGGGGGGATGGGGGGGCGGGCCTTCAATTCGCCCTTCGCGTATTTCATCCTCTGTGGGCAGTCTCGCGTGACCATGAGCGTTAAAGGCTTATCCCGCAGCGGCCGGGTGCGAGGATGTTGTTGGGATCGAGCGCCTTCTTCAGCTTCTTCTCGACGCTGCGCTTGACCGGCCCGTAGGTCGCCGCGACCTTCTCGGCAAATGCCGTGTTGGCGCGGTACATGCCGTAGCCTTCCTTGGCGAAGGTATGCAGCAGTTCGTCGTAGCAGGCGTAGGCGTTCTTGGTCTGCGTCTCGTCGGAACGGTCGAAGAGCAGGTCGATGACGTGGTGCATGTCGCGCCAGCCGACGATGAATTCGCCGACATAATCGAAGCCATACTTGGCCAGGATGTCCTTGGCCATTTTCATCTGCTTCAGGGTTTCCGAGCCCTTGGCCTGCGACACCGGCGCGAACCAGATCGAGCCGCCGCCGCCGCGCCAGTTGTAGAGGCCGAACTCGCCGAGATTGGGCTTACCCTTCATCAGGTCGAAGCGGTACTGCAGCGCCTGGCTGCCCTTCGACTGCTCGGCGGTGATGATCTTGCCGCCGGTTCCGGCCGCCACCGCCTCGATGATCTTCCAGTTGGCATCGTTGGTTTCCTTGGTGCCGTAGAGGCCGGCATACACGTTCCAGGCGCCGATGTTGTGGTCCTTCTGGATTTTGCCCACGGCGGCATCGGGAATCGCGCCGGGGCCAGTGTAGTAGTCGGCACGCTTGACCGGCGTGCAGGGCGCTTCCCACAGCGTGTGGGCGATGACGACCGCATTGGGTATGACCATCGCGATGCGCAAGGGGCGCAGCGCGTCGACGATCTTGGTGATGTCGGTTTCGTTGGGATACTGGATGCAGAAGGGACGGAAATCGGGCGGCGCCGGCATCAGCCACATGCCCATTTTTGTCACGATGCCGTAGTTGGACTGGGTGAACATGCCGTCGAGCGTCGGCCCGTAGCCCCACTTGAAGACCTGCCAGGTGTTCGAATTCGGCATCGAACCCATGCCGGTGCGCAGCACGTCGCCATTGGCCAGCACGACTTCCATGCCGCAGGAAAACAGGAAGTGCTCGCCATAAGGCGTGTAGCCGACGCCGCGATCGACCATGTTGCCCAGCGGCCCGGCAATCGCCGATGGCGCCGGGCAGGAGAACCACAGCGGCAGCTTCTTCTCCTGCAGGTAGTCGTAGAGCTGCTGATAGGTGACGCCGGGTTCCACCAGCGCGGTGCACAGGTCGGGATCGACCTCGATGATCTTGTTCATGCGCCGCAGGTCCATGACGATCTGGCCGCGCTGCACCGGCGCCGCGGAGCCGTAACCGAGGTTCTTGCCGGTCGAGATTGGATAGACGGGAATCCTGTACTTGTTGAGTACCTTCAGCACACCCTGGATCTGCTCGACGCTGGCCGGCGTGATGGCGGCCGAGGGCGCGTGCTGGTCATTGGGTACCGGCATCATGATTTTGTTGTAGGGCGCCAGGCGCACCTCGTCGACCAGGACATTCTCGTCGCCCAGAATGGCTTTCAACTCCTTGATCGCCTTGTCGAATTCGCCTGCCGCGATGCCCTTGGGCAAAGCCTTGCGCTTTGTACTCATCTTCCTGCCTCCGCTTGATTTGATTTCTTGTTTGCCGCATTACCGCTTCCGCGCCCGGTCATCGGTGGATCCCCGATTTGCCTGGAGCGAGTATGCCGTTCGGATCGAGCGCCTTCTTGATCTTGCGATTCACGCTGGCCTTCACCGGCCCATAGAGCTTCGCCACCTTGTCCATGAAATCGATGTTGGTGCGATAGACGCCGTAGCCTTCGCGGGCGAAGTCGTCGAGCAGCTCGTCGTAGCAGCTGCGGGCCTTTGCCAACTCCGCGGGCAGGGTCCGGTCGTACAGGATGTCGATGATGTGGTGCATGTCGCGCCAGCCGATGACGAAGAGGCCGACATAATCGATGCCGTACTTGTTCAGGATCCGCTTGGCGAGGCCCATCTGCTTCAGCGTCTCGCTGCCGCGTGCCTGCGAGACCGGCGCAAACCACATCGAACCGCCGCCGCCGCGCCAGTTGTAAAGCCCGAACTCACGCATCGTCAGGTCGCCGCGCATCACGTCGCGCCGGTAATTGAACAGCGGATCGTCGGGCCCGAGGTCTTCCTGCGTCAGCACCGTGCCGCCCGATGCCTTGAAGGCCGCCGTGACGATCTTCCAGTGCTCGGCAATGGTTTCTTCCGTGCCATACAGGGCCGTATACACGTTCCAGGAACCGACGCCATGCGCTTTCGCCAGCTTCGCGACGGACGCGTCCGGAATCGCGCCTTCACCCGTGTAAAGGTCGGCGCGGCGGTTGACCACGGCGAGCTCCCACAGCGCATTCGATACCGTGCCGGCATTGGGGATGACCTGGGCGATGCGCAGCGGGCGCACGGTTTCGATCGCCTTGACGATGTCGCCCTGGTCCGGATAGCGCACGACGAAGGGCTTGTAGGCGGGCGGCGCCGGCATCAGCCAGATGCCCAGCTTGGTGACGATGCCGAAGTTCGATTGCGTGAAAATGCCGTCGAGGCTGGGCCCGTAACCCCATTTGAAAACCTGCCACGTATTCGAATTCGGCATCGAGCCCATGCCGGTGCGCAGGATGTCGCCGTTGGCCAGCACCACTTCCATGCCGCAGGAAAACAGGAAGTGTTCGCCGTAGGGCGTATAGCCGACGCCGCGTTCCACGGTATTGCCCAGCGGGCTGGCAACAGGACCGGGGATGGGCGGGTCGAGCCAGAGCGGAAGATTTCTTTCCTTGATGTAGTCATGCAGCTGCTGATAGGTGACGCCCGGTTCGACCAGGGCGTAGCACAGGTCCGGGTCGACTTCGATGATCCGGTTGAGTCGCTTGAGGTCGAGCACGATCTGGCCGCGCGTCGCCGGTGCGGCCGAACCGTAACCGAAATTCTTCCCCGTCGAAATCGGCCAGACCGGGGTCTTGTAGCGATTGCAGACGCGCAGGATGCGCTGGATCTGCTCGACGCTCTCCGGCATGATCGCCGCCGACGGCGTGTGCTCCTCTATCTGCGCCGGGATCATGATCTTCAGGTAGGGCGCGAGGCGCTCACGGCTGTGCAGAACGTTGTCTGCGCCGAGTATCTTCTTGAACTCGGCAATCGCCTTGTCGAAATCCGCCTCGGCAACCCCCTTCGGCAATGCAATGTACTTGCTCATCGGCGCCTCCTCGGGGTCTGCCGCAACACGCGTTCCGCCGGGCGTATCAGACGGTGATCAGAAAGGAAACCAGGCTGCCCGGGGTGGCGTCCGCCGCCCTGTCCGGTTCTTCCCGCACCACCGGAGCGCTGCGGTCCACCGCCGACTCCGGCCCGGCTAGCGTTCCGGCATAGAGGCGGCCGATGCGCTCGGCATGATCGGCAAGGGAATCCGACCAGACGATGCTTGTGTCCAGCCCGGCCGAGATGCAGCAGTGCCGCACTTCCTGCGCGGCGAAGCGGTGATGGGTGCTGAGTGCGCAGGCCGCGCCGCGCGCCGCCGCCAGTTCCTGAAAGATCAATGCGGCGGCAGCGTCCATGACACCGATGACGCGCCGGCCGGGAACCCGGTCGAGCAGCACAATGACGTGTGTATAGTCGGTCAGCTCGCCACCACTCGCCCTGGCCTGCACGTAATCGATCCCCGCTGCAGCGAACACCCGCTCCAGGCGGGCGACGAGTTCGTCCGCATGCGGCAAACCGCTCTGGCCGACGATCAGCACCGGCTGCGCCGTCCCGGGCGCGAAGAGATCGCTTGCCGCCTGCGCTGCCAGAGGGCTGGAGCCGAGGACGCCGCTGGCCAGCAGCGACTTGATGAAGTTGCGCCTGTCCATGGCGGGCCTACTTCTTCGCCGCAGCCGGGCTGGTGCTGACGAGTTTCACCACCCCCGCCAGCGCCGCATCGTTGATCTCGGACTCGCGGAAGGCCGGCATGGCGCGGTTGCCATTGCGCACGATGGCCTGGATGTACTCCGGCATGAGGTTTCGTCCGGTGATCACCGGGCCGACATTCGCCTCGTGGCAATAGCCGCAAACCTTGTCGTAGATCTCCTGGCTGCTCTGCCACTTGCCTGTGCTGTCGGCGTTGGCCTGGCCGGACGCGACAAATACCGCAGCAGCCGCGAGCACGCGGATAAGGTCTAGGCGTTTCATTGGCTTCCCCTCTCGTTGTAAGCCCACATATGCCTTGTGGAATGGCAACTACTTAGCAGGGGACGTGCCAGAGACTATCTAGCTGTTATCAATACAGCTTTTCTTGTTGCTATGCAACATATTGATTTTATTGGCTTATCAAATGGTCAGGATTTTTTGCGATTTGATCATTTGGTAACAAGGTGACGCCTGAAGCAAGCGCGGGCAATATCAGGTGACATCGAGGTTGTGCTTCTTCATGCGATAGGCAAATTGCGGGCGGGTCATGCCCAACATGCGCGCGGCGGAACTGTAGTTGCCCTTGCTGCGCTCGACGGCGGCCTTGAGCAGGACGCTCTCGACATTTTCCAGGCTGACCTGGTTCTTCAGCACATAGTCGAGGAAGTCCTCCACGGTGCCCGCATCCCGCTTGAGTACGCTGCCGTCCCTGGCAAGGGCCGCCAGGTTCTGCTGCTTGGCCTCGGACGTCACCGAGGGAAACAGGTCCGACAAGTCGATGCGTCCGCCGGCGGGCGCCAGGATGACGCCGCGTTCGATGACATTCTCCAGTTCCCGCACGTTGCCCGGCCAGCTGTATTGCTTGAGCGCATGCATGGCCTGGTCGGTAATGCCGAGCACCTTCTTGCTGTGGCGTACCAGATATTTCTCGAGGAAGCGCTGTGCCAGCAGGGCGATGTCCTCCTTGCGCTCGCGCAAGGGCGGAATGGTCACGGGATAGACATTCAGCCGATAGTAGAGATCCCGGCGGAACCGGCCTTCCGCCACGGCTTGCGCGAGGTCAACATTGGTCGCAGCGACCACGCGCACATCCACCTTGCGCGTACGCGAGTCGCCGATCCGTTCCAGTTCGCCTTCCTGCAGCACCCGCAACAGCTTGGCTTGCGCCGACGCCGACAGCTCGCCGACTTCGTCGAGGAACAGGGTGCCGCCGTGCGCCCGCTCGAAACGCCCCGGGCGCGACTGCTGGGCACCGGTAAATGCTCCCTTCTCGACCCCGAACAGCTCCGATTCGATCAACTGCTCCGGCAGGGCCGCGCAATTGACGGCGATGAGGGGATGCTCGGCACGATTGCCGACCTTGTGCAGGGCTCGCGCGAACATTTCCTTGCCGACGCCGGTTTCTCCCAGCAGCAGCACGGTCACCTGGCTTTGCGCGGCACGTTTGAGCAGGCCGGCGGCCTGCTTGAAGCCTGGCGAAACGCCTATCAGGTCGTCGGTGTCGAGGTCATTGTCGATCGAGTAGCGCAGAGACTGCACTTGGTCCTGCAGGGCCAGGATGTGATCCGCCACCGAATCGGGCTCGAAATATTTCAGCTCGTCTTCGACCCCGGTCCACTCGTCCGCCGGGCGACCGGTGATCTTGCAGCAGGGTGCGCCGGCGGCTACGCACTGGGTTTCCCGGTAGAGAATGAACTTGCCCATCAGAGTGCTCGAATAGCCGCACGCATAGCCCACCTGCATCCAGCAGCAGGGGTCGGGCGAAAGGCCGAATAGCTGGATGTGGGCATCCGCCTCAAACGAGGCCGTCCAGGTGAATTCACCCAGAAATACGCCCTTGGCGATGTCCATTTCCATTTTGTCGGTGGCACCGCAAACCATGCCTTCCAGCATGTGCAGCGCCGGGCCGGTGGCGAGAAGCTCGGTCGGCGACGCATCGGGATAGAGTTTGCGCGCCCACTCGGCATCGCACGCACCCGAGGCGTAGCCCATGCGCAGCAGCACGCCGCGCGCGCGGTCGACGCCGAGCGAATCGATGAGTTCCTTGCGCAATGCCGTCATTGCCGCACCATGGAGCAGCACCATGCGCGATTCGCCCAGCCAGATGTGGCCGCTGTCGAAGGCGAAGCGCAGGCGCGCGGCCAAATCGCCCACTGCTATCGGTTGCTCAAGCGCCGCCTGCGTTCGCCTGCTCGTCTCCACACCGCTTCCCCGGAATTGTATGTTCGGCGGCAGGGGCGATGACGCCCCGTGCCTCGCCTCTGAAGGGCGCTTTTTTCGCCGCCGGATTTTGCGCCCGTCACCACCAGAACGCAAGGCGACCACCGGCGACGTGCTCGCGAACTGCCCGCAACCTCTGTCCGGATGAGGCCGGCGAGCGTCTCGCCGCCAAGGGTCCAATTCTTCGCATTCTATGAGAAGAATTTCGGAGTTCCGGGGTTGGGGGATTTACAAGGGGGCCTGCCCCCTTGTTCCTATCCGGGGGATAAACAAGGGGAGAGTCTCCCCTTGTTCGTACACTTCGAGCTTGAATTTGGTGGCCCGGGAAACCCCGGGCCACCAAATTCAAGTATTCATCACCTTGATGCTGGGGAACTTGCTGGTGTGGTCCTTGGCCCGTTCCGCAATCTTCACCGCGGTGCGGCGTGCGATGGCCTTGTAGATCTGCGTCGCCGGACCGTCCGGATCGGCCTCGACGGTCGGCTTGCCGCCGTCCATCTGCAGTCGGATCGCCATGTCGAGCGGCAGGGCGCCGAGCATTTCCACGCTGTAATCCGTGGCCATCTTCTCGCCGCCACCCGAACCGAAAATCGGTTCGGCATGGCCGCATTTGGAGCAGATGTGGATGCTCATGTTCTCGACGATACCCAGAATCGGAATGCCGACCTTCTCGAACATCTTGAGGCCCTTGCGTGCGTCGAGCAGGGCGATGTCCTGCGGCGTGGTGACGATGATCGCGCCGGTCACCGGCACCTGCTGCGCCAGGGTCAGCTGGATGTCGCCGGTGCCCGGGGGCATGTCGATCACGAGGTAGTCCACGTCGCGCCAGCGCGTCTCGGTCAGGAGTTGGGTCAGCGCCTGGGTCACCATCGGGCCACGCCAGACCATGGGCTGCTCGGGGTCGATGAGGAAACCGATCGACATCGCCTGGATGCCATGCGCATCCATCGGCTCAAGGCCCTTGCCGTCGAGCGATTCGGGGCGACCGGTGGGAATGCCGAGCATCGTCGGCAGCGAGGGGCCGTAGATGTCGGCATCCAGCAAGCCGACCGTGGCGCCTTCGGCCGCCAGGGCCAACGCCAGATTGACCGCGGTTGTCGACTTGCCGACGCCGCCCTTGCCGCTGGCCACGGCGATGATGTTCTTGACGCCCGGGATCAGCTTGACGCCCTTTTGCACCGCATGCGTCACTACTTTCGTAAACACGTTGGCGCTGATGTTGCCGATGCCGGGGACGGTTTTCAGTTGCGCGATCACGGCGCTGCGCAGTCCTTCGATCTGGCTCTTCGCCGGGTAGCCGAGTTCGACGTCGAGCGAAACGGCATTGCCGGAAATCCTGATGTTCCTGGCGCTGCGGCTGCTGACCAGATCCTTGCCGGTGTTGGGGTCGACCACTTCCTTGAGCGCGGTCTGGATGCTTTGTTCGGTGATGGACATGAAAGGCCTTTGCTATGACGAATGATGGAAAGGAGATGAAGTTTAGGTGAAGGCTAACGCCGACTTTATCGACGCTAGGCGCAACCGCCGCAACTAAAATTCTCGGTCGCGGATTATGACCGCTAACCGGAAACACATACCCGAGGAAATTAGTCGGAATTGTATATCAGGTTTGGCTGATACGCCCAACAAAAGAGTCATGCAAGCTCGATGGCTGGATAAGTGGATGATTTTTCGGCGCGAGGAATGTCGCGCAGCACTGCTTCGCGCCTGCGCCGGGCGGGCGGTCGAGCACGGCCGACCGGGAGCCCCGCTCAACCGGAGGCAGCTTGTCCCGCGATTTCGGCTCGCACGGTGTCCATGTCGAGCGCCATGGCCTGTTCGATCAGTTGTTCTAAGGCGGCAGCCGGCAAGGCCCCTGCTTCGGAATAAATGATGATCTGGTCGCGAAACATCATCAGGGTGGGGATCGAGCGGATGTTGAAAGCGGCGGCGATTTCCTGCTGTTCTTCGGTATTCACCTTGGCAAAGACGATGTCGGCGCGCTTCTCCGAGGCGGCTTCGAAGGTCGGCGCAAATCCCCGGCAGGGCGCGCACCAGGGCGCCCAGAAATCTATGATCAGATTGGCGTTGTCATTGATCGTCTGTTGGAAGTTTTCGGCATTGAGTTCCAGCGTGGCCATGGGCGGCTCCCTGATTGGTAGGTGGCGAATCCTACCGTTTTGGCGCAGGGCGTGGTATCACTCCGGCCGATGATTGCCTCCACTCCGGTTTATCGCGGCCGCTTCGCGCCTTCGCCCACCGGCCCCCTGCATTTCGGGTCGCTGGTGGCGGCTGTCGGTTCCTTTCTGGAGGCCAGGACCAGGGGCGGCGAATGGCTGCTGCGCATGGAGGATGTCGACGTGCCGCGTTGCTCCAAAACCGCCGCCGCGGAAATCCTGCGCACACTGGAGGCTTGCGGTTTTGCCTGGGATGGCGAGGTGGTCTGGCAGAGTCGCCGCAACGACGCCTATGCGGCGGCGCTGGAGCGGCTGAAGCTCGCGGGTCGCGTATTCGCCTGTGCCTGTACGCGCCGCGAACTGGCGGACTCTGCCATCGCGCCCGATGGCGCCGCGATCTATCCGGGCACCTGCCGGCAGGGACTAGCCGCGGGCCGGCCGGCGCGTGCCTGGCGCCTGCGCGTGGGCGATGCCCGCATCGGATTCGACGACGCGATCCAGGGCCGCATCGACAGCGACCTCGCCATTGATGCGGGCGACTTCATCCTGCTGCGCGCCGACGGTCTGTTTGCCTATCAACTTGCGGTGGTGGTCGACGACGCCGCGGCCGGCATCACCCACGTCGTGCGCGGCGCCGACCTGCTGGCCTCGACCGCGCGCCAGATCTTCCTGCAGCAGTGCCTGGGTTTGCCGACGCCGGCTTACGCGCACCTGCCGGTGGCGGTCAATGCCTCCGGCGAAAAGCTGTCGAAGCAGACGCGCGCGGCGCCGGTGGACGCTGCGCGGCCCGGGCCTGCGTTGTTCGCGGCACTGGAATTTCTCGGTCAGCTGCCATCCGCGGAATTGTCCGGGGCGAGCCCACAGGAGCTATGGGCCTGGGCACAAGCTCACTGGCGACTCGATCGGGTCCCTCATGGTCCGCTATGTCCGCAATGTTCGACGCTGACCGGTAGGATAATCGCACCGTAACCTGGGAGAAGTCATGATCGTTGATGATGCCGCCGGCTTGCGCCGGGTGCTGCAGGCCAGCCGCGTGATTGCGGTGGTCGGGCTGTCGCCGAACTGGAACCGGCCCAGCTATTTCGCCGCCAAGTACATGCTGGAACACGGCTACACCGTCATCCCCGTGAATCCGGCGGCGACCGAGATCCTCGGCCGGAAATGCTATCCGGATCTTGCCGCGATTCCGGACAAGGTCGATCTGGTCGACGTGTTCCGCAGGCCCGAGGATGTCATGCCGATTGCCGAAGAGGCGATACGCATCGGCGCCAGATGCCTCTGGCTGCAACTGGGCGTGATCAACCGTGCGGCGGCCGAGCGCGCCGCCGGTGCCGGACTGGACGTAGTGATGGACCGCTGCGTGAAGATCGAATACGCGCGGCTTTTTGGCGGTTTGAACTACGCGGGAGTGAACACCCGGATCATCTCGGCCAAGCGGCCGTCCTGCCCGTCGCTACCGGGCTAACGCCCCTGGACGTTGCCCCAAAGCACCTTGTGCAGTTGCAGCTGGAAGCGCAGCGGCAGGCGGTCGTCGAGAATCCATTGCGCCAGGTGCGCCGGGTCGAGCTGCCCGTGCACGGGTGAAAACAGCACCGGGCAACACTCGAAAAGTCGGCGCTGGCGACACGTCGATACCGCCCAGTCATAGTCCTCGCGCGAAGCGAGTACGAACTTCAGCTCGTCGTGACTCGTCAGCAGCTCGAGATTTTCCCAGCGGTTCTTTTCATACTCGCCCGAACCGGGCGCCTTGAGGTCCATGATGCGCGCCACGCGTGGATCGACCGGGCCGATATCCAGCGCCCCGCTGGTTTCCAGCGACACCGAATACCCGGCGTCGCACAGGGCGTCGAGCAGCGCCAGGCAGCCCCTCTGCGCCAGCGGTTCGCCGCCCGTGACGCAGACCGTTGCGCAATCGAAGGCGGCAATGCGCTGCAGGATTTCGTCGAGCGACAGAGCTTCACCGCCGCTGAAGGCGTAGGCGGTATCACACCAGACGCAGCGCAAGGGGCAGCCGGTAAGCCGCACGAAAACCGTGGGCAGCCCGACGCGGCTGGATTCGCCCTGGAGGGAGTGAAAGATTTCGGTGACGCGCAGCGTGTTTGCCACCCCGGTGCGCAGCTCGTTGTCGACTGCCGCAGGCATCACTTCTTCTTCAGCTTGAGCTTTGCCTTCTTGCCGGCTTCGCTGTTGGGGTACTTCTCGGCCAACTGTTCCAGCGTGGTCCTGGCGCCCTTCCAGTCCTTGATTGCTTCGAGGCTGGCGACACGGCTTTCCAGCGCCGCCGGTGCGCGATCGTCATTGGGCCAGCCGGCGGCGAACTTGCCGAACAGCTCGGCGGCGGCGGCGTGATCCTTGGCCTGGGCATGAGCGTAAGCGCCCCAATAGTGGGCCGAGGGGGTGAGGCTGCTGTTCGGGTAGGCCTTGATGAACGCAAGGAAGGAGGCGGCCGCCTCCTTGAATTTTGCGGCCTTGAGCCCGGCTAGCGCCGCTTCGTAGTCGCGGGTTTCCTGCGCAGGGTCTACTTTCGGCGTTTCAGCCTTTGGCTCGACCTTGGCTTCGACCGGGGGCGCCTCCAGCTTGCGCAGGCGGCCATCCAGATCGACATAGAAATCCTTCTGGCGTTTCTGTGCCGCTTCGAGTTCGTAGGTCAGGACTTCGATCTGGCCGCGCAGTTTGGCGATGTCGGCCTTGACCGCCTCGACCTGGTTGGCAAAGTCGATCTGGTTGCGATTGATGGTGTCGACACGCTTGGCAAGCTCTGCGGATTCGCCTTTGAGTGCCTCAATGCGCCGGCGGGCCTCGTCGTCGTCGAACATGCCGGCCCGGGCGGGCGAGGCAAGGGCAGCGGTCAGCAGCAGCGCCCGCAACCATACACGCACCTTCAAAACTCGCCCGAGTAGAGCATGTCGCCGCGGCGATTCTTGGCCCAGCACTCTTCGCTGGATTCAGTGCAGGCAGGCTTTTCCTCGCCAAGGCTCACCGCTTCGATCTGTTCTTCCCGGGCCCCGGTCAGGGCGAGGGCCTTGCGTACCGCTTCGGCTCGTTTCTGGCCCAGCGCCAGGTTGTACTCGCGGCTGCCGCGTTCATCGGCATTGCCCTGGATCAGCATTTTCATCTTCGGATTGGCGGCCAGGAACTTGCCGTGGGCGGTCAGCAGCGACTGGAATTCGTCCTTGACCACGTAGCTGTCGTAGTCGAAGTAGATGCTGCGCTTCGACAACGGACTCTTCGGATCCTTCAGCGCGGCAATGCTGCCCGGGTCGAACTGTTGCGGTTTGACCTGGGCTACCGGAGGAGTTTCGACCTTGACGGCGCCGGGCGAGCGCGATTCAACGCCGGCGGGATTCTGTTCGGGTGCGGGCGGCTGCGAACCGCAGGCGGCAAGCAGCAGGGCGGCGATGGGAAGGCTGATGAGTGCGCGCATGGTGGATTCCTTGATAAGTGCAGCCGGAATTAACGTGAAACTGCTCGTTCGGAGCGACGGGCGATTGTCGAGCGAAGCGAGCTGACCAATAGCCTCCCCGTGAGGGGAGGATGGGAGGGGCGGGCCTTCATTTCGCCTTTCGCGTGTTTCATCATCGGCGGGTAGTTCTCGCTGTCATGAAAGTTATGGTTTCGGAACCTATCGGACCAGGGGACCCCAGGCAGGTTCCCGCACGTCTGCGGCCTGCACGGAAAGTTTTTGCTTGACCCGGCCGTCGCTGGAAACGGCCGCCAGTACGCCGCGCCCGCCAATCTCCGTGGCATAGAGGATCATGCGGCCGTTGGGGGCGAAGCTGGGCGATTCATCCTTGGTCGAGTCGGTGAGTATCTGCGTCTGCTTGCTCGCCAGGTCCATCAGCGCCAGCTGGAAGCGGCCGCCATTCCTGGCAATGAAGGCCATGCTCTTGCCGTCCGGCGACAGGCGCGGCGTGACGTTGTAGCTGCCCTCGAAGGTGACCCGCTCGGCATTGCCGCCACTCCTGGCGATGCGGTAGATTTGCGGGCTGCCACCGCGATCCGACGTGAAGTAGATGAACCCGCCGTCGGGCGCCCAGCGCGGCTCGGTATCGATGCCGGAGGATGTCGCCACGCGGGTTACGCCGCTGCCGTCGGCATTGACGACATACAGTTGCGACGAGCCGTCCTTGGTCAGCACCACGGCCAGTTGCTTGCCGTCGGGCGACCAGGCCGGCGCCGAGTTCGATCCTTTGAAGTTGGCGGCGACATGGCGCCGGCCGCTGGCCAGGTCATGGACATAGACCACCGGCTTTTTCGCTTCGAAGGAGACATAGGCCAGCTTGCTGCCATCGGGCGACCAGGCCGGCGAGATGATCGGCTCGCGCGATGCCAGTGCCGCCTGGTCGTTGGCGCCGTCGGCATCGGCGATCTTCAGTTCGTAGCGGCCGGTGCTTTTCACCACATAGGCGATGCGCGTGGAGAACACGCCGGGTTCGCCGGTGAGCTTCTCGTAGATGAAATCGGCGATGCGATGGGCTGTCGCGCGCAGCTGGGCGCCGGTGTGCAGGTAGGCCGGGTTGCCCAGCACGGCCTGCTTCTGCACGTCGGACAGGCGCACCCGGGTCTCGTAGCGGCCATCGGCGGCCGTTGCCACGCTGCCGCCGGCAACGACATCGGCGCCGCGACTCTTGAGGTCTTCGAAGGGTGGCGTGGCATTGTCGGCCAGCGGGCCACCGGCATCGACCAGGCGGAACAGGCCGCTGCGTTCGAGATCGGCGCGGACCACGGAGGTCAGGGCCTGGGCGACGATGCGCTCGCCGGTAAAGTCGGCAATGGCGACCGGGAGGCGGTTGGCACCGGCACCGGTAATCTCCACCGTGAGTTGTGCGCGGGCGACGGAACAAAGCGCCAGACCGGCAGCGCAGGCAAGAAGAAATCGTTGGAATCGCATCGGACGCATTATACCGCCTCGATACCCACATTCCTGACCCGGAACAAGCCCGGAAATCCCTGCCACGGCCGGTTTGCCGGCTACTGCTCGTCCAGGGGTCGAAAGCGCAGTTCCAGGGAGCGCGAGAACAAGTCGGCCGGCTCCGGTTTGGGCAGCGGGTTGGACTTGAGGATGGCGCGCTCGATGGCGGCATCGCGCGCCGCATGGCCGGACGAACGCTTGAGGCGCACGGTAACGATCTCGCCGCTGGGCAATTGTGTGACGTCGAACACGGCTTCCGGATTGCCCTTGATTTCGGGCGGCACGACGATATTGCCGCGGATCTTGCCGCGAATGCGGGCGAGGTAGTCGGCGATTGCCTTGTTGCGCACCGAGTTTGCTTGAGCTGCCTTCAACTGGGCGAGCTCCTGCGCGGCGTTGTCGGCCTGTTTGCGCTGCGTCAGTTGCTCACTCTCGCGTTTAAGCTGTTCCTGGAAGGGATCCACGCGCGGCTTCGGTTCGGCCTTGGGCGGCGGCAAAGGCTTGGATTCCGGCTTGGGCTTTTCCTTGATTGCGATGTCGGGTTTCGGCGGAGGTGGTTTGGGTTCCTGTTTCGCTACCGGTGCGGGCGGCGCGGGAGTCGGCGCCGGCGGTACGGCGACGGGCGGCGGGGCCGGGGCGGGCTCGACAATGGCGCGTACGAGTTCGACCTCGACCACGTCGGTCGCCTTGGTTTGCCAGCGTACACCGTAAAACAGGAAAGCGGCCAGCAGCAAATGCACCGCGATCGCCAGGGCGATGGATACGCGCTTGCCGGCCTTGTTCGCTGGCGGAAAAATGGGAGAGTCTGCGCTCACTTGCTGGCAGGCGCCACCGGTTGTACCAGAAGCCCGATCCTGGCGACCTGCTGGCGCTGCAATTCGTCCATCACGCCCAGCACCGCTTCGTACTTGACGCTCTTGTCGCCGGCAATCAGCACCGCCTGTTGCGGATTGGCCGCTTGCGCTTCCTTGATCCGTCCGGCGAGGTCGGCGCGCGTCACGACCTGTTCCGCCCCGCCCCTAGCGCGATCGCGCAAGGCCAGCGAGGTGTCGGCCTTGATGATGACTTCCAGCGGCGCCACCGGGGGCTGGCTGCTCTTGCCGACCGTCGGCAGATCGACGCTGCCGGTCTGGATCAACGGCGCGGTCCCCATGAAGATCACCAGCCGCACGAGCATCACGTCGATGTACGGCACGACGTTGATCTCATTCATCAGGCGCCGCTTACGCATGGGAAGCTTCCTTGCGCCCGAGGTAGTGGGCTTTCAGTCTTTCGACGAGCGACACGGGATCGTAGCTGGCGTTCTTGTCGAAAAAATTGCGGCGCCAGCTCTGGTTCCAGAGATGAACCCCATAGCTTTCCGGCGGCAGCACGGTCATGCCGCTGATCAGCGCAGTCATGTTCCAGAAAGGCACCGGGCAAAACAGGTTCGGATTCAGCAGCGCGGCGGTCATGTTGAACTTCTCGATGGCGCTGTGCAGCTGCAGGGGACCGGTCGCCGCCGTACTTCCCGCATTCGCCGAACTTCGCGCAATGTCGAGGCACTCCTGGGCCAAGGGGCTGCCGGGCGGCGATTTCATCACGCAACCGGAGGCACGGATACGCAACTTGCCCTCATCGCCGTTCTGTGCCGGAAGCATTTCAGAGGCGAAGAAATAGTCCATCCCGGCAGCGAAATCAAGCGGCCGCAGGCACACCACGTCGATGTCGGCCCAGATGCCGCCGCGTTGGTGCAGCAGCGCATAGCTGAACATGTCGGAGAACCGGACCGGCGCCTGGCCGCCTGCCGAACTCTGGGTATCCGCCTGCGCCGGAAGAATTTCCCTGGCATCGCAAATGCGCAGTCCCTTGGGCGTGTTCGCCGGCTTGCCATAGCTGTACAGGTGAAGCTCGTGACCGTTCGCCAGCCAGGACGTCAGCGCCAGGCGCTCCAGCACCGAAAGCGGCCCGCCGACCCAGAGCATCTGCACCGGAGCATGCGTCGCTGCTGCCATGCTAGCGGGTCTGCCGTTGCAGGATGTTGGAGAACTCTTCCATGAAGCTCTCGAAGCGCACCGCCACGCGATCGACGTCGTGGGCGAAGCGATTGTAGGCGACTACGGCCGGAATTGCCGCGAAGAGACCTATGGCGGTGGCCACCAGCGCTTCGGCAATGCCGGGTGCTACGGCGGACAGCGTCGCCGTGCTCATGTTGGCCAGGCCGCGGAAGGCGTGCATGATGCCCCACACCGTGCCAAACAGGCCAACGTAGGGCGAGACGGAACCGACCGAGGCGAGAAAGGCCAGGTGCGCCTCCAGATCGTCGATTTCGCGCTGATAGGTGGCACGCATGGCGCGCCGCGCGCCATCGACCACGGCCGTCGGATCGATGATCTTCTGTCCGCGCAGCTTGGTGAATTCGCGGTAGCCGGCTTCGAAAATCCGTTCCAGCGCGCCGGTCTGGTGGCGGTTGTTGACAGCGCTCTGATACAGCGAATTCAGTTCGCCGCCGCTCCAGAAATCCCGCTCGAATTTGTCCGTCCTGGTCCGCGCATCGCGAATGGCAAAGGCCTTGCGAAAAATCCAGTACCACGAGGTCAGCGACACCAGCGTCAGCAGCAGCATGACCAGCTTGACCACCAGGCTGGCATGGACGATGAGCTCGATGATGGAAAGGTCTTGGGTGATATTCATCGCGAAGATTCCGACAGGGCTGACAATTGTTCGTGCAGGTGGCGCGGCATCGGGATGGCCTTGCCGCGTAGCGGGTCGATGCAGACGACGCGTATTTTCGCATCAAGCAGCAGTTCCTGGTCGCGCAGGATGCGTTGGGCAAACGTCACTTGCGCGCGGCCCAAGGACGCGATGGAGGTTTCGACCGCAAGCAGGTCGTCGAGTTTTGCCGGCTTGAGGAACTCGGCGCTGGCCGAGCGCACCGCGAAGGCGATGCCCTCCTGCATCATGGCATGCTGATCGTGGCCGAGATCACGCAGGAATTCGGTGCGGGCGCGTTCGATGAAGCGGAAATAATTCGCATAATAGACGATGCCGGCGGCATCGGTGTCTTCATAGTAGACGCGGACGGGGACGGAAAATGTTTTCAAGGTGGCGACCTGTGCCAAGGGAATTCAGCAAACCGGCGGGATCGCCGGATGGCGCCCCTTCTTGCGGATGATTGCCAGTGCATCGGCGGAAATGGCGAGCGGCCAGCGCGGGGAGATGCTGTCGAAGAACTGGATCGACTGGACATGCTCGACCAGGTAGGCGTACTCTGCCTGATCGATCGCCAGCCGCATTCCGGGCCGCCGTTCAGGGAGTCCGCGCAGGAAGTCGCGTGTCAGCGTGATGTCGGGCAATTCGAGTCCAGCCGGCTGGAAATGCAGATCCTCGATCACGTAGAGTCCGCCCTCCGCCAGGCGCCGGAACAGTGTCGCGAGTGAAACCTGCTGGTGATGCGAGGCATGGCTGCCGTCGTCGATGATGATGTCAAAGTTGCCGCCAACTTTCGCCGCCACGGCGTCCAGTTCGGTCCGGCTGCCCTGGTCGGCCTGCCAAACCCGCGTGCGCGCATTGGAGAAACGCGTGAAGTCGACGATGTCGAGGCCGTGGATTTCGGCCTTGGGCAGGTAGTCGGACCACATGCGCAGGCTCGGGCAGGCGAGCTGGTCGATGTCCTGTGGCCGCTCGGCCTGGACCTGGCCGTGCACCAGGCCGATTTCGAGCATTCGCAACGGCGACGTGCGCAGCGGTGCCAGCAGCGCCTGGTAGACGCGGGTGTAGCCGTGGGCACAGTTGTAGATCGTACCCTTGTCGCTGCTGTAGCGGTTGGCCAGCCGCGTCAGTTCGTCATTGGGCCAAAGCTCGGGGGCCATTGCAGTTGCTTTCCAAGTGAGATGAGCAAGGGTGAGGCGGAAATCGCCTCCACCAGGTTGGTCAGGACAGTGGCGGGCGGCGTCGCCATTTCCGCAGTCACCTCGGCGCGATCCTTGCGCAGCAAGGCGATGGCGGTGTTGTGGCACTGAATCAGCACGGATACCAGTTGCGGGTCGAACTCGCTCGATGGCGACAGGCGGGGACTGAAGAAGCTGCCGGTCGCTGTCACGCCGAGGGCTGTGCCGTGCGGTGCCGGATTGAGCACTTCAATGCCGGGCGAATAGTTTTTCAGCGCCGACGAACGCAGCGCAAAGGCGAAATCCAGCTTTTCGGATGCAACGACGTCTTGCGGAGCGACGCGGGCCAGGGGCCAATTGTCGATGAACACCAGGGTAAACAGCCTGACTCGCAGGTCGTGGCGGTGAGCAAAACCGTGCCAGGAACTGCCGGTGGCCGCAATGTCGCAGACCAGGCTGTCGCGCAGGCCGCATTGCAGCAGGTAGTCGCGTTCCGCCGCGCCGCCGCTGAACAGTACTTCGCGCGACACGTGTATGTAGGCGGAGGGTTCCCCGGGAAACAGCGTGGAAAAGACTTCCGCGGCCAGATAGCAGTCGCGTGCGCTGAACAGGATCTTTCTCGCGCCGGCGGCGTCGCGCCGCTGCCGCAGCATTTGCGCCAGAAAGACCAGTAGCGGAAGGTTGAACTGTCAGGCGTGCAACCATAATTCATGCGCCGGACTGCCAGCGTCGTGGGGATTGCGCAGCCGCAGGCTGCGCATGATTCTGGCCAGGGCGGGAAAGCCGTTCGCGGCGACCAGGGATTCGGCGCGACTCGGCTGCGTACCTGGGTAGTGGACGGTCGGGATGCCGTGGCGGCGAGGGACCTCGACGTCGGAATGGAGATTGTCGCCGAGGTGGGTGGCGATGATCCAGCGCGACGCGAGCTCCGGCCAGACCCGGCCGAAGTGCTTGCCCAGGTTGGTGACATAAATGTGTACATAGCTGCGCAGCCCGACATGCTGCAGCAAGCGGCGTAGGATATCCTGCGGCAGGTACATGTCGGAAACGACAAGGTCGCCTTCGCGAACGCGCCGCAGATTCTCGGTGACGGGAACCGCATTGTCGAATTCGGCATCGATTTCCGCCGCCAGCAGGCGGTCGGCATCGACGCGGGTTAGCGGGCCGCTGTCGACCAGCAGGTCATATATGTCGTGGATGTCAAATGCGGGCCGCGTTTCGGCGAGCCGGAATTCCGCCGCACGGCGGGCGGCGGCGAAACCGTTGGCGCCAAACGCGCGTTCGATGCTGACGAAAATGCCTTGGGAGTCTATGCACTTGCGTGCGAGCAGCGTATCGAACAGGTCGAAGGAGTTGACCGTCGTGCGCAGCCCGGTCATTCCTGCCATAGTTCCCCGGTGCCTTTGACGGAGGATTCGAGTCCGAAGTGCCGCCAGATGCTCGGCGTCGCCACCCGTCCGCGCGGCGTGCGCTGCAGATAGCCCTGCTGAATCAGGTAGGGTTCGAGCACGTCCTCGATGGTGTCGCGCGCCTCGCCGATCGCCGCCGCCAGGTTGTCTACGCCGACCGGACCGCCACCGAACTTCTCCAGCATGGCGCCCAGCAGCTTCCTGTCCATGACGTCGAGGCCGAGGTGATCGACGTCGAGCATGGTCAGCGCCGCATCAGCGACAGCTCGCGTGATTTTGCCGTCGGCCTTGACCTCGGCAAAATCGCGCACGCGGCGCAGCAGTCGGTTGGAAATGCGCGGCGTGCCGCGCGAACGTTTGGCGATTTCCACCGCGCCGTCTTCGACGATGTCGCAATTGAGCAGATGCGCCGAACGCCGCACGATGAGGCTGAGCTCCTCCGGGGTGTAGAACTCCAGCCGGGCGACGATGCCGAAGCGGTCGCGCAGCGGGTTGGTGAGCATGCCGGCGCGCGTCGTGGCGCCGATCAGGGTGAAGGGCGGCAGGTCGAGTTTGACCGAGCGCGCCGAGGGGCCTTCGCCGATCATGATGTCGATCTGGAAATCCTCCAGCGCGGGATAGAGGATTTCCTCGACCACCGGCGAGAGGCGATGGATCTCGTCGATGAACAGCACGTCGTGCGGTTCGAGGTTGGTCAGCATCGCGGCGAGGTCGCCGGCGCGCTCCAGCACCGGTCCGGAGGTGTGGCGCAGATTGACGCCCATCTCGTGGGCGATGATGTGCGCCAGCGTGGTCTTGCCCAGGCCCGGCGGGCCGAACAGCAGGACATGGTCCATCGATTCGGCGCGCCGCTTCGCCGCCTCGATGAAGATTTCAAGCTGGCCGCGGATCTTCTGCTGGCCGACGTAATCCGCCAGCCGCTTGGGCCGCAGGGCGCGCTCGAGCACGTCCTCCTGCGTCGATTCCCGGCCCGCCGAAATCAGGCGCTCCGGCGCGGGCTCGGCGAACTTGTCGGTCTGGATGCTCATAGCGACAGTTTAGCCGACGCAATTGCCAGCTAGATTCATGATGACTTGGACAACAGCTTCAGGGCCGCGCGTATGCCGTCGGCAACGGAAATTTCGGTAGGCAGGCCCTTCATCGCCGTGACCGCCTCGCGCTCGTTGTAACCGAGCGCCAAGAGGGCATTCACGATGTCGGAAAGGGCATCGCTCGCCGTGTTGCCGGCGCCGACTTTCGTGCCTCCGGTCGCCAGCGTCTTCGGCAGGCGGTCGCGCAGTTCCAGCAGCAGGCGTTCGGCGGTTTTCTTGCCGATGCCCGGCACCTTGGTCAGGCGACCGGCTTCCTGCAGCGTTACCGCCTGTGCCAGTTCCGTCACCGACATGCCCGAGAGCACGGCCAGCGCGGTGCGCGCACCGATGCCGGAAATCTTCAGCAACTGGCGAAAGGCCGTGCGCTCGTCCGGCGAAGCGAAGCCGTACAGGTAGTGGCCGTCCTCGCGGACGATCAGGTGTGTGTGCAGTGCGACTTTTTCGCCGGTGGCAGGCAGGTTGTAAAAGGTGCTCATCGGCACGTCGATTTCGTAGCCCAGGCCATGAACATCCACCGTGATCGAGGGCGGGTTCTTTTCGATGAGCATTCCGGTGATGCGGCCGATCATGGGCGAACTCCGGCGTTGGCTCTGGTGGTTACCGGATCGGCCAATTCCTCGATGCGGGCGACGATGTGGGTCATGACGGCATTTTGGTCGAAATTGGCGTACTTGGCAGCGAAGGCGCCGGCGTTGGCGCGAAAGCTCGGGTCGGCAAGGACCTGACGGAGCATCGCCGCCAGGTTTTGCGGGGGCTGTTCCGGGTTCTGGATCAAGCCGGCACCCATTTCCTCGACCCGCTTGGCGAAGAGGAATTGCTCGAGGTGGCCCGGAATCATCAATACGGGCTTGCCCGCCATCAGGAAGGCAACCGTGGCCGCCGGGCTGGCGTAGGTAAGGCCGGCGTCGGCCTGGCGCGCTACCTTGTTCAGGTCTACTGGCACCGACGAGAAGGCGACATGCGGCGCCGAGTAACGCTGCATCAGTTCCGCCGTCAGGCCGGGCGCATAAATCAGGACGCTGCCGCGAAGTCCGTGCAACGCCTGCAAGGCGGATTCGAGGTGCGGCGTCTCGGGCCGCAAGTAGGAAAACACCCGCGGCCCCGCGGCAGCAGGCCAGGTGCTGTCCGCGGCAACGGCGGCGGGCAGCATGCCCCAGTAACGGGCCGGTCCGCGGGCCGGGTAATGGTCCAGTTCAGGAAAGCTCAACAGGCTGTCTTCGGCCACCTGGAAAAGCTGGGCCAGAATGTCCAGCTTCGGCTTGCCATAGCCTTCGAGCGCCGCATTGATGCTCTTCAGCGCCATTCGGTCCATCGCGAGCAGTTGTTCGGCAGGCACCGGCGACCAGGGCCGCATGTTGGGCGTCGGGTGTACCTGAGGTGGAGCGAAGAAACCACTGCCAAAGAGCATCACCGGGATGTCCAGCGTACGCGCGGCGAGGATCGCCGTCGGCGAATGATCGGCGAGCACCACGCTTGCAGCTGTCAGGCGCAGCAATTCGCGCCAGGCGACGACCAGACCCAGCAGGTCGGTGTCGTCGGCGTAGCCGAAGCGCAGGAGTATGTCGGCATAACTCAGTGGCGGCCCCTCGCGCCGTTGTTCCGGCATGGTGGGGGCTTGCAGCCAGTCGAAGCCGGCTTTGGGCAGGAGCCGGGCGGCCTGGTGCGGATGGGTGACGACCCAATGCACCTTGGCGCCATGATTGCGCAGTTCCTTGGCGATCGGCAGGAAGGTGCCGATGTGTCCCAGGTTGGCCCCGAATTCCCATGCATAGAGAATCGCAGCCATTACATCAGCCTCCCGCCCTTGACCCGGCGTCCGGCGGTGGCCAACACGCCCATGCCCTGCCCGCCGTGCGCGTGGGCAATTGCACAGGCCAGTGCATCGGCAGCGTCAGCGCTCGGACTGCCGGGAAGAGCGAGCAGGCGGGCGACCATGGCCTGCACCTGCTCCTTTGCCGCCTTGCCGTGGCCGACCACGGCCTGTTTGACTTGCAGCGCCGTGTATTCGGCCACCGGCAGATTCGCCGTCACCAGCGCGGAAATCGCCGCGCCCCGCGCCTGGCCCAGTAGCAGCGTGGATTGCGGATTGACGTTGACGAAGACAATTTCGACCGCGGCCTGCTGCGGCCGGTAGGTGGCGATGATCTCGGCGAGTCCGTCGAGCAGGGTCTTGATCCGCTCCGGCAGGCTGCCCGCCGCATCGGTCTTGATGCACCCGCTGGCGACATATCCAAGTTTGTTGCCGACCTTGTCGATCAGGCCAAACCCGGTCGAGCGCAAACCCGGATCAATGCCGAGGATGCGGATACTCGTTGAGTTCGGAGGTTTCATTTCCGCGCAAGATACACGCCCCACACGGCCAGCGCCATGCCCGCCAGCGCCATCCCGGCCAGCCTTTCGTCGAACAGAAACCAGGCGATCAGCGCCGTGCAGGGCGGCACGAGATAGAACAGGCTCGCGAGGTTCACTGCCGTGCCGCGCCGGATCAGCATGTTGAGCAGCGAAATGGCGCCCAGTGAGAGCACCAGCACCAGCCAGGCCAGGGCGAAAATGAAATCGGGCGTCCAGTCGACGCGGTAGTTGCCGCTCAGGCCGACAACGATGCCCGTGGCGATGGCCGTGGGCAGGAACTGGGCGATGGCGCCGGTGCGCCAGTCGAAGCTGTGGCAGAAGCGTTTCTGGTAGAGCGTGCCGGCCGTGATGCCGGCCAGCGCCGCCAGCGCCGGCCACAGCGCATCGATCCCGAAGCCGCTGCCGATCTTGCCCGACACCACCATGGCGACGCCAACGAAGCCGAGCACCAAGCCCAGCCATTGGCGCTTCAGCACGGTTTCATTCAACAGCCAGCCGGCGCCGACGGCGGTAAGGAGCGGCTGGATGCCGACCACCAGGCTGGCGACGCCGGCCGGCAGGCCCTTGCCTATCGACATGAAGACGCCGCCGAGATAAATGCCGTGCACCAGCAGGCCGGCGACGCCGATGTGGAACCACTGCCGCCCTTCCCGCGGCCATGGCGCGCGCATCGCCAGCGCGATCAGGGTCATCAGCGCAAGCACCAGCAGGTAGCGCACCAGCAGGAAGGAAAGCGGCTCGGCATGCGGCAGGCCATACTTGGCGCCGATGAAACCGGTGCTCCAGAGCAGAACGAAGAGCAGCGGCGCGAACCGGGCGAGCGGCGAAGAACCCACGCTACTCGTCAATCACGGCCGTGGTGTAGACCTCTTGCACGTCGTCGAGCGATTCCAGGGCATCGAGCAGCTTCTGCATTTTCAGCGCGTCCTCGCCTTCGAATTGGGTTTCGTTTTGCGGCTTCATGGTCACTTCGCCGAATTCCGGCTTGAACCCGGCTTTTTCCAGCGCATCCTTGACGTTGGCAAAATCATTGGGCGGGGTGATGATCTCGATCGAGCCGTCCTCATTGGTCAGCACATCGTCGGCGCCGGCTTCGATCGCCGCGTCCATCAGCGCAGCCTCGCTGGTGCCCGGGGCGAAGAGCATCTGCCCGCAGTGGGTGAACAGGAAGGCGACGCTGCCGTCGGTGCCGAGGTTGCCGCCGTGCTTGGCGAAGGCGTGGCGCACTTCGGCGACGGTGCGCGTCTTGTTGTCGGTGAGGCAATCCACCATCACCGCCGCGCCGTTGATGCCATAGCCCTCGTAGCGAATTTCTTCGTAGTTCACGCCTTCGAGTTGCCCGGTGCCGCGCTTGACGGCGTTATCGATGTTGTCCTTGGGCAGGCTCTGGCCCTTGGCTTTTTCGATGGCCAGCCGCAGGCGCGGATTGGCCCCGGGATCGCCGCCGCCCATCTTCGCGGCGACGGTAATTTCCTTGATCAGCTTGGTGAATACCTTGCCCCGCTTGGCGTCCTGACGCCCCTTGCGATGCTGGATATTGGCCCATTTGGAGTGTCCGGCCATGGTCGTTTCCCTGGTTGCGCGTTTGCCGCGTAGTTGTCACGGGGGTTGTCACTTAGAATCGCGAATTTTAGCATCCTGGGAATCCCAGCCATGAGCCACGCCCTGCCCATCGCCAAGAGCGGCGAGACCGAACTCGTTCTCCTGTCGCAATTCGCCAACCGCCATGGCCTGATTACCGGCGCCACCGGCACCGGCAAGACGGTGACCCTGCAGCGCATCGCCGAGCAACTGTCAATGGCCGGCGTGCCGGTGTTCCTTGCCGATGCCAAGGGCGACCTGTCCGGTCTCGGCGCGGTCGGGGTGCCTTCCGAAAAGTTCCAGGCGCGACTGGACAAGCTGGGCATCAAGGATTGGCAGCCGCGGGCAAGCCCGGTCATGTTCTGGGACGTGTTCGGCGCCGCCGGGCACCCGGTGCGCGCCACGATTTCCGACATGGGGCCGCTCCTGCTCGGGCGCCTGCTCAACCTCAACGACACCCAGGGCGGCGTGCTGCAGATCGTTTTCAGCGTCGCCGACGCCCAGGGCCTGCTATTGCTGGATCTGAAGGACCTGCGCGCCATGGTGCAGCACGTCGGCGAAAACGCGGCCCGGTACAAGCCCCAGTACGGCAACGTCTCGGCGGCCTCGATCGGCGCCATCCAGCGCGGCCTGCTGACGCTGGAGGAGCAGGGCGGGACCAGTTTTTTCGGCGAACCCATGCTCGACATCGAGGACCTGATGCAAACCCAGGATGGTCGCGGCGTGATCAACGTGCTGGCCGCCGACAAGCTGATGAATTCGCCGCGCCTCTACGGCTGCTTCCTGCTCTGGCTGCTCTCCGAACTGTTCGAGCAACTGCCTGAGGCGGGCGACCTGCCCAAGCCCAAACTGGCCTTTTTCTTCGACGAGGCACACCTGCTGTTCAGCGACGCGCCGCCGGCCCTGCTGGAGAAAGTGGAACAAGTGGTGCGCCTGATCCGCTCGAAGGGCGTGGGCGTGTATTTCGTCACGCAGAACCCGCTGGACATTCCCGACGCTGTGCTTGGTCAGCTCGGCAACCGCGTGCAGCACGCCCTGCGCGCCTTCACGCCGCGCGACCAGAAGGCAGTCAAGGCGGCGGCCGATACCCTGCGCGCCAATCCGGCCTTCGATGCGGCCACGGCCATTACCGAACTCGGCGTCGGCGAGGCGCTGGTCTCCTTCCTCGACGAGCATGGACGGCCTGCCGTGGTCGAGCGCGCCATGGTGCTGCCGCCGGCCTCGCGCATCGGCCCGCTGACGGCGGAGGAACGCCGCGCCGCGATCGCGGCCTCGCCCATCGCCGGGCATTACGAGAAGGTGCTTGATCGCGAATCGGCTTATGAAAGGCTCAGGGGCGATGTGAATCCGAAAGTCGGCGCCGGCGGCACGGCAACGCAAGCTCCTGCCGAGCCGGCAGCTTCCGGCGGCGGCATCTTCGGCGGCATCGGCGATGCGCTGGGCGGCATGCTCGGCGGCGGTACACGCAGCACCGGGACGCGCGGCCGGCAGACCGTGGTCGAAGCTGCCGTGTCCAGCACCGTGCGCGCCATCGGCTCCTCGCTGGGTCGCGAGATCGTGCGCGGTGTGCTCGGCTCGATCATGGGCGGTCGCCGCCGGTGATCCCTGCAATCGGCCAGGGCAGCGCGCATCGCGTCGGAGTTGCCCTGGCCATTCTGGCGGCCTTCGGTTTTTCGTTCAAGGCGATCCTGGTCAAACTGGCGTATCCGTACGGCGTCGATGCCGTGACGCTGCTGGCGCTGCGCATGGCCTTCGCCCTGCCAGTATTCCTCTGGGTCGGTTTTACAGCGTCGCGCAACGCACCGGCGCTAAGCCTGCGTGACTGGCTCGCGGTTGCGGTGCTGGGCGTGCTCGGCTACTACGGCGCCAGCATCCTCGACTTTCTCGGTCTCAAGTACATTTCGGCCGGCCTGGAACGGCTGATACTGTTCACCTATCCGACGCTCACCCTGCTGTTCGGCGTGGTGCTGCATGGCCGCGCCATCACCCGGCGTGAGGGCTTGGCGCTGGGTTTGTGCTACGCCGGCATTGCGGCGGCATTCGCCCACGACCTGCAATTTTCCGCCGACACGGCCGCAGTGTGGATAGGCGGCGGTTTCGTGTTCGCTTCATCGGTCAGCTACGCGCTCTATCTTTCCGGCAGCGCCGGCATGATCGCCAGGCTCGGTGCGGCGCGCTTCACTGCGTTGGCCATGCTGGTGTCCACCGCCGCCATCGGCGGCCATTTCCTCGCGACGCAACCGTTGGCGGCCCTGGTTCAGCCGTGGCAGGTCTATGCGCTGGGCGCCGCGATGGGCGTATTCAGCACCGTGGTGCCGGTATTCGCCCAGTCGGCGGCGATCCGCCGCATCGGCAGCGGACCGGCCGCGCTGGTGGGCATGGTGGGGCCGCTCCTGACCATCGTTTTCGCCTGGCTGTTGCTCGATGAAGGCTTCTCCCTCGCGCAGTTGATCGGTGCCGCGCTGGTCATCGCCGGCATTGCTACGGTTAGCCGCAGATAGCGTGTCGCGCGCCTGGCGTTCTAGCGGCCCAGGCGACTGCAGATCTCGAGGATCAGTCCCGCCTGGTTGAGACTATAGAAGTGCAGACTCGATGCGCCGCGGTCGACCAGGCGCTGGCAGAGTTCCGTCACCACATCGAGGCCGAAGGCGCGGATCGACTCCGCGTCGTCGCCATAGCTCTCGAACTTGCGCCGCATCCAGCGCGGGATCTCGGCGCCGCAGGCGGCGGAAAAGCGCGCCAGCTTGGAGAAGCTGCTGATCGGCATGATGCCCGGCACGATCGGCACGGTGACGCCGAGCGCCCTGGCCTGGGCGACGAAATGCTCGTAGGCGTCGGCGTTGTAGAAGTACTGGGTGATGGCCGAACTGGCGCCGGCGTCGACCTTGCGCTTGAAATTCAGCAGGTCGTCGCGCGGGCTTTTCGCCTGCGGATGCCATTCCGGATAGGCCGCCACTTCGATGTGGAAACGGTCACCGGTTTCGTCGCGGATGAATTTCACCAGTTCATTGGCATAGCGGAATTCACCGGCGTCGGCCATGCCCGAGGGTAGGTCGCCGCGCAGGGCGACGATGCGGCGGATGCCACGCTCGGCAAAGGTCGCCAGCATCTCGCGGATCCCTTCGCGAGTGGAGCCGATGCACGACAGGTGCGGCGCGGCGGAATGCCCCTGGGCGGCGATTTCCATTACGGTGGCCAGCGTGCGATCGCGCGTCGAGCCGCCCGCGCCGTAGGTGACGGAAAAGAACTCCGGCTTCAGCGCGGCAAGCCGGGTCACGGTGGTGCGCAGCTTTTCCATGCCCTCGGTGGTCTGGGGCGGGAAAAACTCTATCGATAGTTCAAGATTCATTCTGGATTCCCGGGTGTTGGACTGCCGCGGCTTCAGGACTTGGAGGAGCTCAGGAGCAGCTTCGTCAGCAGCCATGAAATCACGCTGTACAGCGTCGAACCGATGATGCCGGCCATGAAACTGTCCACCGCGAAGCCGTCGAGCAGCTTCGCCGCCAGCAGGAACATCAGGCCGTTGATCACGAAAATGAACAGGCCCAGCGTCAGCAGCGTGGCCGGCAGGGTCAGCAGCAGCAACACGGGGCGGATCACGGTGTTGATCAGGCCCAGCACCACTGCCACCCACAATGCCGTCGCGAAACTCGCGACATGAATCGAGGGCAGAAGATACGGCAGGGCCAGCAGGGCGAGGGCGTTGATCAGCCAGACGGCAAGCAGGCGCACGAAGGTTTCCTTGCGGCGGGGTCAGTAGCGGTACTGGTCGGCCTTGTACGGTCCGTTCTTGGGCACGCCGATGTAGGCGGCCTGCTCGTCCGTCAGTTCCGTCAGTTGCGCATTCAGCTTCTTCAACTGCAGGCGCGCCACTTTTTCGTCGAGGTGCTTGGGCAGTGTGTAGACGCCCACCGGATAGTCGGCATTGCGCGTGAACAGCTCGATCTGCGCAATGGTCTGGTTGGCGAAGCTCGAACTCATCACGTAGCTCGGATGGCCCGTGCCGCAACCCAGGTTCACGAGGCGGCCCTTGGCCAGCAGGATGATGCGCTTGCCGTCGGGGAAAATCACGTGATCGACCTGCGGCTTGATTTCCTCCCACTGGTACTTCTCGAGCGAGGCAACGTTGATCTCGGAATCGAAATGGCCGATGTTGCAGACGATAGCCTGGTCCTTCATCTTCGCCATGTGGTCGTTGGCGATGACGTGGACGTTGCCGGTGCAGGTGACGAAGATGGCGGCCTGGTCGGCCGCGTAGTCCATGGTCACCACGCGGTAGCCTTCCATCGCCGCCTGCAGCGCGCAGATCGGGTCGATCTCGGTTACCCAGACCTGGGCCGACAGGGCGCGCATGGCCTGCGCCGAGCCCTTGCCGACGTCGCCGTAACCGGCGATCAGGGCCACCTTGCCGGCGATCATGACGTCGGTAGCGCGCTTGATGCCGTCCACCAGCGACTCGCGGCAGCCGTAGAGGTTGTCGAACTTGGACTTGGTCACCGAATCATTGACGTTGATCGCGGGGATCTTCAACTCGCCGCGCTCGTGCATCTGGTAGAGGCGATGCACGCCGGTGGTGGTCTCTTCCGTCACGCCCTTGATCTTCGCAAGGCGGGTCGAGTACCACGTCTTGTCCGTGGCGAGCTTGGCCTTTATGCTGGCGAACAGCACGGTGGCTTCTTCGCTGTCCGGCTTGTCCAGCACCGAGATGTCCTTCTCGGCACGGCTGCCGAGGTGCAACAGCAGGGTCGCGTCACCGCCGTCGTCGAGGATCATGTTGCTGAAGCCGTTGTCCGGCCATTCGAAGATGCGGTGGGTGTAGTCCCAGTAATCGACCAGCGTCTCGCCCTTGACGGCGAACACGGCCACACCGTCGGCAGCAATCGCGGCGGCGGCATGGTCCTGGGTCGAGAAGATGTAGCAGGAGGCCCAGCGCACTTCGGCGCCCAGTGCGGTCAGCGTCTCGATCAGAACCGCTGTCTGGATCGTCATGTGCAGGCTGCCAG
>VEPA01000177.1 GCA_012026675.1 Betaproteobacteria bacterium | reverse complement strand
GACCCATGCCGGCCTGCGGATCGACCCCGGCATGGCCGTATTGATCGTAGGCGGGGCGCTTCTGTGGGTCGGAGAGGACTTCGTAGGCTTCCTTGGCCTCCTTGAACTGCTCCTCTGATTTCGGGTTGTCCGGATTGCGGTCCGGATGGTGTTTCATGGCCAGTTTGCGGTAGGCCTTCTTGATGTCCTCATCCGAGGCGTCGCGATTGACGCCGAGGACTTCGTAGTAGTCGCGCTTCTTTGCCATTTTTTTCTATTCCGTCAATCTTGTGCAAAGGCCGAGGCGAGGGGCGCTTGCGCGTCCGCTTCGACTCGGCCGGTCAGGACGGCGCGTTTGCGCCTGCGTCAGGCCTTCTTGTCCTTGACCTCGGTGAACTCCGCATCGACCACGTCGCCGTCGTCCTTCTTGGCTTCGCCGCCACCGGCACCGGAGGCACCGGAGGCACCACCGGCACCCGGTGCTCCGGCCGCACCCTGCGATTCGGCGTAGATCTTTTCGCCTAGCTTCTGCGAAGCCTTGGCCAGCGCCTCGGTCTTGGCCTCGATGGTGGCCTTGTCGCCGTCCTTCAGCACGGCTTCGGCGTCCTTGATCGCGGCTTCGATCGCCGACTTCTCGTCGGCGCCGATCTTGTCGCCGTGCTCGGCAAGCGACTTCTTGATCGAATGCACCATGGCGTCGCACTGGTTGCGGGCGTCGACCAGTTCGCGTGCCTTGTGGTCTTCCGCGGCGTGGGCTTCGGCGTCCTTGACCATGGCCTGGATCTCGGCTTCGGAAAGCCCGGAGTTGGCCTTGAAGGTGATTTTGTTTTCCTTGCCGGTGCCCTTGTCCCTGGCCGAAACGTGCAGGATGCCGTTGGCGTCGATGTCGAAGGTGACCTCGATTTGCGGCATGCCGCGCGGCGAGGGCGGAATGTCGGTCAGGTTGAACTGGCCGAGGCTCTTGTTGCCGTTGGACATCTCGCGCTCGCCCTGGAGGACGTGGATGGTCACTGCGCTCTGGTTGTCGTCGGCGGTGGAGAAAGTCTGCGCCGCCTTGGTTGGGATCGTGGTGTTCTTCTGGATCAGCTTGGTCATGACACCGCCCAGAGTCTCGATGCCGAGGCTAAGCGGGGTGACGTCGAGCAGCAGCACATCCTTGACTTCACCTTGCAGCACGCCGCCCTGGATCGCGGCGCCGACCGCAACGGCTTCGTCAGGATTGACGTCGCGACGGGGTTCCTTGCCGAAGAATTCCTTGACCTTGTCCTGCACCTTGGGCATGCGCGTCATGCCGCCGACCAGGATTACGTCGGTCAGGTCCGAGGTCTTGACGCCGGCATCCTTGATCGCGATGCGGCAGGGCTCGATGGTGCGCTCGATCAGGTCTTCCACCAGGGCTTCGTACTTGGCGCGCGGCAGCTTCATCGCCAGGTGCTTCGGCCCTGTGGCATCGGCCGTGATGTAGGGCAGGTTGAACTCGGTCTGCTGCGCGGAGGACAGCTCGATCTTGGCCTTTTCCGCGGCTTCCTTGAGGCGCTGCAGGGCCAGCACGTCGTTCTTCAGGTCGACGCCCTGTTCTTTCTTGAATTCGGTGACGACATAGTCGATCAGGCGCTGGTCGAAATCCTCGCCGCCTAGGAAGGTGTCGCCATTGGTCGACAGTACTTCGAACTGGTGCTCGCCCTCGATGGCCGCGATTTCAATAATGGAAATGTCGAAGGTGCCGCCGCCGAGGTCATACACGGCGATCTTGCGGTCGCCTTCCTGCTTGTCCATGCCGAAGGCCAGCGCGGCCGCGGTCGGCTCGTTGATGATGCGCTTGACCTCGAGGCCGGCGATGCGGCCGGCGTCCTTGGTGGCCTGGCGCTGGCTGTCGTTGAAGTAGGCGGGCACGGTGATCACGGCCTCGGTGACTTCCTCGCCAAGGGAGTCTTCGGCCGTCTTCTTTATCTTGCGCAGGACTTCGGCGGATACCTGCGGCGGCGCCATCTTGTTGCCGCGCGCCTCGACCCAGGCGTCGCCGTTGTCGGCCTTGACGATCCTGAAAGGCATCAGGTTGATGTCCTTCTGCACTTCCTTTTCCTCGAAGCGGCGGCCGATCAGGCGCTTGACCGCGAACAGGGTGTTCTTGGCGTTGGTCACTGCCTGGCGCTTGGCCGCGGCGCCGCAGAGGATCTCGCCGTCGTCGGCGTAGGCCACGATGGACGGCGTGGTGCGCGCGCCTTCCGCGTTTTCGATAACCTTGGGCTTGCCGCCTTCCATGATGGCGACACAGCTGTTGGTGGTGCCGAGGTCGATGCCGATGATCTTGCCCATGATTTTTCCTTTGAAAATGTTGCTCGCCGGGAATGGCCCGCAGCGAATCTCTATGCCTGATATGGGGGTATTGCGGGTGGCTTCAAGCCGCCGGTGCTGCTTTCGCTTTCGAAACCACGACCAGCGCCGGACGAATCACGCGTCCGTGCAGGGCATAACCTTTTTGCAGGACCTGCAGCACGGTGTTGGCCTCGGTCGCGGCATCCGGCGCTTCGATCTGGCTTATGGCCTGATGTTGGTGAGGATCGAACTTCTGGCCGAGCGGGTTGATTTCGGCCAGGCCGGATTTCTCGAAAGCCGCCACCAACTGGCGCAGCGTCAGTTCGACACCCTCCTTGAGGTGCTCGGCACTCTGGTTTTCGCTGGCCAGGGCGGCTTCGAGGCTGTCCTTGACCGCCAGCATCTCGCCGGAGAACTTTTCGACGGCGAATTTGCCTGCCTTGGCGATGTCTTCCTGGGCGCGGCGGCGGATATTCTCGCCCTCTGCCTTGGCGCGCAACCAGGCATCGTGATGCTCGGCGGCCTTGAGTTCGGCGGCCTTGAGCAGGTCTTCAAGGCTGGGCAGCACGGTGATGTCCGGACTCTGGTCAACAGTCGGCGCTGGTGACACGGCGGCGTCCGGCATGCTTGCGGGGTCCTGGCTGGATGGGGCTGAGTTGTCCTGCGAGTTGTGCTGCATAGGTCGGGCTCCGAAAGAAACCCAAACCATATGAGGGTAAATCAGGCGGCTTCAAGCCCGTTTTTCAAACATTTTACGGGGCGACGGGAATGCTTAGCCGTGGCTTCGAGCCCAGCGCATCAGGCTTGCGGCATCCATGGCACCGGCCTGGCGTGCGACCTCGCGCCCGTGGCGGAACAGGGCCAGCGTCGGAATCGAGCGGATGCCAAAGCGCGCCGCGAGTTGTTGTTCTTCCTCGGTATTGACCTTGGCCAGACGGAATTCCGGCTCGAGTTGCTTTGCCGCCAGCGCAAAGGCCGGCGCCATGCTGCGGCAGGGACCGCACCAGGGCGCCCAGAAATCCACCAGCAACGGAATGTCGGAGCGCCCGGCGTGGATATCGAAGTTGGCTGCACCGAGTTCCACCGGGTCACCGGTGAACAAGCGTGCCTTGCACTTGCCACAGCTGCCGCCATCGGCAAGGCGATCGGCGGGAAGGCGATTGGGTGAGTGGCAGTGTGGGCAGACGACGATCAGTGGCACTGGCATGGCGAACTCCGTATATCAGGTCTCACTGATATATGGGTGCTGCCGACGACTTCAAGCGTGGTGTCAGTCCTTGGCGCCCAGAGACTTGGCGCGGGCAGCGGCGGCCGCATCGGATTGGGCGGCCAGCGGCCAGCCGGCGAGGTGAGTCGACACCAGATCGCGAAATGCGGCGATCCAGTCGGGCCGCTCATTGACGCAGGGAATGTAGTGGAATTCCTTGCCACCCGAATGCAGAAACGCCTCCTTGCATTCCATCGCGATTTCTTCCAGGGTTTCCAGGCAATCGGCAACAAAGCCGGGGCAGATCACGTCAACCCGCGCCGTGCCTTCCCGGCCGAGCTTTTCCAGTGTTGTTTGCGTATAGGGTTGCAGCCACTCGGCCTTGCCAAAGCGCGACTGGAAAGTGATCAGATAGTCTTTGCCGGCCAGCCCCAGGGCTTCCGCCAGCAGACGCCCGGTTTTCTGGCATTCGCAATGGTAGGGGTCACCAAGGTCGAGCGAGCGGCGCGGCACCCCGTGAAAGCTCATCACCAGCTTGTCTGGCCGGCCGCTGGCGTTCCAGTATTCGCGAACGCTGGCGGCCAGCGCGGCGATGTAGCCGGGGTGGTCGTGGAAATGCTTGATGAAGCGGATCTCGAGGGGATTGCGACACCGTTTGATCCAGTCGGCGACGTCATCCATTACGCTAGCGGTGCTGCTGGCGGCAAATTGCGGATAGAGCGGCACCACCAGCACGCGCTCGACGCCGTCGCGCTTGAACTGGTCGAGTGCGCCGGCTATCGACGGCTGGCCGTAGCGCATGGCCCATGCCACCATGACTTCCGCGATACCGGCTGCACCCAGGTAACCCTTGAGCAGCTTGGCCTGGCGCTCGGTATGGACTTTCAGCGGCGAACCTTCCGGCATCCAGATTTTGGCGTACTTGGCCGCCGATTTCGCCGGACGCAAATTGAGCACGAAGAGGTTAAGGATCAGCCACCAGACCGGACGCGGAATTTCGACGACCCGCGGGTCCCAGAGAAATTGTTTGAGATAACGCCGCAGGGCGGCAGCGGTCGGTGCTTCCGGGGTGCCGAGATTCACCAGCAGGATGCCCGTGCGGCGCGGTGCGCCGTGTTGTTGCGCGGGTTCGGGTGCGTAGCGGGGCATGGGCTCTCAGGGCGTTGACAGAGCTGACGAGAGCAACTTTGCGGTGATGTCGACGATGGGGATCACGCGTTCGTAGGCCATGCGGGTCGGACCGATGACGCCGATGGTGCCGACGATCTGCCCGTCGACTTCGTAGGGCGCGGCAACCACGCTACATTCATCGAGCGGTGCGATGCCGGATTCGCCGCCGATGAACACCTGCACTCCTTCGGCGCGACTGGAGAGTTCGAGCAACTGGGCCAGCCCGGTACGCTGCTCGAACAGGTCGAACAGGCGGCGCAGGCGGGTCATGTTGGATGAGAGGTCTTCCACGCCGAGCAGGTTCTTCTCGCCGCTGATGACGTATTGCGTGGACGTGTCTGCGATGGCCTGGTTGCCGGCATCGAGCGCGGCGGTCATCAGTTCCGACATGTCGGCGCGCAGCTGGCGCAGTTCTTCGACGACGCGCGCGCGCACCTGGTCAAAGTCGAGTCCGAGGCAGTTCTGGTTCAGGTAGTTGGCCGCCTCCGTGAGCTCGGACGGGCTGTAGTTGCGCTGGGTGAACAGGATGCGATTCTGCACGTCGCCATCGGCGGTGACGATGATCAGCAGCACGCGCTTGTCCGACAGGCTGAGAAACTCGATCTGACGGATGCGCGGCTGCTGACGGCGCGGCGAAACAACCACTCCGGCAAAGGCGGTGAGTTGCGACAGCAGTTGCGAAGCGTGGCTGATCACGAGTTGCGGCTGGTCGGGCTGTATGGCTTCCTTCATCTCGGAAAGCTCGCTGCTCTGCAGGGGTCGGACGGTCAACAGGGAATCGACGAAGAGCCGGTAGCCCAGCGGCGTCGGCACGCGTCCGGCAGAAGTGTGCGGGCTGGCGATGAAGCCCATCTCTTCGAGGTCCGACATGACATTGCGGATGGTCGCCGGCGAGAGCTCCAGGCCCGAGTACTTTGACAGCGTGCGCGAGCCCACCGGCTGACCTTCGGCGATATAGCGTTCGATCAGGGTTTTCAGCAGGGTTTGCGCGCGGTAGTCGAGCATGGCAGCGATTGTAGCAGCCCGTTTGGCCTGCCCCGCGAAGGACTGTCCACAGGAGGATGAAGGGCGATCCGTGAAAAAAGGCCATGCGCAAATGTGGTTTAATCGGCCGCATGAACGCCGCCGCAACCAATGCATTCAACTCCGTCGCGCTGATCGGCAAGTACAAGAGCCGGGAAATCGCCGAATCCCTGCGGGCGCTCGCCAGTTTTCTGAGCAAGCGCGGCGTCGAGGTTTTGCTCGAAGAGGGTACCGCGGCGGCTGTCGGTGCCAACGGCTACACGGTGGCCAGCTATGAGGCGATCGGCAGTCGTGCGGAACTTGCGGTGATCCTTGGCGGCGACGGCACCATGCTCAACGCCGCGCGGCGCCTGGCCCGGTTCGACGTGCCGCTGGTCGGTATCAACCAGGGGCGGCTCGGCTTCATGACCGACATTGCGCTTGGCGCCATGATCGAGAGCATTACCGCCCTGCTTGAGGGCAGATTCTCCCGCGAGAAGAGGTTTCTGCTCGATGCCGAGGTGCGGCGCGAGGGAGAGCCCGCATTCCAGACCTCGGCCCTGAATGACGTGGTGGTCAACAAGGGCGACATCGGCCGCATGATCGAACTCGAAGTGAAGATCGATGACGAACTGATCCACGTCCTGCGCGCAGACGGTTTGATCGTGGCCACGCCGACCGGCTCGACGGCGTATGCGCTGTCCGCCAATGGTCCGATTCTTCACCCGGCGGTGCCCGGCATCGCCATCGTGCCGCTGTGTCCGCATGCCCTCTCGAACAGGCCGATCACCGTCAGCGACAGCAGCACGATCGATATCGCTTTGCTGCCGCCCCATGATGCGCGGGTGCATTTCGATGGCCAGACACGCTTCGATGCCCGCGCCGGCGACGTTGTGCGCATGGTGCGGTCACGCCACTACATCACCTTGCTGCATCCTCCCGGCTACAGCTATTTCGCCATGCTGCGGGAGAAGCTGCACTGGAGCTCGACTCCGAGACACTGATTCATGCTGCTGCGTCTGATCGTCCGCGACTTCGCCATTGTCGACCGCATCGAACTTGAGTTCGGCGGCGGCTTTGGCGCGCTGACCGGCGAAACGGGCGCCGGCAAATCCATACTTGTCGATGCGCTTTCCCTGGCGCTGGGAGAACGCGCCGATGCGACGGTGGTACGGAACGGCGCCGAACGCGCGGAGATTTCCGCCGAGTTCGACGTGGCCCCTGGCAGTGCGCTCGAATCCTGGCTACGGGCGGGGGATTTCGACACCGATGCCTGCCTGCTGCGCCGTGTGATCGACAGCGCCGGACGCTCTCGCGCCTATGTCAATGGTGCTGCTGCCACCCTCGGACAATTGCGCGAGGTCGCCGATTTCCTCGCCGACATTCACGGCCAGAACGCCCATCATTCCCTGTTGCGCGGCGATGCCCAGCGCGACTTGCTCGATACCCATGCCGGCGCGCAAACGCTGGCGCGCGACGTCGCCGCGGCTTATGCGGCGTGGCGCGCGGCGCGGGAAGCACGCCATGCTGCGGAAAAGGATGTCGAGGCCTCCGTGCGCGAGCGCGAACTGCTCGAGTGGCAGGTCAAGGAACTGGTCGCCCTGGGTTTCGATATCGCCGGATGGCAGGAAACGGAACAGGAGCACCGCCGCCTGGGCAACGCCAACGCGCTGCTGGAAGGCGCCGGAATGGCGCTGGCGGCGCTGGAAGAAGGCGAAGCGGCGAGCCTGCCGGTGTTGCAACACGCCGGGGCGAAGCTGGTGGAACTGACTTCCTGTGATCCGGCGCTGGGCGAGGCGGCGCAGCTGTTCGAGACGGCGCTGATCCAGCTTGAAGAGTCGGCGCTGGCGCTACGGCGTTATCAGGATCGCCTGGAGCTTGATCCCGCTCGGCTCGGCGAACTCGACAATCGCATCGACGCCGTGACGCAAATGGCGAGGAAGCACAGGGTGACGCCCGAGGAATTGCCCGTCTTGCTGGAGACGTTGCAGACTCGCCTGGCCGAACTCGCCTTGCGTGCGGATCCTGCCGCTCTTGCCGAGCGTGAGCGCAAGGCGGAAGCCGCGTTTCGTGAGTTGGGGAAAAAGCTCTCCGTCTTGCGCGCGAAGACAGCCAGGGTCTTGTCCGCCGCCGTCACGGCCGGCATGCAGGAACTGGCCATGGCCGGCGGGCGCTTCGAGATCGCACTCGCGCCGTTGCCCGAAGGTGCCGCCTGCGGGCTGGAGAGCGTTGAATTTCTGGTCTCGGCCAATGCCGGGCAACCCTTGCGCGCACTCGCCAAGGTGGCTTCCGGCGGCGAACTGTCGCGCATCGGCCTGGCCTTGCAGGTTGTCGCCAGTCAGGCGAAGTCAGAAAAACTCGCAGCGGGAACCCTGATTTTTGACGAAGTCGATGTCGGCATCGGCGGCCGGGTCGCCGAAATAGTCGGCCGCATGTTGCGCGAACTGGGCAAGCGCCGTCAGGTCTTGTGCGTCACCCATCTGCCGCAGGTGGCGGCGCAGGCCGATTGGCAGTGGTCGATCGCCAAGGAAATGCGCGATGGAGCAACGACGTCTTCGGTCAGCGTCCTCGCCCGCGAGGCGCGAGTCGGCGAGATCGCGCGCATGCTGGGCGGCGAAAAGATTACCGAAACCACGCGCCGCCACGCGGCGGAAATGCTCGGTCAGGGCTAGCCCGGTACCGCCGGGGCGCCGAGCATGGTCACCACGCCGGTGGCGATGAACACGGCGGCGGCAATCCAGCGGATCAGGGTCAGCGGCAGGCGCTTGGCAAGCTTCTCGCCGATGATGACCGCCGGTACATTGGCCAGCATCATGCCTAGCGTGGTGCCCATCACCACCGCAAACAGCGCGCCCTGAAACTGCGCCCCCAGCGCCACAGTCGCGAACTGCGTCTTGTCGCCCATTTCGGCGATGAAGAAGGCGATGGTGGTGGTGACGAAAGCGCCGGCGGGAGGAATCTTCGGGTCCTCGTCGAGGGAATCGGGATGTAGCGCCCACAGGCCAAAGACGACGAAGACGGCGCCGGTGATCCATGGCAGCCATTGCGGTTCGATCAACTGCGCCAGCCAGACGCCGACCGATCCGGCCAGCGCGTGATTCAGTATGGTGGCGACAAAGATCCCGGCAATGATGGCCCAGGGCTTGCGCAGTCGGGCGGCGAGAACGAAGGACAGCAACTGCGTTTTGTCGCCGATTTCCGCTATGGCGACCAGGGTGGTCGAGGTGAGAAACGCTTCCATGCGGCCGTTTAAACGGCTGCCTTGCGGTGCGGACAGTTGGCCTTTTTACATTCGACGTAAAGGTAGAGGGCGTGTTCGCGCACCGCGAAACCACGTTCTTCGGCGACCTTTTGCTGGCGTTTTTCGATCGCTGCGTCGTAGAACTCTTCGACACGGCCGCAGTCGACACAGACCAAGTGGTCGTGGTGCCGTCCTTCATTCAACTCGAAGATCGCCTTGCCGGATTCGAAGTGGTGGCGCTGCAGCAGGCCGGCCTGCTCGAACTGGGTCAGCACCCGATAGACCGTGGCCAGTCCGATGTCCAGGCCGTCGGCCAGCAGGTGGCGATAGACGTCCTCCGCCGTGACATGGCGCGGCGAACCCTCGTCCTGCAGCTTGTGGAAGAGGTCGAGAATCTTGAGCCGCGGGTAGGTTGCCTTGAGGCCGATATTCTTGAGGTCGTCGGGATGGGTCATGGATCGGCAGGGGCGGCGTCAGAGGCTGAACGGGCAGCTATGATATAGTTTTCATGCTCCGATTGGGATACTCCAATCGGGAAATGACGAGGTTCGCCGCTAAGCGGCAGCCATCTCCCAATCGTGTTTTTCCGGAATTCCCCGATGAAGCGATTCGTGTTGCTCCTGCCGTTTCTGGCGGCTTGTTCCAATGCGCCGGTAATCACCAGCGTTCTAACACCCTATCGCATCGATGTGCGGCAGGGCAATTTCGTCACGCAGGACATGGTGGCGCAGTTGAAGCCGGGCCTCAGTCGCGAGCAGGTGCGCTTCATTCTCGGCTCGCCTCTGGTTGCCGACATGTTTCACGTCGACCGCTGGGATTATGTGTACCGCTTCCAGCCGGGCCATGGCGAGGCCGAACAGCGCGCTCTGACTGTGTTCTTTCAGGATAACAAGCTGACTCGGGTCGCCGGCGACGTTGTAGCCGATGATGGTTCCGGGGCGCAATCGCCCAAGCCTGCTGCACAAGTGGTTAACATCCCGGGGCCAGCCGCTGCCGGCGCCGTCGATCCCGAGAAGAAGTAAGGCATGGAAAAGATTCGCTATGCCATTGCGGGCAGTTCGGGTCGCATGGGTCGTACCCTAGTCGAGGCCGTGCAGCAGGATGCGGGCGCAAGCCTGGCCGCTGCGCTCGAACACGGCAGCAGTCGTTTTCTCGGCAAGGATGCCGGTGAACTGGTCGGCGCCCCCTGTGGCGTCAGGAATACTGCTGATCTCGATGCCGCACTGGCGAACGCGGATTGCCTGATCGACTTTACCCGGCCGGAGGGCACGCTGGAGCATCTTGCGGCCTGCCGGCGCCATGGCGTCAGCCTGGTGATCGGCACTACCGGATTTTCGGCGCAGGGCAAGGGCGCCATCGAAGCGGCGGCGCAGGAAATTCCCATCGTTTTCGCGCCGAACATGGCGGTAGGCGTCAATGCGGTGTTCCGCCTGCTCGATGTCGCGGCACGGATCCTCAACGAAGGCTACGACATCGAGGTGATCGAGGCGCATCACCGGCACAAGGTCGATGCACCTTCGGGCACCGCCCTGCGCATGGGCGAAGTGGTGGCAGCCGCGCTTGGCCGCGATTTGTCCGCATGTGCCGTATATGGCCGCGAGGGCCATACCGGCGAGCGCCCGGCGACGCAGATCGGCTTTTCGACGATTCGCGGCGGCGACATTGTCGGCGACCACACCGTCTTGTTCGCAGGCGCCGGCGAGCGCATCGAAATCACGCACAAGTCCGCCAGCCGCATGCCCTATGCGCTGGGCGCCTTGCGCGCGGGCCGCTACATGCAGGGCCGCAACAGCGGCCTGTTCGACATGCAGGACGTGCTCGGATTGAAATAGGGCCTTTGCGGCGCAAGGAGCAGTTCGCGTTTTGCGGTATGGGAGCCGGCAAGGTATAATCCGAAAGTTTGCCGGACGCCATCGGAATCAAGCCGTGTCCGGCCCCATTGCCGCATTGCCTTGTTCCGGGAGCCTCATCGTGTCGCACTTTCCGCCTGCCCTTCTTGCTCTGGCCGACGGAACAGTGTTTAGAGGCAAAGGCATCGGCGCGACAGGCAGCAGCGTCGGCGAAGTGGTGTTCAATACCGCCCTGACCGGCTATCAGGAAATCCTCACGGATCCATCCTACGCCCGCCAGATCGTTACCCTGACCTACCCCCATATCGGCAACTACGGTATCAATGACCAGGACTGCGAATCGGCTTCGATCCACGCTGCCGGCCTGGTGATCCGCGACCTGCCTTTGCTGGCCTCGAATTTCCGCAGCGAGCAGGCGCTCGATGGCTACCTGCGTTCCGCAAAGGTGCTCGGCCTGGCCGACATCGACACGCGCAAGCTGACCCGCATCCTGCGCGAGAAGGGCGCCCAGGCGGGTTGCCTGATGGCGGGAGAGCATCTCGATGCCGACGCCGCGGTGGCCGAGGCACGGGCCTTCCCCGGTCTGGCCGGGATGGATCTGGCGCAAGTGGTGAGCGTGCAGCAACCCTATGTCTGGACCGAGGGCGAGTGGCAACTCGGTGCGGGCTTCGCCCAGCCCGGGTCGTTTCGTTTCAAGGTCGTTGCCTACGATTTCGGAGTCAAGCGCAACATCCTGCGCATGCTGGCTTCGCGTGGTTGCGAGCTCACGGTGGTTCCGGCAAGAACGCCAGCAGCAGACGTGCTGGCAATGAACCCCGACGGCGTCTTCCTGTCGAACGGGCCCGGCGATCCGGAGCCTTGTGACTACGCGGTGGCGGCGATTCGCGAATTTCTCGACAGGCGCCTGCCGACTTTTGGCATCTGCCTCGGTCACCAGTTGATGGCGCTGGCGGCCGGGGGCAAGACGCTGAAGATGAAGTTCGGCCACCACGGCGCCAACCATCCGGTCAAGGACCTCGATAGCGGACAGGTGCTGATCACCAGCCAGAACCACGGCTTCGCGGCCGATCCGGCGACACTGCCGGCGAACGTCAAGGTTACTCACGTGTCGTTGTTCGATGGCAGCCTGCAGGGCATGGCCTGGACCGACCGCCCGGCCTTCTGTTTCCAGGGCCATCCCGAAGCCAGTCCCGGACCGCACGATGTGGCCTATTTGTTCGACCGCTTCGTCGGCATGATGGAAAAGAAATAACATGGCTAAGCGCACGGACATTCATTCCATCCTGATCATCGGCGCTGGACCGATCATCATCGGGCAGGCCTGCGAGTTCGACTACTCCGGTGCACAGGCCTGCAAGGCTCTGCGCGAAGAGGGCTATCGCGTCATCCTGGTCAACTCCAATCCGGCGACGATCATGACCGATCCGGAGATGGCCGACGTCACCTATATCGAGCCGATCACCTGGCGCGTGCTGGAAAACATCATCGCCAAGGAGCGCCCGGATGCCGTGCTACCGACCATGGGCGGGCAGACGGCGCTGAACTGTGCGCTCGACCTGGCCAAGCATGGCGTACTGGAAAAATACGGCGTCGAAATGATCGGCGCCTCGCGCGAAGCCATCGACATGGCCGAGGACCGCGAGAAGTTCAAGCAGGCCATGACCCGCATCGGCCTCGGTTCGGCCCGCTCCGGCATTGCCCACAGCATGGAAGAGGCGCAGCAGGTGCAGGGCGCCATGGGCTTCCCGACCATCATCCGGCCGTCCTTCACCATGGGCGGCTCCGGCGGTGGCATTGCCTACAACCAGGAAGAATTCATCGAGATCTGCAAGCGCGGCCTCGAAGCCGCGCCGACCAAGGAACTGCTCATCGAGGAATCGCTGCTCGGCTGGAAAGAGTACGAGATGGAGGTGGTGCGCGACCACAAGGACAACTGCATCATCGTCTGCTCGATCGAGAACCTCGATCCGATGGGCGTGCATACCGGCGATTCGATCACGGTGGCGCCGGCGCAGACGCTGACCAACAAGGAATACCAGCTGATGCGCGATGCCT
>VEPA01000040.1 GCA_012026675.1 Betaproteobacteria bacterium | reverse complement strand
CGCCCTTGACGGCGAAGACCGAGATGCCGTCCTTGGCGATGGCCGCAGCGGCGTGGTCCTGGGTCGAGAAGATGTTGCACGAGGCCCAGCGCACCTGGGCGCCGAGCGCGGTCAGCGTCTCGCTCAGCACGGCGGTCTGGATCGTCATGTGCAGGCTGCCAGTGATTCGCGCGCCCTTCAGCGGCTGGCTTTTCGCGAATTCTTCGCGGATCGCCATGAGGCCGGGCATTTCGGTTTCGGCGATGCGGATTTCCTTGCGGCCCCAGTCGGCCAGGGCAAGGTCGGCGATTGCGTAGTCTTTTGTTTCAGTCACTGCGTTCATGAAAGCTCCTTGAACTGTGACCGGGAGGGAGGCGAACTCACCTGCCCGGTTCGGGTTAGGTGAGCGCAGTTTGAAAATGGTCCGAGCCTGGGGGGCATCTGGAACTACCCTTGCAGCGCTCCTCGGAAGCCAAGCATTATATCTGTTTCCTGGAATTGCGTTGCGCACCGCCACGATACCATCTATAAACGCCGTTCTCTGACGCGGGGTGGAGCAGTCTGGCAGCTCGTCGGGCTCATAACCCGAAGGTCGCAGGTTCAAATCCTGCCCCCGCAACCAACAAATTCAAGGGCCTATCTTCGGATAGGCCTTTGTCCTTCCGGCGGGTATAGGCCCGGGGCAGCATCCTCTCAGCAGTGAGGGCTGGCCGATTGTTGGCCGGACCGCCAATCAGTCAGCAACTCCTTCTCCTTGCAGACAAACTTGAAGATAGCCGAAACGATGCCTTCGGGAGCGATGGGCGTCCAGGGCACATAGCCGCCCGCAGCCGTGGAGACTATGTGACCCCCTGCCATCGGTTCGGAATGGGACGTAACGGCGAGTGTCCGGCTCTGCTTCCCGGCGCAATCAATCGCCTCTTGCATCGTCGCGGACTGGAACGGGGCGCCGGACAGGGTTCTGACTGTTGCGTAATCGAACAGTGCAGAAAACTCGACTACGTTGCCGTCCCGCTTGATCGTGGCGGGGTCTACATAGACGGTGACCTCGCCTTCGCCGGCGGAAGCAAGCTTGACCCACTCGGCCTGCACGATCGCCGGGGCCAGCAAAGTGACCATGATCAGGAAGCTCTTCATGTCGCAATTCTATTGTTGCGTTGAAGATATCACACACACCCGGCATTCAACCGCCGACGCGCCGGCGCCGCGACCGGGCGGGTATCCTTGGTGTGTATCATTCACACAGTCAACCGCGAAACAGGGGCCGCCCATGCTTACACTCGAAGATGCACATCGCATTACCGCGGCGGCGCGCCGCGCGGCGACGGACAAGGGCTGGAACGTGGTCATCGCCGTCGTCGATGACGGCGGCCACCTGATTTCACTGGAACGGATGGACGGCACGCAGAAGGGCTCCGTGCGGGTCGCCGAGCAGAAGGCCAGGACCGCCATACTCTTCAAGCGACCGACGAAGGCCTTCGAGGACATGGTATTGCAGGGACGGCCGGTGATGATGACCATGCCGGACGTGATCTGTCTGGAGGGCGGCCTGCCCCTGATCCGCGACGGGGTTTATGTCGGCGCGATCGGCGTGTCGGGCGTCAAGTCCTCGGAGGACGGGATAGTCGCGGCGCAAGGCGCCGCCGAGCTGGGCGCATAGGGGCCATTACCAGCCGGTATTCGCGATCAGGTCTGGCCGCCCAGGTGCGTAATGGAATTGGCATAACAGCCGGGGATTCTTGTCATCGGCATCGGTGCCGTCCCGCCGGCGCCGACTTTCCGGCGGGTCGTTTGTTTCTTCCGCTACAGTCCGCGCTCCCAAGGCGGACGCAAGCTGGCTGCTTGCGGAGTCGTGATGGCCTGGCGAATTTCGCCCAGCAGGCGGGGCTTTTCCGCGCCCAGGGTGCCTTTCAGCACCAGGCGGTTGGAGACATGGTCGCTGCGGAACACGCTGCGCCGGAGTTCCAGCGCAGAGACAAATGCTTCCATTTCGATGAACAGTTCATGTTCGCTGCAAGGCTGCCATTCCGGGAACCCGGCGCGGAAGCGTTGTTCGCCCTGCGGAAAACTCACCACCAGCGTGGCCAGATATTCCGGTTGCGTGGCGTTGGCCAGGCGCGCGGAATTCGCGGCGTGCTGCGCCGACAGAGTTTTGCCGCCAAGCCCGTTGAGAATCATGACCGAGCGCCTGATCCCGGCCTGCTGCAAATTGTCGAGGGCAGCGCATGTCGTGGCGAAGGTTTCGCCCTTGTTCACTTTCGCCAGTACCTCGTCGTCGCCCGACTCGGCGCCGACGTAGGCCATGCTCAGGCCGGCGGCGGCCAGCTCCTTGAGTTCGTCGACCGATTTCCTGCGCAGGTTGCGCGGCAGGCAATAGCTGGAGACGCGGCGCACCGCCGGCAGGTGTTCGCGGATCGCGCCGAGGATTTCCAGCAGGCGCCGGGTCGGCAGCACCAGCGCATCGCCGTCGGCAAGAAACACTCGGCGGATATCGCTGCCGAAGCGCTCGCCGCAGCGGCGCAGGGTCTCCAGGGTTTCCGTCGTATCGCGGGTGCGAAATTTTTTCTGCGGCGCGGTGTACATCTCGCAGAAGG
>VEPA01000136.1 GCA_012026675.1 Betaproteobacteria bacterium | reverse complement strand
TTCTGCGTCGGCCGCAACTACCATGCCCATGCCATCGAGATGGGGCGGCCGGTGGACAAGGCGACCATGCGGCCCTTCTACTTCACCAAGTCGCCCGCGGCGATCGTCGAGTCCGGCGCCACGGTGCCCTACCCGGCCGGCACCGCCAACTATCACTACGAGATGGAACTGGTCGTCGCCATCGGCGCCCATGGCTTCCGCCTCGCCGCAGCCGATGCCCATGGCATGATCTTCGGCTATGCCGCCGGCCTCGACATGACGCGGCGCGACCTGCAACTGGTCGCGCGCGACCAGGGGCGGCCCTGGGACCTGGGCAAGGATTTCGAGAAGTCCGCCGTGTGCAGCCCCATCCTGCCGATCGGCGAGCTTGGGGTGCTGAGCGGCGGTGCGCTCAGTCTGCAGGTCAATGGCGAGACCAGGCAAAGCGCCGACCTCGCGCAGCTGATCTGGAGCATCCCGGAACTTCTGGCCGACCTCTCGCGCTTCTATCACCTCGCGCCGGGCGACCTCATCTACACCGGCACTCCCGAAGGCGTCGGCCCGGTCCGGCCCGGTGATCGCCTGAGCGGACACGTCGACCGCGTCGGCGCGGTCGCGCTCACGGTCGGGCCACCGGAATAGCTGCACGAGAAGCCCGCGACGGAGTTGGCTCGGATCAGGAAGTCGGCGCCGGCGGGACGGCGCGGGAAATGTCGCGACGCACTGCTTCGCGCCCGCGCTGGTCGGCCGGCCATGCTGTGCCGGCCGAGGGCCCCGATCAGGGGCCGATATCGAGGTTTTCGGCGAAGCGGTTGATCGCCTCGATCACGGCCACGGTCTGGTCCTTGTGCGCGGAATGCCGGCAATCGGCCAGCTTCAGCAGTTCGACCCCCGGGGATGCCGTGGCGCCTGCGGCGATGGCCTCGATCTGTGCCATGGTGCCGTACTCGTCGTCCTCGCCCTGGATGGCGAGGATCGGGCAACGAATGTGCGGCAGGCAGTCCTCGATGTTCCAGGCGCGGAAATCCGGATGCAGCCAGATGTCGTTCCAGCCCCAGAAAGTGCGATCGACATCGCGGTGGTACTTGCCGAGTTTGGCCGGCAGGTCGGTGGTTTCGAAGGCAACCTTGGCCGCGGCGATGCTGCGGATCGAAATGTCCTCGACAAAGCAGTGCGGCGCCATGACCACCAGTCCCGCCACCCGGTGCCCGGCGCCGGCATGCAGCAGGGCGATCGAGGCACCGTCGGAATGGCCGACCAGCACGGGATTTTCTATGTCCAGGGCGGCAAGCAGTTCGGGCAGGGTCTCGCGCCCCTCGCGGTGCATGTAGTCGGTGCCGAAGGGCTCCTGCAGCAGGTCGGACTGGCCGTAACCGTAGCGCGAATAGGCCAGCGTGCGGCAACCAGTGGCGGTGGCCAGGCGTGCCGGAAAATCCCGCCACATCGCCACCGACCCAAGTCCCTCGTGCAGCAGCACCAGCGTCGGGCGGTTGATCTGGTGGGCCGGGATCAGCTGGTATTCGAGATCGTGGCCACCGGCCTTGACGAAGCCGCTGTGCATCGGCTCAGACTCCCAGAAAGCGTTGCATCAGTTCCTGGTTGTCGGAGAGTTCGCCGGAGTCTCCGGAGAACACCACCCTGCCCTTCACCAGCACCACGCTGCGATCGGCCAGCGCCATGACGGCCGCGTAATTCTTGTCCACGATGATCGTGGCGATGCCGGAAGCGCGTATGGTCTTGATGATGCTCCATATTTCCCTGGCGATCAGCGGCGCCAGGCCTTCCGTCGCTTCGTCGAGGATCAGCAGGTCGGGATTGGTCATCAGCGCGCGGCCGATGGTCAGCATCTGCTGTTCGCCGCCGGAAAGTTGCGCGCCGCCGTTGGACAGGCGCTCGCCGAGGCGCGGAAAGGTGCGGATGACGCGGTCGAAATCCCACTCGCGGCGGCCATCGACTCCGGCGCGTGCGGCCATGACCAGGTTTTCACGCACCGAAAGGTTGGGGAAGATGCCGCGGCCTTCCGGCACGTAGGCGATGCCGCGGCGGGCAATGGCATGCGTCGCGGCCTGGGTCATGTCCACGCCGCGCACCCTGACCTGCCCTTCGCGCGGGCGCACCAGGCCGAGCATGGTCTTGATCAGCGTGGTCTTGCCCATGCCGTTGCGTCCCATGAGGCCGATGGTTTCGCCGCGCCGCACGGCGAAATCGACGCCATGCAGGATGTGGCTGACGCCGTAATAGGTGTGCAGGCCGCAGCCTTCGAGCAAGGTGTCGGCGGCCGACGCCGGCGCGACGGATGCGTTCATGGTCTCAGTCATGGAGCAGTTCCTCGCCGCCGAGATAGGCCAGCTGCACCGCCGGGCTGGAGCGCACCTGCTCCGGCGTGCCCGATTCCAGGACCTCGCCGTTCACCATGACCGTCAGCCGGTGCGCCAGTGCGAATACTGCGTCCATGTCGTGCTCGATCAGCATGATGGCGTGATCGGCGGTCAGTTGCTTGATCAGTTCGACCATGCGCTGCGACTCGTGCGGACCCATGCCGGCCAAGGGCTCGTCGAGCAGCAGCACGCGCGGCTGCGTCGCCAGGCACATGGCGATTTCAAGCTGGCGCTGCTCGCCGTGCGAGAGCGTCGCCGCAACGCGCGCGGAACGATGGCTGAGGCCGGCGGATTCCATGGCTTCGTACGCCAGCCGATTGATTTCGGCGTATCCCTCGACCCGCCGAAACACTTTCAAGGCATGCGGCGTGCGCGACTGCGCGGCGAGTCGGCAATTCTCGAAAACCGTGAAGGGCAGGAAGATGTTGGTCTTCTGGTAGCTGCGACCGATGCCGAGGCGCGAGATGTGGTCCGAGGTGCAGCCGGCGATGTCGCGGCCCTCGAACATCACTTCTCCGGCGGTCGGCGGCAAATCGCCGGACAGCAGGTTGGTCAGCGTGGACTTGCCGGCCCCGTTGGGACCGATCACGACATGGACTTCGCCGACATGGAGGTCGAGCGAAACATCATTGACCGCGACCAGGCCGCCGAAACGCTTGGTCAGCCCCCTGGTACGCAGAATGGGTTCGCTGCTCATGGCAGGCAGATCACTCATCGGCGCCCTCCGTCGCGGGCTTGCCGCGGAATTTCTGCGCCAGGCCGGCAAGGCCTTGCGGCATGTAAAGAGCCACCAGCATGATGAAAATGCCCATCGCCAGCTGCCAGTGCTTGGCCGCGGCACCGAACCAGGCCTGGTTGGAAAGTACTTCCTGCAGCAGCACGAAGGCGCCGGCACCGATCACGGAGCCGTAGAGCGTGCCCATGCCGCCCAGGATGCCCATCATCAGCACCGCCCCTGACTGGTGCCAGGAAAGGATTTCCGGATTGCCGAAGCCATACTGCACGGCCGCCAGATAACCGGCAATGCCAGCCAGCGACCCCGACAGCGTGAAGCTCGCCAACTGGTAGCGGAATACCGGAAATCCCAGGGCGCGCATGCGATGCTCATTGACCTTGATGCCGAGCAGGGCGCGGCCGAAAGACGACCCGAGCACCCGGCGCAGCAGCAGGTAGGTCGCGGCCATGAGGAACAGCGCCAGCCAGTAGAACTGCGCGGGCTTTTCCAGGTTGGCCATTTCGAAGTCGCCGAGTTTCATGGCGGGCTTGACGTAGATGTAGGCGCCATCCGAGCCGCCGCCGAGCTTGGTATCGTGGAAGACGAAAAACAGCATCTGCGCGAAGGCCAGCGTGACCATGATGAAGTAGATGCCGCGCGTGCGCAGCACCAGCATGCCGGTAACCAGCGCGAACAGCGCGCAGACGCCGATCGCCGCCGGCAGCGACCACCACAGGCTGACGGCCTCGTACTTCGGCACCATCAGGGCCAGCGCATAGCCGGCCAGGCCGAAGTAGGCGGCGTGGCCGAAGCTGACCAGCCCGGTATAGCCGACCAGCAGGTCGAGGCTCATGGCGAAGATGGCCATGATCAGGACCTTGGTCAGCAACTGCATGTAGAAGGTGTTCTCCAGCAGTGGAAACAGAGCCAGCAGGCCGACTACGAACCAGGGGAGAAACTGCTGGAGGCGGGAATTCATCTCAAGCCCTACCGCCGAACAAGCCTTCCGGCCGCCAGACGAGGACAATGGCCATCAGCACATAGACGATCATGCCTGCAACTTCCGGCACCAGCACCGTGCCGAAGGTTTCGGCCAGGCCGATCATCAGCGAGGCCGCCAAGGCGCCCTTGACCGAACCGATGCCGCCGATGACCACCACCACGAAACAGATGATCAGGACCTGGCTGCCCATGTTGGGAAACACCGATGACAACGGCGCGTTGATCATTCCGGCGAAGGCGGCCAGCGCGATGCCCAGCGCAAAGACCAGCGTGTAGATCAGCTTGATGTCGATGCCCAGAGACTGCACCATGTCGCGGTTGCTGGCGCCGGCACGGATCATCATGCCGAGCCGGGTTTTCTGGATCAGGAAATACAGCGCCGCCGCCAGCAGCAGGCAGACGCCCGAGATGGCCAGGCGATAAACAGGGTAGGACAGGTTCTCGGTCAGCGGTATCGAGGCGTTGAGCAGCGCCGGCACCGCTACGCCGAGCACGTCGTCACCCCAGATCAGGCTGCGCAGTTCCTCGAAAACCAGGATCAGGCCGTAGGTCAGCAGCACCTGGTAGAGGTGGTCGCGCTGATACAGATGGCGGAACAGCAGGCGCTCCAGCGCCATGCCGAGCACCACCGTGAGCGGGATGGCGAGCAGGATGGCGGCGGTCAGGCTGCCGGTCAGGCTGGACAGGGACCAGGCGAGATAGGCGCCGACCATGTAGAAACTGCCGTGGGCCAGATTGATGATGCCCATGATGCCGAACACCAGCGTCAGGCCGCTGGCCACCAGGAACAGCAACAGGCCGTATTGCAGGCCGTTGAGCAACTGAATCAGAAAAAAGGCGAAATCCATGGGCTGGGCGGGCGCTCAAAAGTCGGTGCTGGCGGGACGGCAAAGGGCGGTTCGGAACGCCGCCCCTCCGCGGAATACCGTCCCCGGCCAGAGCCGGGGACACAGGCGGCAGAGGCCTGCCGCCTTCGGCTTCGAAACTGCTACGCCTTGCAGCCGCGCGCCGGATCGGCCAGGGCCTTCCAGGCCACGCCCTGCACCTTGTTTTCCTTGCCCACCACCTTGCGCAGATACATGTCCTGCACCGGGTTGTGCGACTTGGACAAGGTCCACGGCCCGCGCGGGCTGTCGATCTTGGCCGCTTCCATGGCCTTGATCATGCCGGCCTTGTCGGCGACATTGCCCTTGACGGCATCGAGACCGGCGGCCAGCAACTGGCCGGCGTCATAACCCTGGACGGCATAGACGTCGGGCTGCAGCTTGAAGGTCTTGGCGTAGGCCAGGCGAAAGGCCTTGTCCTTCTTGGTATCGAGGCCGTCGGCATAGTGCAGCGTGGTCTCGATGCCCTCGGCGGCATCGCCCACGGCATCGAGCACGCCGTCGGTGAGGAAGCCCGAGCCATACAGGGGAATTTTGCCCTTGAGGCCCGCCGCCTGATAGTCCTTGAGGAACTTGGCCGCGCCGCCGCCGGCGAAGAAGGCCACCACGGCATCCGGCTTGATGCTGGCAATTTCAGTCAGCAGGGCCTGGAATTCGACCTGCGGGAAGGGCACGTAAAGTTCCTTGGTCAGCTTGCCGCCTTCCTTTTCGAAACCCTCCTTGAAACCGGCCATCATCTGCTCGCCGGCAGCGTATTTCCAGGTGATGAACACCGCATTCTTGTGGCCCTTGGCCTTGAGCACCTTGCCCAGCGCATGCGTGGTCTGCCAGTTGGAAAACGAGGTGCGGAAGATGTTCGGTGCGCACAGCGGACCCGTCACTTCGTCGGCGCCGGCGTTCGGGTTGATCCACAGCGTACCCGACTCGCGGATCACCTTGGCCATGCCCATCGCGACACCGGAATGCACGGTGCCGATGACGACATCGACCTTGTCGCGCTGCACCAGCTTGTTGACGTTTTCCGGCGCCTTGGCCGGGTTGGATTCGTCATCGACGGTAATGAATTCGATCTCGCGCCCGGCCAGCTTGCCGCCGCGCTCGTCCACAGCGAGCTTGAAGCCGTTGGTAATGGCGACGCCGAGCTGGGCGAAGGTGCCGGTGTAGGGCAGCATCAGGCCGACCTTGAGTTTGGCCTGCTGCGCCAGGGCTCCGGTCGAAGGCAGCAGCGTGCCAACCGCGGCGACACCCGCGATGGCTGCCGTGCCCTTGAGGAACCCGCGACGGGCAAAGACATCCTTATCGTTCTGGCTCATGGTTTCTCCTCCTTGGTTTATATATGCGGCCTGACTTCCGGCCATTCCGAAGCGAGCCTGACTATAACAGCATCACAAGACAGTTGCGTCAAGCCGTGACGCCGGTGGAACCGAGCTTTTTGGGTGCTTTTCCAGAAGTCGGGCCAGTATAGGAAGCAAACATCAATTCCCTGTCATGGGAATGTCAAATCTGCGTCAAATCCGGAACTATTTACGTGTCTTTCAGGCCTGCTCCGGGCTTCCCAGCGCCAGACTCACCCGAGTCCCGCCCTCGTCCCTCGGTTCGATGGAAATCTTCCAGCCGGCCTGTTCGCAAATTCGCTTGACGATCGCCAGTCCCAGACCGAATCCGTCGCCGCCGCGCGCATCGCCGCGATGGAAGCGGCGAAACAGATCGGGAATGCGGTCCCGCGCGACACCCGGCCCGGTATCGGTGATTTCCACCCTGGGCCCGTAGCTGCTCAGAGTCACCGAACCGCGTTCGGTATAGCTGACGGCATTGGCCAGCAGGTTGGACAGCACCACGTGCAGGGCCCGCCGCGGCGCGCGCAGCAACACGGGCGCGTTGTTTGCGACGACCAGCGCAAGGCCCTTGGCCTCGGCGCGATCGCGCACGCTGTCCGCCGCCTCCGCTATGCATTCGCGCAGATCCACCTCGCTGCTGATGCCGCCGGCCTCTTCCCGCGCCATGAGCAGAAAGGCATTCACCAGTTCCGTCAGGCGGGTCGCGGCGCCGGAGATCTTCAGCACGCGGCTGCGCTCCTTGGCGGAAAGGCCAAGGTCATCGAGCATCAGTTCACAGCTGGTCTGGATGGCGGTCAGCGGCGTGCGCAGTTCGTGACTGACATCCGCAGTGAAGGCGCGTTCGCGCTCGAGCAGGCGCACCGTGCGCTCGTGGTAGCCGTCAAAAGCCGCCGCCAGTTCCGCCACTTCCCGCTCAGGGTAATGCCGCTCCAGCGAGTCGCCGGCATGCTTGCCGTCGAGCTGCCGGACGCGATGCGCCAGATCGACGATCTGGCGCGTCAGGCGCCGCGAGAGCCAGAGCCCGATCAACACCGTAAACAAGGTGGCAATCGCCGCGCTCAGGACCAGGACTTCGGTGAAATGGCGGCCACGTTCCTGGTGCAGCGAAACCGAATAGGCCACATAGAACCTGACATTACCGATCTCGCGAACCTCGACGCGATAGAGATCCTCGCCGCGCGTGACGTCATGAAATCCCGCCGCCAGATTGCGCAATTCCTCGGGCAACTGGCTGCGCTCACCGGCGTCGAGGGCGACGAAGCCCTGGATCAGCCAGCTGGCGCGGAACCACTTGCGCAGGGAAAGCGCCTCGGTATCCGGTCGTACCTGGTAGCGGTGCAATGAACGGTAGGGCGGGCCATCCATGCGGCCCTGGCGCTCGAACTGCTGCAGCAGGCCTTCCATCTCATCGGAGACGATCTGGTCGATGAGCTGGGATTCCTGCTGACGGTTGAGCTGGTGAATGGCAATGGCATGGATCAGCACCAGCACCACGCCGGCCAGCGCGAAGGTGAAGGCGAACTTGAGGCGAAGACTGTGGCGGGGATCGCGCGACATCCTCTTTCAGCCGCGCTCAGCGAGCATCGCTGACGGCAAAACGGTAGCCGACACCGTGCACCGTTTCGATCGGCGCATTGCCGCGCGCATCGGTCAGGGCGCGGCGCAGCAGGTGCATGTGGCTGCGCAGGGAATCGCTCTGCGGATGCTCCTCGCCCCATAGCTCGCGCTCAAGTTCCATGCGGGTGAATACCCGGTGCGGCGAAGACATCAGCATTTCCAGCAGGCGCACGCACTTGCGCGACAGGTGCACTGCCCTGCCCTCGACGGTCACGGACAGCTTGACCGGGTCGTATTCGATGGCGTCGTAGCACAGGCGGCGATCGACCACGCGCCCGCGCCGGCGCGCGGCCAGCGCATTCAGTCGTGCCTCGACTTCGCGCAGGGCGAAGGGTTTGACCAGGTAATCGTCGGCACCGCTGTCAAAAGCGGCGAGCTTGTCGTCCAGCATGTCGCGCGCCGTCAGGATCAGCACCGGCACGTCCTGTTTCGCCTCGCGCCGCAGCTTGCGGCACAGACTGAGTCCATCGACGCCAGGCAGACCAATGTCGAGGACGATGGCGTCAAAATCCTCGGACACCGCCAGGTGCATGCCGGTCACGCCATCGCGCGCCAGATCGACGACGTTGCCGCGCCCCTCGAGGAACTCGTAGAGGTTGGTGGCGATATCGAGGTCGTCCTCGATGATCAGGACGCGCATGGCGGCCTCGTCAGGCGGTCACCGCAACTTGAAACGCTGAATCTTGCCGGTTGCAGTTTTTGGAAGTTCGGCAACGAATTCGATCCAGCGCGGATACTTGTAGGGCGCAAGCTTTTCCTTGACGTGGGCCTGCAATGCCTGCTTGAGCTCATCCGACGCCGCGACGCCGGACTTGAGCACGACATAGGCCTTGGGCTTGATCAATTCATCGGTATCGGCATGCGCCACCACGGCGGCTTCGAGGATCGATTCATGCGTCATCAGCGCACCCTCGACTTCGAAGGGCGAGACATAGATGCCCGACACCTTCAGCATGTCGTCGGAACGACCGCAATACTGAAAATAGCCATCGGCGGTTTCGATGTACTTGTCGCCGCTGCGCGTCCAGTCGCCCATGAAGGTGTGGCGTGACTTCTCGCGGTTGTTCCAGTACAGCACGGCCGCGCTCGGGCCCTTGATCTGCAGTTCGCCGATATCTCCCGGTGCCACCGGGTTGCCGTCCTCGCCGACCAGGCGCAGCGCATAGCCCGGAACCGGCTTGCCTGTCGTGCCGTAGCGCACTTCGCCGCTGCGGTTGGAAAGGAAGATATGCAGCATCTCGGTCGAGCCGATGCCGTCGAGGATCTCGACACCGAGCATTTCCGTCCAGCGCCGGCCGATGTCGGCCGGCAGCGCTTCGCCGGCCGAAGCACAGACGCGCAGTCGCGGCACCTCGGCGCGCGTCAGCATGTCGGGGCTGGCCAGCAGCGCGCCATAGAGCGTCGGCACGCCATAGAAAATCGTCGGCTGATGCTGGCGCAGGCGCTGGAATACCGCCTGCGGTGTCGGCCGCTCGGCCATCAGTACCGTGGTTGCGCCGACCGACAGTGGAAAGGTGAGGCCGTTGCCCAGACCATAGGCGAAGAACAGCTTGGCCGCGGAAAACACCAGGTCGTCCTCGCGTATGCCCAGCACGCCCCTGCCATAAAGTTCGGCGGTCTGGATCAGGTGCGAATGCAGGTGCACGGTGCCCTTCGGCGTACCCGTCGAACCGGATGAATACAGCCAGAAACAGAAGTCGTCGCAGGTGGTCGGTGCCGGCTCGAAGTGCGGGCTGACGCCCATCATCAGTTCGGCGAGGTTGGGATAGCCCTTCTCGTCGCTGCCCGAAATGATCACGTGCTTGAGCGTCTTGTGCTTGCCGACGATGGACGCAAACTGCGGCCACAGGGCCTTGGAAACCACCAGGGCCTTGGCCCGCGAATCGCCGAGCATGAAATCGTAGTCGGCCGTGGTGAGCAAGGTATTGGCGGCAATCGGCACGATGCCGGCCTGGATGCTGCCGAGGAAGGCCGTGGGGAAATCGATGGTGTCGAGCAGGCACAGCATGACCCGATCCTCGGCGGCCAGGCCGATCCCGGCCAGCACGTTGCCGAAGCGGTTGACCCGCTCGGCCAGGTCGCCGAAGCTATAGCTCCCCTGGTCGTCGATATAGGCGGTCTTGCCCGCCCGGCCGGCCTGCAGATTCCTCTGCACC
>VEPA01000168.1 GCA_012026675.1 Betaproteobacteria bacterium | reverse complement strand
GGTGACGCACGCGGCGCCAGGCCAGGTCGGTGATGTGCAGCAGGCCGTCGATGCCACCGAGGTCGACGAATGCGCCGTAGTCGGTGATGTTCTTGACGATGCCCTTGATGATGGTGCCTTCCTGCAGGTTCTCCAGCAGCTTCTGGCGCTCTTCGCCCATGCTGGCCTCGAGTACGGCACGACGCGAAACCACAACGTTGTTACGCTTCCTGTCGAGCTTGATGACCTTGAATTCGTATTCCTTGCCTTCGAAAGGCGTGGTGTCCTTGACCGGACGGGTATCGACCAGCGAGCCGGGCAGGAAGGCGCGGATGCCATTGACCATGACGGTCAGACCGCCCTTGACCTTGCCGGTGATCAGACCGGTGACCAGGGCGCCGTCGACCATGGCCTTGTCGAGATCGTTCCAGGCAGCGATGCGCTTGGCTTTTTCACGCGAGAGGCGCGTCGCGCCATAACCGTCTTCGAGCATCTCGATCGCCACCAGGACGAAGTCGCCCGGCTTGGCTTCCAGTTCGCCACGTTCGTTCTGGAATTCTTCGACCGGGATCATGCTTTCGGACTTGAGGCCCGCATTGACAACCACGAAGTTCTGGTCGATGCGGACAATTTCGGCGGTGATGACTTCACCGGCACGCATTTCCTGACGCTGGAGGCTTTCTTCGAACAGAGCGGCAAAGCTCTCCATGGGTGAAGCTTGTGCAGCTTCGGCAATAGCAGCAGTAGACATTGAGTTAGGGACCTTACGGATGTTTGTCACCGGGGTGACGGGTTGGTTAAATTTCGCCGCAGAGGCCGGGCGGCCCTTGCGACACCGTTGCTGTGTTGCTTTACTTGTATGACATTGCCTTGTACATGGATCACAGTCCTTGCCGCTTGACTATCGTCATCACGGCGGCAACTGCAGCGTCGATGCCCATCGGCGTGGTATCCACCAGGTCGGCATCCTCGCATTGCCGAAGCGGCGCCACGCTGCGCTGGGCATCGCGTGCATCCCGCTCCTGCAAATCATGCAAAAGGGCGTGCATGTTAGCAGGCATCCCCTTTGCGATCAACTGTTTATAGCGTCTTTCTGCACGCGCCCCGGCAGAAGCCGTCAGAAACACCTTGGCAGCAGCGGCGGGGAAGACCACCGAGCCCATGTCACGACCGTCGGCCACCAGTCCGGGGAATCGGCGATAGGCGCGTTGGCGGGCCAGCAGCGCGGTCCGCACCGCCGGCAATGCCGCCACTTTCGAGGCGCCGACCGAGATTTCTTCGCTGCGAATTGCGTCCGTCACGTCGTCGCCCGCGAGCAGGACTCGGCCACCTTCGAAAGTCGCCGGCAAACTGCCCGCCAGCGCCGCCACGCCGTTTTCGTCGTCCAGCGGCACATCGGCGCGCTGTGCTGCCAAGGCGGTGAGGCGATACAGCGAGCCGCTGTCGAGGTAGTGGTAGCCCAGCGCCGCCGCAACACGCTCGGCGACCGTACCCTTGCCCGAGGCCGAGGGCCCGTCGATGGCGATCACCGGCGCGGTGATCTCGGCCAGAACGTCGAAGTAGTCGGGAAAGGTCTTGTTCACACAAGCCGGATCGTTGATGGTCACTGGAACGCCGCCCAGCGCGGCAAGCGAAAAGCACATCGCCATGCGGTGGTCGTCGTAGGTGTCGATGGCGACGCCTGCCTGAAAAGTCGGCAATGGTGAGACGGCAATGTAGTCCGTGCCTTCCTCCACGGTGGCGCCGAGCTTCTGCAGTTCGGCCGCCATCGCCGCGATGCGGTCGGTTTCTTTCACTCGCCAGGAGCCGATATTGCGCAGGACGCAGCGGCCGTCGGCAAACAGTGCGGCCACGGCCAAAGTCATCGCCGCGTCGGGAATGTGATTGAGATCGAGATCGAAGGCCTTGAGTTTCCCCGCGGCGGGCGCACTGCCCTCGATGAAGTTCTCGCCCCATTCGATGCGCGCGCCCATCGCCTGCAGCGCATCAGCGAAACGCACGTCGCCCTGGATGCTGCTGCTGCCCACGCCTTCGACTCGCACAGGGCCGCCGCCGATGGTGCCGGCCGCAAGAAAATACGAGGCCGCCGAAGCATCGCCCTCGACATGCAGCACACCGGGACTGGCATAACGTTGGCCCGCAGGAATGGTGAAGCGCTGCCAGCCTTCGCGCTCGACATTGACTCCAAAGCGCGTCATCAGGTTGAGCGTGATCTCGATGTAGGGCCGGGAAATCAGTTCGGTCGTCATTTCGATCACGGCCTCTTCACCCGTCAGCGGCAAGGCCATCAGCAGCGCGGTGAGGAACTGCGAGGACACATCGCCGCGCAGTTGGATCGGCCCGGCGAGTTTCACAATTGCCGGATGAATGGCCAGCGGCGGAAAGCCGGGATTGCCCGCGTAGCGCACGTCGGCACCGATCTGCAGCAGGCCATCGACCAGATCGCCGATGGGTCGCTCGTGCATGCGCGGCACGCCGGAAAGTCGATAGTGCCCGCCCGACAGGGCCAGCGCAGCGGGCAGCGGACGGATTGCCGTGCCCGCATTTCCCATGAACAGATCGGCGTCCTTCACCGGAAACACGCCGTCGCAGCCGTCGACGCGCCAGGCGTCCGCGCCCAGTGTCGTCACGCCAACGCCGACTTTCGCCAGCGCTGCCAGCATCACGCGCGTATCGTCAGAATCGAGCAGATCGCGAATTTCCGTCGTGCCCTTGGCCAGCGCCGCCAGCAGCAACATGCGGTTGGAAATGCTTTTCGAACCCGGCAGGCGGACGGTGCCGGCGGCCCGCGTCAGGGCGGGCAAGGTCAGGCTACGCATTATTCACCGGGCGGCAACAGGGAATCCAGCCAGGCGTCGCGGCGCTCGCGCGCGGTGCTGAACATCGCCTCGAGTCCGACCGCGTCGGCGCCGGCAAGCAGCACACGCGTGCGCATCAACTCGACCATGTAGGCATCGAGCTCTGCCATCAGGGCATGGCGATTGGCGACACAGATGTCGCGCCACATTTCCGGATGGCTGCTGGCGATCCGAGTGAAGTCGCGAAAGCCGCCGGCGGCGAAGCCGAACAACTGATCCGAATTCGGACGTTGCGCGAAATCGTGAACCAGGGCAAAGGCCAACAGGTGCGGCAGGTGGCTGACGGCGGCAAAGACGCGGTCGTGCTCTTCGGCGGCAAGTTGCGATACGTTTGCGCCGCAAAGCTCCCAAACCGTGCACACCGCCTTCACGTCGGCGGCTGAATTTTCGGGCAGCGGTGTCAGCACCACGCGGCGGTCGACATAAAGATCGGCTTGCGCCGCCGCCACGCCGCTCTTTTCCGCACCGGCGATCGGATGGCCGGGAACGAACTGCCTGACCTTGTCGCCCAAGGCAGCACGCGCGGCAGCGACCACGTCGGACTTCGTGCTGCCGCCGTCGGTGACTATGGTGTGCGGCTGCAGATGCGGCGCCAGCGCCTCTATTACCGCCGGCATCTGCCCCACCGGCATGCCGAGCAGCACCAGATCAGCGCCGTCGAGCGCAGACGCCCAGTCGGTGGCGATGGCATCGATCACGCCCAGGAGCAGCGCCTGTTCCAGCGGCGCGCGCGTGCGCCCCATGCCGACGACCTGCAAGTCCTGCCGTAACGCCAGCGCTGACTTCTTGAGTGCGAGCGCGAAGGAGCCGCCGATCAGGCCAACGCCGCAGATGACGACCTTGCTTCGCGCCATTCAGCCCCCCCCAGAAAACGCCGCCATGCGGCGTTCTCCCCCCAGGGGGCGATGAAACGCTTGGGGCAGCCCGGCGCGCTTCATCAGAGCGATTGTTCCAGCGCCTCGAGGAAGCGTGCGTTCTCGGTCTCAAGACCGATGGTGACCCGCAGGTGCCTGGGCATGCCATAGCCGCCGATGGGTCGCACGATCACGCCCTGCTTCAGTAATTTGCCATTGACACCGGCGGCATCGGCCGTCTCGAAGGTAACGAAGTTGCCGTGGGAGGGAATGTGTTCCAGGCCAAGGCGCTTCAAGCCGGCGACGATCTGCTCCATGCCGCTGCGGTTGGACTCGTAGCTCTGTGCGAGGAACACATGGTCATCCAGCGCAGCGATGGCGCCGGCCAGCGCCAGGTTGTTCACGTTGAACGGCTGGCGCACCCGGTTCAGCAGGTCGATCACCTCGGCACGACCGACGCCATAGCCGACGCGCAGACCTGCCAGGCCGTAGATTTTCGAGAACGTGCGGGTCACGATCAGGTTCGGAAAATCCTTGATCCAGGCCACCGTGTCGGCGCGATCGGCCGGCGCCAGGTATTCCGTGTAGGCCTCGTCGAGGACGACCGCAACATGCGCCGGAATCTTGGCGATGAAGGCCCGCACTTCGGCTTGCGGCAGGAAGTTGCCAGTGGGATTGTTGGGGTTCGCAATCCAGACTACATGCGTGTCGGGACGAATTGCCGCGAGCATGGCCGCCGGATCATGACCATAGTTCTTCGCCGCGGCGACTATGCATTCGGCGCCGGCCGACATTGTCGCCAGCGGATAGACGGCGAAGGCATGTTTGGAAAATACGGCGGAACGGCCCGGCGCAAGGAAAACGCGGGCCGCGAGGTCGAGCACGTCGTTCGAGCCGTTGCCCAGCACCACCTGCTCCTGCGCAACGCCATGGCGCTCGGCCAGCGCTGCGATCAGATCGAACTGATCCGGATAGCGTTCGATCCCGGCCAGCGCCGCTTCCACCGCCTTGCGCGCCCTGGGGCTCATGCCCAGCGGGTTCTCGTTGGAGGCGAGTTTGACGATTTTCTCGAGCGGAATGCCCATCTGGCGCGCTAGTTCGGTGATCGGCTTGCCGGGGATGTAAGGCGAGATGCCCCGCACGTAGGAAGGTGCCTGCTCAACAATGCTCATGGTCGAAGCCTCAGTAAACCGCTTTTGGATAAGAGCCCAGTTCTTTGACGAAGCCGGCGCGACGGCGCAGTTCTTCCAGCGCACGGGCCACGGCCGACTCGCTGCGGTGGCCCTCGATATCGATGTAGAACACATATTCCCAGCGGCTGCCGCCGAAACCGCGCGCCGGGCGCGATTCGAGCCGGCTCATGGAAACGCCGTTGTCGGCAAAGGGCGCCAACAGCTGGTAGAGACCGCCCGGCCGGTTCTGCGCCGAGCAGACCAATGAGGTGCGGTCCGCTCCGGAAGGACCGGCATCATGACCGGCAACCACGCCAAAGCGCGTGGTGTTGTTGGGATCGTCCTCGATGTTCCTGGCCAGAATGGGCAGGGCATAAAGTTCCGCGGCGGCATCGCCGGCGATCGCCGCAGCCCCGGGCTCACCGGCCGCCAGCCGCGCCGCTTCGGCATTGCTTGCCACCGGTATGCGCGTCACCAGCGGCATGTTGCGATTGAGCCACTCGTGGCACTGCGCCAGCGACTGCGCGTGCGAGTAGATGCAGGTTACCGAGGCCAGACCATCACTCGTCCCCATCAGATTGTGATGGATGGGGAGGTTGATTTCGCCGCAAAGTTGCAGGGGCGAAGAAAGCAGGAGGTCCAGAGAACGGCCGATGGCCCCTTCCGTCGAATTCTCTATTGGCACCACGCCGTAATCCGCATTTCCGGCTTCGACGGCACGAAAAACGTCATCGATTGCCGGGCAGGCCAGCAGCGTCGGGGCTCCGCCAAAATGCTTGCGTGCCGCCGATTCGGAATAAGTGCCGGCCGGGCCGAGGTAGGCAATGGTCAGGGGCTGCTCCAGCGCCAGGCAGGCCGACATGACTTCGCGCACGAGGCGCTGGGCCGCCGCGGCGGACAGCGGACCGGGATTTTTCTCGGCCACCCGGCGCAGCACCTGCGCTTCACGTTCCGGCCGATAGATATTGCCTTGCTTGATCTCGCCGATACGATGCGCCAGCCTGGCCCGTTCGTTGATCAGGCGCAGCAGTTCGCCGTCGATCGCATCGATGCCATCACGCAGGCTTCCCAGCTCTTGCGAATCGTCGGCCACGCTCAGTTCTCCAGCGGCAGATACCTGACGGCCAGGACGCCTGCTATGCCGGCGATCGCGTCGATCACCTTGGCCGGTACCGCGCTGTCCACATCGACCAGCGTGTAGGCGACGTCGCCCTTCGACTTGTTCATCATGTTGTGGATGTTGAGGCCGGCCTGCGCCATCGCAGTGGATATCTGTCCCAGCATGTTCGGCACATTGGAGTTGGCCACCGCGATGCGGAAGTTCGATTCGCGCGGCATGGTCACATTGGGAAAATTCACCGCGTTCTGTACGTTGCCGTGTTCCAGATACTCACGCAACTGCTCGGCCACCATGATCGCGCAGTTCTCCTCCGCCTCTCCGGTGGAAGCGCCGAGGTGGGGCAAGGCGATGACGCCCGGATGGGAATTTACATGAGGGCTGGGGAAGTCGCAGACGTAGGCCGAAAGTTTCTTCGCATCCAGCGCCGCCAGCACCGCCGCTTCGTCCACCACTTCGTCACGGGAAAAATTCAACAGTACGGCGCCGTGCTTGGCATGTGCCAGCATTTCGGCGTTAATCATCTTGCGCGTGGCATCGACCAGCGGCACGTGCATCGAGACGAAGTTGGCGCTCTTCAGCACTTCGGCGACGCTGTTGGCCTTCTTGACCTGGGAAGGCAGGCTCCAGGCCGCATCCACGGTGATTTCGGGGTCGTAACCGAGCACGTTCATGCCCAGCTTGATCGCCACGTCGGCCACCAGGCAACCGATCTTGCCCAGGCCGATCACGCCCAGCGTATGCCCGGCCAGTTCGAAGCCGGCGAAGTGTTTTTTGCCGTCCTCGACCTTCTTTTCCATCTCCGGATCATTTGGATCAAGCGCCGAGACAAACTTCATCGCGCCGCCGATGTTGCGCGCCGAGAGCAGCATGCCGGCCACCACCAGTTCCTTGACGGCATTCGCATTGGCGCCCGGCGCGTTGAACACCGGAACGCCGCGCTCCGACATTGCCTTGACCGGGATATTGTTGGTGCCGGCGCCGGCGCGGCCGATGGCCTGCACCGATTGGGGAATATCCATCGAGTGCAAATCAGCTGAACGGACCATGATCGCATCCGGGTTGGCGACGTCCTTGCCGATCTGATAACGCTCCGCCGGCAGGCGCTTGAGGCCGTTCTGCGAAATCTGGTTGAGGATCAGGACACGGATCGGCTTAGCCATTTTTTGCCTCGAATTCCTTCATGTAGGCCACCAGGGCGGCAACGCCGGCCACAGGCATCGCATTGTAGATCGAAGCCCGCATGCCGCCGACCGAACGGTGTCCCTTCAGCTGCACCATGCCGGCGGCCTTGGCGCCCTTGAGAAACTCTTCGTCCAGCGCGGCATCCTTCAGCGTGAAAGGCACGTTCATGCGCGAACGGTCTTCCCTGCGTACCGGGTTGCCATAGAAGCTCGACGCGTCGATGCAGTCATAGAGCATTTTTGCCTTCGCAATGTTCTGCTTCTCCATGGCCGCCAGGCCGCCCTGCTGCTTCAGCCACTGGAATACCAGGCCGGCGATGTAGATGCCGTAAGTGGGCGGCGTGTTGTACATCGAGTCGTTTTCGGCGTGGGTCTTGTAGTCCATCATGGTCTGCGGCGCCGGCACACCCTTGCCGATCAGGGCGTCGCGGATGATGACGATGGTCAGCCCGGCCGGGCCGATGTTCTTCTGGGCGCCGGCGTAGATCAGGCCGTACTTGCTGACATCGATCGGCTTAGACAGGATGTTGGACGACATGTCGCACACCAGGGGCACTTCGCCGGTTTCCGGGGTCCAGTGGAATTCAACGCCACCGATGGTCTCGTTGCCGGTGTAATGGACGAAGGCGGCATCCTTGTCGAGCTTCCAGTCCTTCTGCGCCGGAGCGTAGGTAAACTTTCCGTCTTCGCTGCTGGCGACGATATTGACCTTGCCGAACGCCTTGGCCGCCTTGATGGCTTTCTTTGCCCATTCACCGGTGTGTACATAGTCCGCGCTGGCCTTGCCGGCGAACAGGTTCATCGGGATCATTTCAAACTGGAGCGTGGCGCCACCCTGGAGAAACAGCACCTTGTAATTGGCCGGGATGCCCATCAGTTCGCGCAGGTCGGCTTCGGCCTGTGCGTGGATGCCCATGTACTCCTTGCCGCGATGGCTCATTTCCATGACCGACTGGCCGCTGCCGTGCCAGTCGAGCAATTCGTCGGCGGCCTGCTTGAGTACGGCCTCGGGCAATGCGGCGGGACCTGCGCTGAAATTGAAAATTCGTGCCATAACCAGCCTCCGGAAGTTATTGGATCAAGATGGGAAATTCAAAAAACCAAGAGAATACAGGATACCGTATACATTAATTGCCGGGTTGCCCCCTCCGCTGCCCGCGGATAGCCGTGGCCGAATCCAGTCAGCCGTCGACCGGTAGATCCGAAGACGGGTCCTCATCTTCGGTTTCAATCACCTTCTCGACGCCGGCGAGATAGGTGCCCTCGTCGAGATTGATCAGTGTCACGCCTTGGGTGGAACGGCTCATGACGCGAATGTCCGTGACCCGGGTGCGGATCAGCACGCCGCCGGTCGAGATCAGCATGATTTCCTCGCGCGTCTCGCCCAGGCCGACGAGCACGGCGGCCACCACCTTGCCGTTGCGCTCCGAGGTCTGGATCGCGATCATGCCCTTGGTGCCGCGGCTGTGGCGGGTGTATTCGGCGATCGGCGTGCGCTTGCCGAAGCCGTTCTCGGTGGCGGTCAGCACGCTGTAGTCTTCGCTGTCGGCCACCAGCATGGAGATCACCTCCTGCTCTTCCTCCAGCGTCATGCCGCGCACACCGCGCGCTTCGCGGCCCATCGGCCGCACGTCGTCCTCGGCGAAGCGCACGGCCTTGCCGGCGTCCGAGAACAGCATCACGTCGCATTCGCCATTGGTGATGGCGACGCCGATCAGGCGGGCGCCCTCGTCGAGACCGACGGCGATGATCCCGGCCTTGCGCGGATTGGCGAAACTGGTCAGCGGGGTCTTCTTCACCGTGCCCATGGCGGTGGCCATGAAGACGAAGTGCTCCTCGTCGAATTCCTTGACCGGCAGGATGGCCGTGATCTTCTCGCCCTCCTCAAGCGGGAAAAGATTGACGATCGGCCTGCCGCGCGAGGCGCGCTGGCCTTCCGGCGCTTCGTAGACCTTGAGCCAATAGACGCGGCCGCGGCTGGAAAAGCACAGGATATAGTCGTGGGTATTGGCGACGAACAGGCGATCGACGAAATCGTCTTCCTTGATCGCCGCCGCCTGCTTGCCGCGCCCGCCGCGGCGTTGCGCGCGGTAGTCGGTCAGCGGCTGGCGCTTGATGTAGCCGGTATGCGACAGCGTGACGACCATATCCTCGCGCACGATCAGGTCTTCGAGGTTGATGTCGGCGGTGCTCAGCACGATTTCCGAACGTCGGGCATCGCCGAACTGCGCCTTCACTGCCGTCAGTTCTTCGCCGATGATGGTCGTGATGCGTGCCGGTTTGGCCAGGATGTCGAGCAGGTCGGCGATCTGGTCCATCACCTCCTTGTACTCGGCGACGATCTTGTCCTGCTCGAGGCCGGTCAGGCGCTGCAGGCGCAGTTCGAGGATGGCCTGCGCCTGCGCGTCGGACAACAGGTAGCCTTGCGCCGACAGGCCGAACTCCGCACCGCGCCCGTCGGGGCGCGAGGATTCGGCCGAGGCACGGGCCAGCATGCCTTCGACCAGGGTCGAACGCCAGGTGCGCGCCATCAGGCCGCGCTTGGCGTCGGCCGGCGTCTGCGCCGCCTTGATCAGGGCGATGATTTCATCGACGTTCGACAGCGCGACGGCGAGGCCTTCGAGGATGTGGCCGCGCTCGCGCGCCTTGCGCAGTTCGAACACCGTGCGCCGGGTGATGACCTCGCGCCGGTGGGCGAGGAAGCACTGCAGCATTTCCTTGAGGTTGAGCAGGCGCGGCCGGCCATCGACCAGCGCAACCATATTCATGCCGAAGGTGTCCTGCAATTGGGTCTGCTTGTAGAGGTGGTTTAGCACTACCTCAGGCACCTGGCCCTTCTTCAGTTCGATCACCAGGCGCATGCCGGACTTGTCGGACTCGTCTTGGATGTGGGCGATGCCGTCGATCTTCTTCTCGTTGACCAGTTCGGCGATCTTTTCCTGCAGGGTCTTCTTGTTGACCTGATAGGGCAATTCATCGACGACGATGGCCTGTCGTCCGTTGCGCGGTAAATCCTCGATATGGGTGCGTGCGCGCATCACCACGCGGCCGCGACCGGTCAGGTAGCCGTCGCGCACGCCGGAAACGCCGTAAATCAGTCCTGCGGTGGGGAAATCCGGCGCCGGAATGATCTTGATCAGTTCCTCGATCGCGGTTTCAGGATTGGCAAGCAGAACCAGGCAGGCGTCCACGACCTCGTTGAGATTGTGCGGCGGTATATTGGTCGCCATGCCGACCGCAATGCCCGAGGAACCATTGATCAGCAGGTTCGGGATGCGTGCCGGCAGGATCAGCGGCTCCTGCTCGGAACCATCGTAATTGGGGCCGAAATCGACAGTCTCCTTGTCGATGTCGAGCAGCAGTTCGTGGCCGATGCGCGCCATGCGCACTTCCGTGTAGCGCATGGCTGCGGCGTTGTCGCCATCCACCGAGCCGAAGTTGCCCTGGCCGTCGACCAGCATGTAGCGCAAGGAGAAATCCTGCGCCATGCGTACGATGGTGTCATAGACGGCCGTATCGCCGTGCGGATGGTATTTACCGATGACGTCGCCGACGATGCGCGCCGACTTCTTGTAGGCCCTGTTCCAGTCGTTGGAAAGCTCGTGCATGGCGAAAAGCACGCGCCGATGCACGGGTTTCAGCCCGCCGCGCACGTCCGGCAGCGCCCGGCCGACGATCACGCTCATGGCGTAATCAAGGTAAGAGTGGCGCATCTCCTCTTCGAGGCTGATCGGCAGGGTTTCTTTGGCGAACGATGTCATTTAGGCTGCCTTAACCGACTCGCGGCGGACGATGGCGTAAAAAGAGGCAATTTTAGCATGCGCGGATAGCCCGGCGGGTTGTCCCGAGCCGGCAAATCTGGTTGAATCGGCACATGAAATCAATCGCTGTTCCGGGCGCCAGTCCTGAAGATATAGACCTTCTGATCCGTCCGGAGTGGATCATTCCCATCGAACCCGCCGGAGTCACGCTGTCCGGACATTCGCTGGCCCTCAGCAACGGCTCCATCCTTGCCCTGCTGCCGAATGACGAAGCCACGCAGCGCTTCAATCCACAGGAAACACTCGATTTGCCCGGGCAGGTGCTGCTGCCGGGCCTCATCAACCTCCACACGCATGCCGCGATGAGCCTGCTGCGCGGCTACGCTGACGATATGGCCCTGATGCGCTGGCTATCCGAGCGCATCTGGCCGGCCGAAGCACACCACGTCACGCCGGATTTCGTGCGCGCTGGCAGCTTGCTGGCCTGCGCCGAAATGCTCCGCGGCGGCATCACCACATTCAACGACATGTATTTCTTTCCGGAGGCGGCCGCCTCCGCCGCCAGAAGGATGGGAATGCGTGCCGCGCTGGGCATCATTGCCATCGAGTTTCCCACCCGCTATGCCGCCGATGCCGACGACTATCTGGCCAAGGGACTGGCGATCCGCGACGCCTCGAGCGGCGACCCTCTGTTGAGTTTCTGCCTTGCTCCGCACGCTCCCTATACCGTTGCCGACAAGACTTTCGAAAAGGTCGCTACCCTCGCCGCCCAGCTTGAAATACCGATCCACATGCACGTCCATGAAACCCGCCACGAGATCGAGGAAAGCCTGGCGTTGCACGGCGTGCGCCCCATCGAACGACTGCGCCGACTGGGCCTGCTCGGGCCGCAACTGATTGCCGTGCATGCCGTGCATCTCGAAGCGGGCGAGATCGAACTGCTGGCCCATGAGGGTTGCCACATGGCGCATTGCCCGACATCGAACATGAAACTCGGCAGCGGCATCCCGCCGATGTCGGCAATCCAGGCGCGCGGCCTGAATTTCGGCCTGGGAACGGATGGCGCCGCGTCCAACAACCGTCTCGATCTCTTTCATGAGATGCGCCACGCCGCACTTTTGGCCAAGGGGGCCAGCCAGAACGCCGAGGCCCTGGGCGCACATGCAACACTTCATGCCGCCACCCTGGGAGGAGCTCGCGCCCTCGGACTGGACGGCAAGATTGGATCGCTGCTGCCCGGCAAGGCAGCCGACCTCTGCGCCGTGCGCCTTGATGAATGGCTGCTCCAGCCGTGTTTCGATCCGGCCTCGCACCTCGTGTATGTTGCCGGCCGGGAACAGGTTACGCACACCTGGGTTGCCGGTAAGCTGGTAATGAGCCACGGCGCACCATTGCAAATCAATATTTCGGAATTGCTAGACCTCACAAGTTTGTGGCATACTCGTCTGGCGTCCTGATGCCGATCCGTTATCAGGAAAAAATAAGCACCGAATTCTGTCACTACTAAGCCCAATAAAGGGGAAATCATGATCAAAAGCGCCAAACACTCTCTGCTGCTCGCCACTTTGCTCGGGCTCTCCGCCGCCGCTTTCGCCCAAAGCGTCGCGATGCCCCTCAAGACCGGCGATGTTGTTCCTTACATGATCGACCAGCGTGGCGTCGTCGCCAAGAGCGGTTTCGGCTTGTGCTGGCGCACCAGCTACTGGACTCCGGCCGCTGCCGAGAACGTCATGTATGGTAAG
>VEPA01000206.1 GCA_012026675.1 Betaproteobacteria bacterium | reverse complement strand
TCGCCGAGGTAAAAACCGATCCGGGCAAGACCCTGGCCCACGTCGAGTTCACGCGCGACGGCAAGTACGTGCTGGCCAGCCTGTGGGAGCGCAAGGCCGACGGCGGCGCGCTGATCGTGTTCGATGCCGCCACCTTCAAGGAGGTGAAGCGCATCCCGATGGACAAGCCGGTCGGCAAGTACAACCTCTACAACAAGATCAATCGTTCCGAGGGAACGAGCCACTGAGGGCCCGCCTGGCGCGGCGCTGGAGTATCGTTACGGGATCGCGATCGACCAGGAAAGGGGGCCGGCCATGAGCAACAAGCACCGCAACGTCTTGCAGGCAATATTTCACGATCCCGTCAGCAGCAACGTGCAATGGCGCGAAGTCGAGTCCCTGCTGCGCCATCTCGGCGCCAGCATCGAGGCGGGCCATGGCGCGCGTTTCCGCGTGGTCCTCAACCGGCACGAGTTCACGGTGCACCATCCCCATCACGGCAACGAACTGGGCAAGACCGAAATCAAGTACCTGCGCGAGCATCTGGGCGCGGCGGGCGCCACGCTGTCGCGCTACGACGAGCAGAACAAGGCGGTCGACGGCCACCGCTGATCCGCTGCACGGCCCGGCGCTGCCATGCCGGAAGCTCTGGTCGCCCGCCACGGCAGGGAAGCACTGGGGCGCCGGGTCAGCCTTGGCCCGGCTTCATGAGCGGCAGCAAGAATCAGATCAGGCGAGCTGATTCGGGGCCGCTAACGCGACTCCAATCGACGGCTTGCTTTGTGGGTCGCGGCCAATTCGCCGTATGACGCCCGATTGCCAGTAGATGCCGTCCGAGTATCTGAACGCTATGGGCATACCGATGCGTTTTTGCAGTAGTGCCGTATTTGTCGTCGCGGCAAAGCCTGTTTCGCTGCTGTCGGTCTGGGTCCAGTATTCAATCTGGACTCCTTTTACTTCGCCTTCGAGCCTGTACAGCAAGTCGAATGAACTCTCGGAATTTCCGTCAGCGACAAAAGTCAGGGGATTGGTTGGGGTCATGACGTACTTGCGCACCTTGTCGGAGATCGCCAGCATCGTACGCATCGGCTCGACGCCCCTGACCACCATTATCTCCAGGCTGTTGAATGTTCTGGCGGCCTTCCGGTGTGGCGGCTCGGGCATCCACTGCATGCAGGTAAGTCGCAGCGCCGCCTCTTTCAACTGGTTGCTGAGCGCAACGGTCGACAGCCACTTCGGGACTTCGCCCTCGCGGATGACATTCTCGACCAGGCCCAGGAGTTGCTCATGCAAAGCCACTGTCGAGAAAAACCGAACCCCGGGATCCTTGCCGGGAGTGTCATCGCCATCGCGAAATACGCGCCTGGGTCCCGCCGGCTTCGTCAGATCGATCATGTGCGTGCTGTACTGGGTGAATTCCTCGCCGAAGTCGAGCGTTACACCAGACCGTACAAATTTTTCCAGCAATTCCATTTGCATGGGCACGAGATTGTTTGACGGAATCACCTCGCTGTAAAGGCAATACAGATATTCCGTCAGTGGAGTAGTCGCCGCTTCGCCGGACAAGACGCGGACTGACATCCGATCAAGGTGATTCTCCGACAGGAGAACAAGCAAATCGTTCGCCGACTTCCAATGAGTTGCCAAAGGCAGGCGATAGAAGAATCGCTGGAGTTTCATGCCCAAAGCCAGGGCTCGAAATGCACGGACTGCCGCCCTGGCTGCTTCGAGTTGCGCATCCGTGGAGTCAGACAAGGCATTCGCTTGTATGAAGCGGACAAATCCCTTCAGGGCGGCGCTGGAGTAGGTATCCAGGACTGCCCGCACCATTTCATTCATGTAGAGCGGGCCGGCCTCGGCGACAATACTGCCGACCAGGCCGGATACGGTGGCCCGAGCAGCATCGCACAACTTCCAGAGCGCCGGATAGGCCGCGTCGACGCCGGCGACGTCGGCGAGTACGTCAACGTCAAGCAGCGCTTCATTCAATTCCCGCAGGAACCGGACGGGATCGCCCTTGTCAAAATTGTCGATCGCCCGCTGTACTCCATGCGGGGTGGATAGCGGGTGTGCCGGTTGGTTCTTTGAGAAAATATCCGAGAACATGATTGCAGCCGAAGAAAGTCGTTGCAGATAACACCGTCTGGCCAACGCAGACGCGTGAACCAACCCCCTAGCGATTTGACGGCAGTCTGGCTGGCCGGGTCATGGAAACGCAATCGCGAAGCAGTTCGCGTTTTAATGATACTTCAGTACTCGACATCTGTGGCTTGCCGTGAAATCGACCGCTTGAAAGCGGGTGGATTTCGTCCCCTTGTGCCCCGCGGCCTTGGGTCGCCTGGCCTCGGCAGCTGTGTCCTGCGAACCTCGACGACTAACCGATCAGGGGCTCAACTGCGTCATTGATCGGCTGTTGCTTCGCCCTTTTGGTTTCATACATGTGCTCGTCGGCCAACTGGATCACCCAATCCACTTTTTTGGTCTTGCCAACCTTGGTGGCTTTGCCAATCGATACCGCAATCTGCCATGATTTCTCCTCGAAAGCCTGCTTCGTGGCGTTCTCTATCCGCTCGATCAGAACCGCGCAGGATTCCTCGTTCGTATCCGGGAGCAACAATATGAATTCGTCGCCGCCTATACGGGCAGCAACGTCGGCTTCTCTCGAACTCTCCCGCAATATTTCCGCCACCAGCTTGAGCGCCTCGTCACCGACGTGATGTCCATAGGCGTCGTTGAGCGACTTGAATCGATCGATATCAATGTACAGCAAGGAATAAGCACTTCCGGAACGCTCGCTGCGGGCCTGTTCGATTTCCAGCTTTTCCAGTAGCTCCATGCGATTGGCCAAGCCGGTCAGCATGTCCTTGTGTGCGTATTCGCTCTTGCGCCACAATTTGAGCATTACCCGGCCCAACACGGTAAAGGCCACGCTGCGAGTAAACAAGTTCAGCAGAAATGCGGCCACGGGAAAATTCGGCCAGATGATTGCCGCCTCCGTGGCGCTCCACGCAAGCGCCACGGCCATGCCGATCAATGTGGAAGTCTGCGTGTCGGAATGACGCACGGCATCGTGAATCGCGGCCAGGCGCGCGGTCTGGATAATGGGCAGGCAATACAGAACATCCAATGAGATGTAAGCACCCATCTCGCCCGGAAGATATGCTCCCGCCCCATAGCTCAGGATACTGATCAGCAAAACTTCCGCGGCGATCAGCACCATGCGCGCGTAGTTGGAGATTTCTTTCCCTTTCATTATTCGGCCTGCAACATGAATAGTCGCCCGATTGGTCTCGTTCCGATTCGTTCTTTGGCGGCAGTTTACAGGTCATTTGAATATATGGCGGGTTCAAAGTTGAAGTGCAAGGGCGTTACGACGGCGGAAGCGCAACAGGTCTTCTTCAGCGCGTCCTTTGTTCGCACACTTTCCTGACAGACAGTGGGAGTTACGGGCGCTATTTCGGCCAAGTGCACGGGGCGGCCCCATGGCGTCGCAACCTGAGCGCATCTGCCCGATCTGAAACTGTAGCTCACCACATTCCCACGCCGTACCGCCGGCGCCGACTCTTGGCGTGCCGTGCTGTCCCCGCGTGCTACCATGCCGCGCCTGCCATGTCAGATCCCATGCACCAGATTGAGCGCATCTTTGCCCCCGAGGGGCCGCTTGCAGTTGCCGTGGCCGGCTTTCGTCCGCGGCCGCAGCAACTTGAGATGGCGCAGCGCATCGCCAAGGCGATCGCCGGCAACCTGGCGCTGGTGACCGAAGCCGGCACCGGCACCGGCAAGACCTTCGCCTACCTCGTGCCGGCGCTGCTGTCCGGCGGCAAGGTGATCGTGTCGACCGGCACCAAGACCCTGCAGGACCAGCTTTTCAATCGCGACCTGCCGACGGTGCGCGCCGCGCTGAAGGTCGGCGCCACGATCGCGCTGCTCAAGGGCCGCGCCAATTACGTCTGCCCCTACCACCTGGAACGCGCGATGAGCGCGGGACGCCTGGCTTCGCGCGAGGAGGCGGCGCACCTGCGCAAGATCGCGCGCTTCGCCGAACGCACCAAGACCGGCGACAAGGCCGAATGTGTCGACGTGCCCGAGGATTCTGGGGCCTGGGCGCTGGCGACCTCGACGCGCGAGAACTGCCTCGGCCAGGAATGCCCGAACGTCAAGGAATGCTTCGTCCTAGCGGCGCGCCAGGACGCGCTGACGGCCGACGTGGTGGTGGTCAATCACCACCTGTTCTTCGCCGACGTGATGTTGAAGGACGAGGGCATGGGCGAACTGCTGCCGGCCTGCAACACGATCATTTTCGACGAGGCGCACCAGCTGCCCGAGGTGGCGGGGCTGTTCTTTGGCGAGAGCGTGTCGACCACGCAGATCATCGAGCTGGCGCGCGACACGAAGAACGAAGGCATCGTCGCGGCCAAGGACTACCCGCCGCTGCAGGATGCCGCGCAGGCGCTGGACAAGGCAGCGCGCGACCTGCGCCTGGCGGTGAAGGGCGAGAACCTGCGCCTGCCGGCGGCGCGCGTCGAGAGCGAGTCCGAGTTCGTCGCGGCGCTGCAGGGTCTGGCCGACGCCATCGCCGAACTCGGGCGCCACCTCGATACCCAAGCCGAGCGCGGCGAGGGCCTGGCCAACTGCCTGCGGCGCACGCAGGAACTGGCGGCGGCCTTGAAGCGCTGGCGCGGCGGTAGCGCCGATCCTGAAGTGGCCGGCGGTAATGATGTGGTCAAGTGGATCGAGGTCTATTCGCAGGCGATGTCGCTCAACCTGACGCCGCTTGATATCGCGCCGATCTTCCAGCGCCAGATGGAAGGCCATCCGCGCGCATGGATCTTCGCCTCGGCGACGCTGGCGGTCGGCAGCAACTTCGCCCATTACTGCGGCGAACTGGGGCTGGCGGAAGCCGATACAGCGGTCTGGGGCAGCCCCTTCGATTACGAACGCAACGCACTGCTCTACGCGCCGACCGGCATGCCCGATCCCAACAGCGCCTTCTATCAGGAGGCCGTGGCGGAAGCCGCCTGGCCGGCGATCCGCGCCTCACACGGCCGGGCCTTCGTGCTGTGCACGTCCTTGCGCGCGATGCGCCGCATCCGCGAGCTGCTGCAGGAAAAGCTCGCTGCCGAAGGCCTCGACCTGCCGCTCCTGATGCAGGGCGAGGGCTCGCGCAGCGAACTGCTGGAGCGTTTCCGCTATCTCGGCAACGCGATACTCGTCGCCAGCCAGAGTTTCTGGGAAGGCGTCGATGTGCGCGGCGAAGCGCTGTCGCTGGTGGTGATCGACAAGCTGCCCTTCGCGCCGCCGGACGACCCGGTACTTTCGGCGCGCATCGACAAGTTGCGCGCGGCAGGGCGCAACCCCTTCATGGAATACCAGTTGCCGCGCGCCGTGATCAACATGAAGCAGGGCTCAGGGCGGCTGATCCGCGACGAGGACGACCGCGGCGTGCTGATGATCTGCGACCCGCGCCTGACCGGCAAGCCCTACGGCAAGGCGATCTGGCGGTCCTTGCCGCCGATGCGGCGCACGCGCGATGTGGCCGACGTCGAAGCCTTCTTCGCCCTTGCCGTGCCGGTAGAATCGACGCATGAGTAGTCATTCCAGCATCGAACGGGCGCAGCAGCTGAACGCCGGCTGCCAGTGCGTTTCGCTCGACCGCGTCGGGCTGGAGGCCGAACTGGAGCGCGTCAGCCCCGGTTTCCACGATGAAGTTATGGCGGGGCGGCCGCATCTGTTCTCGCATTCGGTGGCCTTCGTCAGTGCCGAGCATGTGCAGCGCATGGCGCGCCTGGTGGCCGCGGTGGAAAGGGTCGTCGCGCTGCCCGCATGGCGTGAGCATGTGCTGGCTTGGGCGCCCGAGAGCGCGCGCCACCGCGCCGCCACGCCCGGCGTGTTCCTCGGCTACGACTTCCATCTTGGACAAACCGGGCCGCAACTGATCGAGATCAACACCAATGCCGGCGGCGGCCTTCTCAATGCATTGCTGGCGCGTGCGCAAAAAGCCTGCTGCGACGACGTCGCGGCCCTGCTGCCGGGCGATCTGGCCGGCGATACGGCGGAGCACCTGTTCCTCGAAATGTTCTGCGCCGAGTGGCGCGCGGTTGCGGCCGCGGTTGCCACCGCGGTTACTACAAGAGTCGGCGCTGGCGATACGGCGAAAGAAGCCCACTTCGGGGCCGTGCCGACGCGCATCGCCATTGTTGACGAAGCGCCGCAGACGCAATACCTCTACCCCGAGTTCGTGCTGTTTCGGCGCCTGTTCGAGCATGCCGGCATCGGCGCCGTGATCTGCGATCCGCGCGAGCTGGCGTTTCGCGACGGCGCGCTGTGGCATGGCGGCGCGCGCATCGACCTGGTCTACAACCGGCTCACCGATTTTGCCCTGGATGCGCCGGCCAATGCCGCCCTGCGCGCCGCCTATCTGGCCGCCGCGGCGCTGATCACGCCGCACCCGCAGGCCCACGCCCTGTATGCCGACAAGCGCAACCTGGTGGCCCTGACCGACGATGCCCTGCTGGCGAGCTGGGGCGGCGATGCCGAAACCCGCACCACGCTGGCCAACAAGATTCCGCGCACCGAACTGGTATTGCCCGAAAACGCCGACGACTTGTGGGCGCGGCGCCGGCAACTGTTCTTCAAACCCGCCGCGGGCTATGGCTCCAAGGCGGCTTATCGCGGCGACAAGATCACCAAACGCGTCTTCGATGAAGTGCTGGCCGGCAGCTATATCGCCCAGGCGCTGGTGCCGCCATCCTCGCGCACCCTGCGCGTGGGCGCGGCGCCGGTCGAACTCAAGCTCGATCTGCGCAACTATGTCTACAACGGCCATGTCCAATTGATCGCGGCCCGTTTCTGGCAGGGCCAGACCACCAACTTCCGCACGCCGGGTGGCGGCTTCGCGCCGGTGCTCACCGTACCTTCGCTACAGGAGATTTCATGACCTTCCCCCCATCCCCCTTCACAAGCAAGGGGGTGATCCTTGTTCGCGGGCTTTGCCCGCTCAATGACCAGTTGGCTGCTTCTCCTTGGGGCGGCCCGGCGGAGAAGTCATGAAAGTATTCGGCCTTGCCGGCTATTCCGGCTCGGGCAAGACCACGCTTCTGGAAGAACTGATTCCGCGACTGACGGCGGCGCGCCTGCGCGTCTCGCTGATCAAGCATGCCCACCATCGTTTCGACATCGACCAGCCGGGCAAGGATTCCTACCGCCTGCGCGAGGCGGGCTGTTCCGAGGTATTGCTGGTGTCGGATCATCGCTGGGTGCTGATGCACGAACTGCGCGGCGAGCCGGAACCCGCGCTGGAAGAGCAGATCGCGCGCTTTTCCGAGTGCGACCTGGTGCTCGTGGAAGGCTTCAAGCACACGCCGATCCCCAAGCTGGAAGTGCATCGCCCGTCGGTGGGCAAGCCGCTGATCGCCGGCAGCGGGGTGGAGACCATCGTCGCCGTAGCGACGGACGAGCCGGACGTCGTCAGGCAGCTGCCGGGCCTGCCGGCCGGGTTGCCAATACTCGACGTCAACGACCGCGACACCGTTGCCGATTTCATTCTGCGTCATATGGGATTCAAACATGCTTGATTTTGAAGATGCCCTGGCTCGCCTGCTGGCCGGTGCGAACCCGGTGCGCGAAACTGAGGCGGTGCCGACCCAGGCGGCGGCGGGGCGGGTGCTGGCGCAGGGCTTGCGCTCGACGATAGCCGTGCCGCCGCTGGACAACACTTCGATGGACGGTTACGCGATTCGCTGTGCTGATGTCCCCGCGACGGGCACGCGACTTGTCGTTGCCCAGCGCATCCCCGCCGGCAGCGTTGGCCACATACTGGCGCCGGGCACGGCGGCGCGGATTTTCACCGGTGCGCCGCTGCCGGCCGGTGCCGATGCCGTCGTGATGCAGGAACTGTGCGCCATCGACGGCGAGACCCTGACGATCAACCACGTGCCGCACCCGGGCGAGTGGATACGCCGCCGCGGCGAGGACATTGCCGCCGGCAGCGAGGTACTGGCCGCCGGCACGAGGCTGACCGCTGCACATGTCGGCGTCGCCGCTTCCGTGGGCGCGGCGCAGCTCAGCGTGTTCCGCCGCCTGCGCGTGGCGCTGTTTTCGACCGGCGACGAACTGGCGATGCCGGGGGAGTCCTTGAAGCCGGGCGGCATCTACAACTCGAATCGCTACACACTGCGCGCCCTGCTCGAAGGCATGGGCTGCGTCGTCGACGATCTCGGCATCGTGCCCGACTCGCGCGAGGCGACGCGCGCCGCGCTGCGCGCCGCGGCCGCGGGCAACGATCTGATCCTGACCAGCGGTGGCGTTTCGGTCGGCGAAGAGGATCACGTCAAGCCGGCGGTCGAGGCCGAAGGATCGCTCGACTTGTGGAAGATCGCCATCAAGCCGGGCAAGCCGCTGGCGTTTGGCGCAGTTCGTCGAGAAGGCGGCGCCGGTGACGCCACAGGTAAAGGCTCAGCCGCCTTCATCGGCCTGCCGGGCAACCCGGTGTCGAGCTTCGTTACCTTCGTCATGCTGGTGCGGCCCTTCATCCTCAAGGCGCAGGGCGCGTCGGTGGTGGCGCCGCGCGCGCAGACCCTGCGTGCCGACTTCGATTTTAAGGGCGATCCGCGTCGCGAGTTCCTGCGCGCGCGGATCAACGCGCAAGGCGGACTGGAACTGTTCGCCAACCAGAGTTCGGGCGTGCTGACCTCCTGCACCTGGGCCGACGGCCTGATCGACAATCCGCCGCGACAGGCCATTGCCCGCGGCGACAGCGTGCGTTTCCTGCCGTTTTGCGAACTGCTATAGTCAAAAGATGAAAGTCAAAGTACTGTTTTTCGCCGGCCTGCGCGAGGCGCTGGGCACGGGTTCCGAAGCGCTCGCGCTGCCGGCCGACATATCCACGGCCGGCGCGTTGCGCGATTTGCTCGCGGCGCGCGGCGAAGCCTGGTCGGCGCTGGCGAGCACGAAGAACGTGCGCGTGGCGGTGAATCAGCAGATGGTCGGCTTCGATGCACCGGTCAAGGCGGGCGACGAGGTCGCCTTTTTTCCGCCGGTCACGGGTGGTTGAGATGAGCGTCAGTGTTCAGGAAGCGGACTTCGACGCCGGCGCCGAAATCGCCGCGCTGGCGGCCGGACGCGACGACGTCGGCGCGGTCGCCAGCTTCGTCGGCCTGGTGCGCTCCGACAAGCAGGTGGAGAAAGTCGGCGCTGGCGGGACGGCGGCCGTGCAGGCGATGACGCTGGAACACTATCCCGGCATGACCGAAAAGGCACTGGAAGCCATCGTCGCCGAGGCGCGCGGACGCTGGGAACTGCAGGGCGTGCGCGTCATCCACCGTGTCGGCCGCCTGGTTCCCGGCGATCGCAGCGTCTTCGTCGCCGTGGCTTCGGCGCATCGCGGCGAGGCTTTCGCCGCCTGCGAATTCATCATGGATTATCTGAAGACGCGCGCGCCCTTCTGGAAGAAGGAAGAAACGCCGGATGGCGGACGCTGGGTCGGCGCCCGCGAGAGCGATGACCATGCGGCCGGGCGCTGGCAAACGGAAAAGGAATGAGGGCCGGCAACCCGTCCGCAGCCGGCTGACAAGGGCTTTCCTGCCTTGTTCCTGGCTACCCTTTGTCAAGCTGCACGGCGACTGCGCCGCGCACGCTATTGATGAACCACAGGGCGGTGGCGTGTTCGAGATCGCTTAGTTTGACGATCTGCTCGCTGACACGCTTGCGTGCCAGCAGGACATGGCGATACACGCCGGGCAGCAGGCCGCATGCCAGCGGTGGCGTGACCAGTCGGCCGTCGAGTTCGACGACGAGATTGCCACGCGCGAATTCGGTCAGTTCGCCGCGCTCGTTGTGGAGCAGCGTGTCGAAAATGCCTTCCTTCGCCACGGCCAGCGATTCATACAGCCCGCGGCGCGTGGTCTTGTGTCCCAGCCAGGGGTTGGCGCTATCTACCGGGCTCGCGGCCACAGCGACCATTGCCGCCGCACTTGTCATGGCCGGCTGCGGCTCCAGCGCAAAGACTTCGACTTGCGCCGCGCCGTCGATCGCCAGGCGCAAGCGTACCCGCCAATCGCCGCTGCGATGGCGATTCGCGGCGACAGCCAGCGCCTCGGCGATTCGTGCGTCGTCGCAGGGGAATCCGAGGGCGAGTGCACTGCGCGTCATCCGCTCCATGTGTGCACGCCGCAACCAGTAACGGCCGCGGTGCAGGCGCAGGGTTTCGAGCAGTTCATACGCGGGGCAGGCACGGTCGAGAAAGATCCGCTTGGACTGCCATTCGTCATATTCCGCCGCCGCCGTCGAATCGGCAACGATGCCACTGCCGATGCCGCACTCGGCGACGCCGCGTTCGGTATCGACGACGGCCGTGCGTATGCCGACGCTGAACACCGCCTCGCCGCCCGGTTTGACGATGCCGATGGCCCCGCAGTACATGCCGCGCGGCGCGGGTTCCAGGCGCGCGATGGCCGCCATCGCCGCCGCCTTGGGCGCACCCGTCACCGATCCGCAGGGAAACGCGGCGGAAAACACGTCGCTTAAGGTCGTGCCGTCCCGGCTGCGGCAGGCGACGGTGGAGGTCATTTGCCAGACCGTCGGCCAGCTCTCCACCGTGAACAAGTCCGGTACCGTAACCGTGCCAAGGCGCGCCACGCGCGAAAGATCATTGCGGATCAGGTCCACGATCATCAGGTTCTCGGCGCATTCCTTGGCCGATTGCCGCAGCGCCGTCGCTGCGGCACTATCCTGTTCCGGATCGTCGCTGCGGGCGGCAGTGCCCTTCATGGGCCGGGAAATCAGCGTCCTCCCGGCGCCGTCATCGTTCTGCCAATGGAAGAACAATTCGGGAGAAACCGAACAGACCTGCCAGCGTCCGAAATCCAGATAGGCGCACCAGGCGCTGGCCTGGTTCTCTCGCAGCGCGTCGAAGAAGGACAGGCCGTCGCCGCGAAACGGCGCGCGCAGCCGCGTCGTGTAATTCACCTGGTAGAAGTCGCCGTCGGTAATGCCCTTGCGGATCGCGGCCACATCGGCGTAACAGCGCTCGCGTGTGGAGATGTCGCGCCATGCGCCGCACAGCCAGTCGCGGCGACGCCTTGCGGCGGGTGCGGTGCCCCGATAAACGGCAAACATCGCCGACGGCAGCCCGGCGACCGGAGCGTGTGTCGCCAGTGCCGCGTCGAAGGCGCAGGCGGACTCGTAGGCGACAAAGCCGACGGCCCAGCATCCGGCGCGGGCATGGGCCTCGACGCGGGCCAGCAGTTGCGGAACCTCGGCTGCGCTGGCGGCGACGAGCAACTCCAGTGCTTCGGCAAACACCGGCCGGAAGCGTTCCCCGTCGTGGGGGAAGTCGAGTTCGCAGTAGGCTGGAAGGGTGGGAGAGGGGTTGTCAGACATAGGATTCCCGCCGGCACGGATGGTCGGGCGAGGGGCGCAGGGTACCGCAAATTCCACGGGAGGCGGGCCGGACACCTATACGCCGCATGAATTCCGGAGTTTCTCGATGGCGGACGGCAATCGGCCCGATTCGACGTTCGTTCGGCAACCCCGCCAGGGGGTACCGTCTGCGCCTCCGGCGCAGACGTAAAAAAAAACGGCTGACCGCTTGCGCGGCCAGCCGTTCGGAGCTCCGTCCCCCTGATTGTTACTTGCGCTTGGCAGTCGAGGCCTTCTTGACCGTTTCGCCGACGCTGCTCATCGCGGCGGTCGAGGCCTTGGTGATCTGCTCGAAGGCCTTGTTGGCGGTGGCGATGGCCTGCTGGAAGGATTCCATCATGTTCGGCGTCTGCCCGGGCAGGCTCTTCATGAAGTTCTGCAGCGACTCGGTCATGTCCTGGCTACCGGTGGCCAGTTGCTCGGTGACCAGGCGGGCGAACTCGGCGCGGGCTTCATTGCTGATCTCGGCGATCTGCTGTGCCGCGGCGACCATGCGCTGCGTGGTCTCCTGGGCGTATTCGGTGCGCAGCTGCAATGCTGTCTGCGGGTCGCGCGCGGTGGTCAGCGCCTTGGCGTTCTCGACGCCGCTCTGGAACATTTCCTTGGCCAGTTCGGACTGCAGCGCCATGATGCGCTGGGAATTTTCCATCGAAAGCTGTGCCATGCGCATGGCAGCTTCCATGTTCTTGCGGTGCAACTCGCTGAATTGCTCGATCTTGGCTACCATGGTGATTCTCCTGTGAGTTTGACAAAAACCTAATTTACCACCAATGGCTTACGGGACTCTGACCTAAATCAACCCGCATGATGCCGACACTCCGGCTTGTTGGGGACCGCCGGGTGGCCGATACTGAGGGCGGGTCGACCTTCCGACAGGGGCAAATCGTGAAATTCCTTGAAATCGCTCTGGTGCTGCTGGTGGCGCTGGAGCACCTGTATTTCCTCTATCTTGAAATGTTTCTATGGACCACGCCGAAAGGTCTCAGGATTTTCGGCAATACGGCCGAGAAGGCCGATGCGTCGCGGATACTGGCGGCCAACCAGGGCCTGTACAACGGCTTCCTGGCTGCCGGATTGCTTTGGGGACTGGTTTATCCGGGCGTTGCCGGAAGTCATATCCAGATGTTCTTCCTTTCCTGCGTGATCGTTGCCGGGATCTATGGCGGCCTGACGGCCAAAAGGACCATCCTCTATCTGCAGGGCGGGCCTGCCTTGCTGGCCCTGCTGGTCTTGCTGGCTGAATAGCGTAGCCTGCCGGTGCCTCGATCGAGGATTGAAATCGGCCTTGCAATCCCCATGTTGTGTGAAATGACATCTTCCTGAGGCTTCCGCCATGCGCTTCGACAAATTCACCACCAAGTTCCAGCAGGCCGTCTCCGACGCCCAGAGCCTGGCCGTTGGCAATGACCAGCAGTTCATCGCGCCGCAGCACCTGCTGCTGGCCCTGCTCAACCAGGAGGACGGCAGTACCTCGTCCCTGCTGGCGCGTGCCGGGGCCAATGTCGGCGGCCTGAAGGCGGCATTGGCCAAGGCGCTGGATCGCCTGCCCAAGGTCGAAGGCCATGGCGGCGAGGTCAGCATCGGCCGCGACCTGGCCAACCTGCTCAACATCACCGACAAGGAGGCCCAGAAGGCCGGCGACCAGTTCATCGCCTCCGAGATGTTCCTGCTGGCCCTGACCCAGGACAAGGGCGAAGCGGGGCGCCTGCTGAAGGAAGCCGGGCTCAATCGCAAGGCGCTGGAAGACGCGGTCAAGGCCGTGCGGGGTGGCGAGAGCGTCGGTTCGCAGGAAGCCGAAGGCCAGCGCGAGGCGCTCGCCAAGTATTGCCTCGACCTTACCGAGCGGGCGCGCCAGGGCAAGCTCGACCCGGTGATCGGCCGCGACGACGAGATCCGCCGCTCCATCCAGATCCTGCAGCGCCGGACCAAGAACAATCCGGTGCTGATCGGCGAGCCCGGCGTCGGCAAGACCGCCATCGTCGAAGGCCTGGCGCAGCGCATCGTCAATGGCGAGGTGCCGGAGACGCTGAAGGACAAGCGCGTGCTGGTACTCGACATGGCGGGCCTGCTGGCCGGAGCCAAGTACCGCGGCGAATTCGAGGAGCGCCTCAAGGCCGTGCTCAAGGAAGTGGCGCAGGATCAGGGCCGCAGCATCCTCTTCATCGACGAGATGCACACCATGGTCGGCGCCGGCAAGGCCGAGGGCGCCATCGATGCCGGCAACATGCTGAAGCCGGCGCTGGCGCGCGGCGAGCTGCACTGCATCGGCGCCACCACGCTCGACGAATACCGCAAGTACATCGAAAAGGATGCCGCCCTGGAGCGGCGCTTCCAGCAGGTCTATGCCGGCGAGCCGTCGGTTGAGGACACCATCGCCATCCTGCGGGGGCTGAAGGAGCGCTACGAGAACTACCACGGCGTCCGGATCAAGGACAGCGCCATCATTGCCGCGGCTACCCTGTCCGACCGCTACATCACCGACCGCTTCCTGCCGGCCAAGGCCATCGACCTGATCGACGAGTCCGCCTCCCGGCTCAGGATCGAGATCGACTCGCTCCCCACGGAGATCGACGAGATCGAACGGCGCATCATCCAGCTGGAGATCGAGAAGCAGGCGCTGCTCAGGGAGAGCGACGAGCATGCCAGGGAGCGGATGAGAAAGCTGGCCGACGAACTGGAAGAGCTCAAAGGGCGCTCGGCGACCCTGAAGAGCCACTGGCAGGGGGAGAAAGAGCTGCACAACAGCATCAGCAGCCTGAAGAAGTCCCTGGAAGAGAAGCGGGAAGAGGCGAAGAAGAGCGAACGGAGCGGCGACCTGGCCAGGACTGCCGAAATCCGCTATGGCGATATCCCGGCCATCGAAAAGCAGATCGAGGCCAGCCAGCAGGAGCTGCTGCAGCGCCAGCAGGAGGGGCGGATGCTCCCCGAAGAGGTGGATGGCGATATGGTGGCCGCCATTGTCGCCAAGTGGACCGGCATACCGGTCAGCCGGATGCTGGAGAGCGAGTCGGAAAAACTGGTCAAGATGGAGGAGCGGCTCAAAAACCGGGTCGGCGGCCAGGACGAGGCGCTGGTGCTGGTGGCCAATGCCGTCAGACGGGCCCGCTCCGGTCTGTCCGACCCGAACCGCCCCATCGGTTCGTTCATCTTCCTCGGCCCCACCGGCGTCGGCAAGACCGAGACAGCCCGGGCGCTGGCAGAGCTGCTCTTTGACGATGACCAGGCCATAGTCCGCATCGACATGAGCGAGTACCAGGAGAAGCACACCGTCTCCCGGCTGATCGGCGCACCGCCGGGCTACGTGGGCTACGAAGAGGGGGGGCAGCTGACCGAAGCGGTCCGGAGAAGGCCGTACAGCATTGTCCTGTTCGACGAGATCGAGAAGGGACACCCGGAGGTGTTCAACGTGCTCCTGCAGCTCCTGGATGACGGCCGCCTCACCGACGGACAGGGCCGAACGGTGGACTTCCGCAACTGTGTCATCATCATGACCAGCAACGTCGGCTCCCAGTGGATCCAGCAGCTGGGAACCGGCGACTACGCCAAGATGCGCGCCATGGTCATGGAGGCGCTCAAGGAGAGCTTCTAGCC
>VEPA01000009.1 GCA_012026675.1 Betaproteobacteria bacterium | reverse complement strand
GCGGCGAATAGCTGCCGAGCGCCAGCACCGTGATGTCCGCCGACACGCTTTCGCCCGAAGCCAGTCGCACGCCCGTCAATTCGCCCGCTTCGACTTGCAGGGCCGTCACGCTTTCGCCATAACGGAAGCGCACGCCACGCGCCGCAGCGTGTTGCGCCAGGGTTTCGGTGAATATTCGCGCATCGCCCGACTCGTCGCCGACGGTGTAGGTGCCGCCCACCACCGGCACCTGCGAGCCGGCCAGGGCCGGTTCGATGGCGAGGCATTCCGCCGCCGTTTGCGGCACCCGTTCGCAACCGAATTCGCGCATCAGCGCCGCCTGCGGAATGGCACGTTCGAATTCTTGGCGATCGGTGTAGAAATGCAGAATGCCGCGCTCCAGATGATCGTAGTCGAGCGCCAATTCACGCCGCAAGGACTGCAGGGCGGTGCGGCTGGCCAGTCCCAGCCTGACGATGGCAGCGACATTGGCGCGCGTCCGCGCCGCCGTGCATTCGCGCAGGAAACGCAGGCCCCAGGCCCATTGCGCCGGATCGGCACGCAGCCGCCACAACAAGGGCGCGTCCTCCTGCCCAAGCCATTGCAGGGCTTTCCAGGGCGCCTGCGGGTTGGCCCAGGGTTCGGCATGGCTGACGGAAATCTGGCCGCCGTTGGCGAAGCTGGTTTCCTGCGCCGGCAGAGGCTGGCGCTCGATGACCGTGACGTCATGGCCATCCGCCACCAAGTACCAGGCGCTGGTGACGCCGACGCCGCCGGCGCCGAGCACGGTCACCCGCATCGCCTGCCCCCGAAACTATTTGCAGCGAAGTTGATCCCAGTCGTCATGGCCACGATTATAGTCAGCGTCCCGGAGGCATCCATGAGCACCAAATTCAAGATAAGCAAGACCGAAGCCGAATGGCGCGCACAGTTGACGCCCATGCAATACCATGTCGCCCGCGAGAAGGGCACCGAACGCGCCTTCAGCGGCGAATACTGGGACTGCAAGGATCCCGGCACATATCGCTGCATAGGCTGCGGCGAGCCGCTGTTCGATTCCGCCGCGAAATTCGATTCCGGCTGCGGCTGGCCCAGCTTCACGGCGCCTGTCGATGCGACAGGCATCACAGAGATTGCCGACAACAGCTTTTCCATGCGCCGTACCGAAGTGGTCTGCAGCCATTGCGGTACCCATCTGGGCCACGTGTTTCCAGACGGGCCTGCCCCCACCGGGCTGCGCTATTGCATAAATTCAGCTTCGCTGAATTTATGCGTCTACGATGAAGAGCCATCCCCCCACCCCCTTCCCGGGGAAGGGGGCGACTGATTTGCTCGCTGCGCTCGATTGGCACCTCGCCGCGCCTTATAATTCCGCACCATGAAATTTCTCTTCGACCTGTTTCCGGTCATCCTCTTCTTCGTCGCTTTCAAGGTCTTCGACATCTATATCGCCACCGGCGTGGTAATCGCCGCGACCATGGCGCAGATCGCCTGGGTCTGGCACCGCCACGGCAAGGTCGATACCATGCTGTGGGTTAGTCTCGGGCTCGTCGTCGTCTTCGGCGGCGCGACGCTGATCCTGCACGATGAAACCTTCATCAAGTGGAAGCCGACCATCCTCTACTGGCTGTTCGCACTGACCCTGTTCGGCTCCGCGCGGTTCTTCGGCAAGAACCTGATCCGCGCCATGCTGAACCAGCAGGTGGAACTGCCTGACGCTCTCTGGCCCAGACTCAATTACGCCTGGACCACATTCTTCGCGGTCATGGGCGTTTTGAACCTGTGGGTCGCGTTCAACTTCAGTACCGATACCTGGGTCAGCTTCAAACTCTTCGGCGGCATGGGATTGATGATCGCCTTCATCGTCCTGCAAGGCGTGGTTCTGGCCAAGTACATCCCCGAGGAAAAAGAACCGGCCGCTCCTCCTGCCGGGGACAAGGGTTAGCCTTGATTTCCGCCCACAGCGGCACCGCCCTTCCGGAGATACCCTGATGCTCTATGCCATCGTCGGCGAAGACGTGCCGAACAGCCTCGAACAGCGCCTTGCCGCTCGTCCCGCCCATCTTGCCCGCCTGCTCGAACTGGATGCCGCCGGGCGCATGGTGCTGGCCGGCCCGTTTCCGGCGATAGACAGCCCCGACCCCGGTCCGGCGGGTTTTTCCGGCAGCCTGATCGTCGCGGAGTTTGATTCGCTGGCCGCCGCCCAGGCCTGGGCCGACGCTGATCCCTATGTCGCCGCCGGCGTCTATGCCCGCGTCACGGTACGTCCCTTCAGACAGGTATTTCCAAAATCATGAACGTCATCGATGCCATGCGCGCCAACCTCGCCGCGCTCGACCCGGTGAGCATCGAAATTCACGACGACTCGGCGAAACATGCCGGCCACGCAGGCGCCAAGAGCGGCGGCGGCCACTTTCGACTGTCCATCGTATCGCCACGTTTTGCCGGTTGCAGGACAATGGAACGACACCGCTTGGTGTATGATGCGCTCGGCCCGCTGATGAAGCGGGAAATTCACGCACTTAGCATCAGCGCAAAAACCCCCGACGAACACTGACAACCCCGCCCATTCAGGAACCACGATGAACCGTACCCTATGTCATGCCCTCCTGCTCGCCTTTGCCGTTTCGGTGAGTTCAGCTCCCGCCTTTGCCCAGAAGAAGGCCGATGCGAAAGCCGATTCCGCAACATTCGCCACCGTGAATGGCAAGGCCATTCCCAAGTCGCGCGCCGATGCGCTGATTGCCGGCCAGGCCGCGCAAGGTCAGCCCGATTCCCCCGAGTTGCGCAAGGCCGTGACGGAAGAGCTGGTTCGTCGCGAAATTCTGACGCAGGAATCGGTCAAGAAGGGCTTCGACAAGAAGCCGGAAGTTCAGGGCCAGATGGACCTTGCCCGCCAGGGAGTACTGATCGGTGCCTACCTCAACGACTACGTGAAGACCCACCCGATCACCGACGAGCAGATCAAGAAGGAATATACGGAAATCACGACCAAGCTCGGCAACAAGGAATACAAGGCCCGTCACGTCCTGGTCGAAACGGAAGATCAGGCCAAGGCCATCATCGCCAAGCTGAAGAAAGGCGAAAAGATCGACGATCTGGCCAAGGAGTCCAAGGATCCAGGGTCCAAGGACCGCGGTGGCGATCTGGGCTGGGCCAATCCCGCCTCATTCGTCCCGCCCTTCTCGGCGGCCATGACCAAACTGGAAAAGGGCAAGTTCACCGAAACCCCGGTGAAGACCGATTTCGGCTGGCACGTCATCCTGCTCGAAGACACGCGCGAGCTCAAGCTGCCGCCGATGGACGAAGCCAAGGGCCAGATTGCCCAGCAGCTTCAGCAGCGCATGGTGCAAAAGCACATCGACGAGCTGCGCGCCAAGTCCAAGGTCGAATAAGAAGATCCGCCGAGATCATGAAAACGGGAGCTGCGGCTCCCGTTTCTATTTGGTGTCGCCGTATCGTCGGCGCCGACTTTCAAACCAGCCAGCGCCTCGCACCGCGGAACATCTGCAGCCACGGCCCGTCCTCGCCCATGCCTTCTGGACGCCAGGACATCTGCACCGCACGGAAGGTGCGTTCCGGATGCGGCATCATGATCGTGAAGCGCCCGTCGGCCGTCGTCACGCCGGCAAGACCGTCGGGCGAACCGTTGGGATTGAACGGATAGCTCGCCGCTACCGCACCCCGGTTGTCGATGTAGCGCATGGCCACCAGCGCCTCGACGCTCTGGCCGGCGGCAAACTCCGCGCGGCCTTCGCCGTGGCTGACGACCACGGGCAGTTTCGATCCGGCCATATCGGCGAGGAAGATCGACGGCGTTGACGCAATCTCGACCATCACCACGCGCGCCTCGAACTGCTCGCTGCGGTTGCGCTGGAAGGTGGGCCAATCCTGGGCGCCGGGGATGATCGGCGCGAGGTGCGCCATCATCTGGCAGCCGTTGCAGACACCCAGCGCAAAGCTGTCGGCGCGAGCGAAGAATGCGGTAAATTCGTCGCGCAGGCGGCTGTTGAACAATACCGACTTGGCCCAGCCCTGCCCGGCGCCAAGCACATCGCCGTAGGAAAAACCGCCGCAGGCGGCAAAACCCTTGAAGTCAGCCAGATGCCGGCGTCCGCCCTGCAGGTCGGACATGTGTACGTCATAGGGCGCGAAGCCCGCGCGCTCGAAAGCGGCCGCCATTTCGACGTGGCCGTTGACGCCCTGTTCGCGAAGAATTGCTATTTTGGGTCGCGCGCCGGTAGCGACAAACGGCGCCGCTGGCGCGGACTTGATTGAAATGGAAAGTCCCGGGTTGTCGGCATCGAGCAGCGCATCGAACTCCTCCTGGGCACAGGCCGGATCGTCGCGCAGCCGCGCGATCTGGAAACTGGTTTCGCTCCAGGTGCGCTGCAGTTCGTTGCGGTGAGCGGCGAACACCGCCTTGGCATTGCGCCAGATGCGAATGGCATCGGCCGTGTTGGTGGTGCCAATAGCATGGCTGCAGGCGCTTAAGCCCGCATCGCGCAAGGTCTGCATCACGGCAGCGCGGTCGGCCAGGCGGATCTGCAGCACGGCGCCGAGTTCCTCGTTGAACAGCGCCGCGATGACGCGGTCGCGCAGGCGGCCGGCGATCTGCGGAAAGCGCTCGCTGCCGTCGACATCGTTCATCAGCGGGTCGTAGCAGAGCCCGTCGAGGTTCAGCGACACGCCTACATGCGAGGCGAAGCGCATTTCGCAGACGGTGGCGAACAGCCCGCCGTCCGAGCGGTCGTGATAGGCGAGGATCCTGCCGTCGCGGCTCAGTGCCTGGATCGCGCCAAAGAAGTTCTTCAGCAACCTGGCATCGACATCCGGCACGGCATCGCCGCTGACTCCATACACCTGCGCCAGCGCCGAGCCACCGAGACGATTGCGGCCCTGGCCGAGGTCGATCAGCAACAATTCGGTTTCGCCGACTTCCGCATCGGACCGGAGCTGCGGCGTCAGCGTACGACGCACATCCTCGACCGGAGCGAAGGCCGTGACGATCAACGACAGCGGCGCGGTAACCTGCTTCTGCAAGCCACGATCTTCCCATTTCGTGCGCATCGACAGCGAATCCTTGCCGACCGGGATCGCGACGCCGAGCGCCGGGCAGAAATCGATGCCGACGGCTTTCACGGTATCGAACAGCGCCGCATCCTCATGGCCGTGACCGGCGGCCGCCATCCAGTTGGCCGACAGCTTAACGCGGCCGACATCGCCAATGTCAGCCGCTGCCAGGTTGGTCAGCGCCTCGCCCACCGCCATGCGTCCCGAGGCGGCGGCGTCGAGCAGGGCCAGCGGGGTGCGCTCGCCCATCGCGAAGCACTCGCCGCGAACCGTGTCGTAGCCCATCGCGGTGCCGGCGACGTCGGCCACCGGCACCTGCCAGGGGCCGCCCATCTGGTCGCGCGCCGTGAAGCCGCCGCCGCAGCGGTCGCCGATGGTGACCAGGAAAATCTTCGACGCCACGGTCGGCAG
>VEPA01000014.1 GCA_012026675.1 Betaproteobacteria bacterium | reverse complement strand
GGTCGGCATTCCGATGGGTTTCCTGCTCGGCCGCTTCGGCTTCATGAACCGCATGTTCGAGCCCATCATCCGCCTGCTGCGCCCGGTCTCGCCGCTGGCCTGGCTGCCGATCGGCCTGCTGGTGTTCCAGAAGGCCGACCCGGCGGCGACCTGGACCATTTTCATCTGCTCGATCTGGCCCATGATCCTCAATACCGCGCAGGGCGTGCAGCGCGTGCCGCAGGACTATCTCAACGTTGCCCGCGTGCTCGGCCTGCCCGAGACCAAGGTGATCACCCGCATCCTGTTCCCGGCGGTGCTGCCCTACATGCTCACCGGCATCCGCCTGTCGATCGGCACCGCCTGGCTGGTCATCGTCGCCGCGGAAATGCTCACCGGCGGCGTCGGCATCGGCTTCTGGGTCTGGGACGAATGGAACAACCTCAAGGTCGAGCACATCGTCATCGCCATCTTCGTCATCGGCATCGTCGGCCTGGTGCTGGAAACCATGCTGCTGATGCTGGCCAAACGCTTCAGCTACGAATCGCGCTAATTCGGGAGAAGGAAAATGGACAAGCCACTGGTCAAGATCGAGAAGGTCGGACAGACCTTCAACACCAAGAGCGGCACATTCACTGCGCTGCGCGACATCGACCTCGACATCCGTCAGGGCGAAGTCGTCTCGCTGATCGGGCACTCGGGTTGCGGCAAGAGCACGCTGCTCAACCTGATCGCCGGACTGACGCTGCCGACCCGCGGCGTGCTGCTCTGCGAGGGGCGCGAGATTCCCGGCCCCGGCCCGGAGCGAGCCGTGGTGTTCCAGAACCACAGCCTGCTGCCCTGGATGACCTGCTTCGAGAACGTCATGCTCGGCGTCGAACAGGTCTTCGGCCGCAAGGAAAGCAGGGCCAGGCTCAAGGAGCGGGTCGAGGCATCGCTGGCGATGGTGCACATGGAGCACGCCATGCACAAGTATCCGCACGAGATTTCGGGTGGCATGAAGCAGCGCGTCGGCATTGCCCGCGCCTTCGCCATGGAACCGAAGATCCTCCTCATGGACGAGCCTTTCGGCGCGCTCGACGCCCTGACCCGCGCCGCGCTGCAGGACGAACTGAACGGCGTGATGGCCAAGACCGGCGCCACGGTGGTGCTGGTGACCCACGATGTCGACGAGGCCGTGCTGCTGTCGGATCGCATCGTGATGATGACCAACGGCCCGGCCGCCACCATCGGCGAGATCGTCGAGGTCAAGCTCGATCGTCCGCGCGATCGGCTGGAATTGGCCCATGAGCACAAGTTCGCCGACTACCGCGCAGCGGTGTTCGAGTTCCTCTATCGAAAGCAGCTGAAGAAGGCGGCCTGAAGTCTCAGCGCACGAGCAGCAGGAACAGCAGCAACAGGGTCAGCACCAGCGAGGCCGCCGCCAGCAGCTTCAGGCCCAGCAGCGGATCGCGCTGCATGAGCGGCGTGCGGCGCGCCACGCGCAAGGGGCGCTGGGCGCCGCGTTCCAGGGCCAGGAGGAATTCCTCGGCGGTCTCGAAGCGGTTCGCGGGCTCGCGGGCGACCGCCTTGAGCATGATCGACTCCAGCCAGTCGGGAATGTCCGGCCGGTAGCGCGTCGGCGGCATCGGGTCGCCGAAGCGCGGATGCTGGAAGGGTTCGATTTCGCCGTAGGGATACTTGCGCGTCAGCAGGTGGTAGAGCGTGACGCCGACGGCATAAAGGTCGCTGGCTTCGTTGGCGGCAGTGGCAGCTCCGGTGCCGGCGAATAGCTCCGGCGCCATGTAGGAGGGCGTGCCCGGATTGTTGATCTCGTTGAAGGTCTCGGCGGCGTCCTGGCCGTCGGAGGCGGCGACGCCGAGGTCGAGCAGGCGCAGGCGGCCGTCGGCGCCGAGGTGCAGGTTGTCGGGCTTGATGTCGCGATGCACGATGGCCAGGCGATGCAGCGCCGCCAGTGCCTTCAGCGTGCGTGCCGTCAGGTCGACGGCCTCCACCGGCGTGAAGCGGCGGCCCTGCTCGAGATGGCGGGCCAGGGTGGCGCCCTCGTGCCAGCTCATCAGGTAATAGAGGTGGCTGCGCGCGGGCCAGCTGACCATTTGCGGAAAGTCGGCGCTGGCGACACGGCGCGCCAGCCATTCCTCGTGCGCCAGCGCGGCGGTATCGGCGGCGTCGGAGTCGGCATGCAGCGTCTTCAGCACGAAATCCTGGCCGCTGGCGACGGCGCGCACGCGATACAGCAGGGTCTGTCTCTTATACACATAAGACGCTGCCGACGATCTTTAGCGTGTAGATATAGGTGGTAGCCGTATCATTTAAAAAAAAAAGGGGGGGGGGGGGGGG
>VEPA01000235.1 GCA_012026675.1 Betaproteobacteria bacterium | reverse complement strand
CCTCCGGCAAGGACGAGGCCATCATGCTGGTGCCGCCGATCCAGATCACCCTGGAGTCCGCCGTCGAGTTCATCGCCGACGACGAACTGGTCGAGATCACGCCGAAGTCGATCCGTCTGCGCAAGCGCTTCCTCAAGGAGCACGAGCGCAAGCGCGCCAACCGCGCCGAGCCGGCATAAACAAGCGGGAGCTTCGGCTCCCGTTTGCTATTGCGGAGTCGGCGTCGGCGGGACGGCGGCTCAGTACCTTGGATTCAACCGGTGGAGCAGCAATTTGACTGAATCGTGCAACGGCCTTTTGGCCGGTCAGTGCGTGATTCCCCCGAAAACGTCCCGGCGTGCCGCCTTGCTTATCGCCACGATCGCTGGATGGGTGAGCCGGCGCTCGGTGGTGATTGCATAGAGATGCTCGACCACCGAGTCGATGCGGCCGATCTCCGCAACCTTGTATTGTTCGCAGACATGGTCAGCGATGGCGGTCGGCGCAACAAACAGCCCTGCACCGGCTTGTCCGAACGATTTCATCAGAGCACTGTCGTCAAACTCGCCGACGATCCGCGGTCGCAAGCCCTTGGCATCCAGCCACTGGAGCAATTTCGGCCGGATGGCAACGTCTTCCCCCGGAAGCAGGAATGGCGCGTTGTCGAGCAAGGCGGGAAAGCCGCCGGACAGCTTTTTTATCAGGGGGCGGGCGCCGAACACGGCCAAACCGCGCTCGCCCAGCAGGTGGCTGTAGCCGCGCACGTTCAGGTTCGTCGGCATCGGCCGGTCGGCAATGATCAGGTCGAGCCGATGAATCGACAGGTCTGCCAGGAGGGGAGCCAGCCGCCCCTCGCGGCAAACCAGCCGCACCGGCTCGTCGAGCCCCAGCGCGGGATCCACCAGCCGGTAGGCCACTGACTTCGAGACCGAGTCGGCAATGCCGACCCGGAACGGCAGGGACTTTTTGGTCTGCTGGCCGCGCAAGACTTCGTGCAGCTCGTCGGCTACGGTGAATATCTCTTCCGCGTAGCTCACGATGCTGCGTCCGGCATCGGTGGTCTCAAGATTGCGGCCGACGCGGCGAAACAGTTCCACGCCCAGAGCCGCCTCGAATTCGCGCAACTGTCCGCTGATGGAATGTGGCGTGAGGTGAAGCTGCTCGGCGGCACGGGCAATGCTGCCGGTCTTGGCCACCATCCAGAAATACCGCAAGTGCTTGAAGTTGAGCGCTGCCATCGTGTCATTCCCCTTGTTCTGTACAACCGGCCGCAACAGGCGGCGCATCGCCGTCAGAAGCCAAAGCATATCATCGATATTCTCGATGTATGACATCAAAAGAATCGACTTGTTCGATCTGTGGCGTCACCCTACCATTTGCCCTGTGTTCAACCCGACAGGAGCAGGTTTCATGCGTATCGACATTCAGGCCAGAGGATTCGAGCTTACGGAAGGACTGCGCGAGCACACCGTGCGGCGCCTGCAGTTCGCCCTTGGCTGGGCCAATCATGATGTCCGCAAGGTCAACGTGCGCCTGTTCGACATCAACGGTCCGCGTGGCGGGAAAGACAAGCGCTGCCGCATCCAAGTGCCTTTTCCCGGCACCCGGAACGTGGTGATCGAGGATACCGAGACCGACCTCTATGTCGCCATCGATCGCGCCGCAGACCGAACCGAACGTGCGGTGGTGCGCCGGCTGGAGCGTTTGCGGGAGCACCCCCATGATCGCCTTGTCGGCCACGAAGCCCGCGAAGTCGATGTCGCGCGCGATGCCGTCGCGGCGATGGGCACGGATTGAAGGAATCGACATGAACAAATTCGGTCTTCTTGGCTACGCAGCCGCGTTCGCACCCCGGCTCTTTGAAGTGCGCCGCTCGACCTGGATTGCCGCCGGCGTCGGCTTTCTGGTGCTGCTGGTTCTCATGCTGTGGGCTGCCGTCGCGTTGGTCGGCGCGCTGTGGGGGCAGGCGCGCAACCTGTCGGATGCGACGCCCGATGTCGTGCGCGACGCCACGCGCGCGGCGGTGGGGCAGGTGGAAGTCATCGTCCCCGGCGTGCGCGAAAAACTCGGCGAGATCGTGCCGGCCCTGAAGGCCGAGCAACCGCCGCGCGACGTGTCCGGCACCGACGTCGGTCCGGTCGCCCGTTATCCCGGCCTGGCGCGTGCGTTCTGGCATCGCGAGTGGCGCGAGATAACCGTCCGCTACGAAGGCGCGGCCGACTATGCCGCAGTGCTCGACCACTACGTCAGTGGCTTCGCCGCCCAGGCCTACCGCCAGAACGTACTCTCGGCGGCGCCTGATGAGGAACGGCACGAATACATCAAGGATGCCGACCGTGTCGGATTCATCCTGGCAAAGGACCCGAAAGGCGTGGTCAAGGTGACCATCGTCACCGTCCTGCCATGACCGACTTTTTGAAACGAAGGTAGCACGACCATGAAACTGGAAGAGCAGAAGTCCATTCTTGTCATTGCCCTGTATGCCGCGTTCGCCGACGGCATCAAGGACGAGGGTGAGCGCGAAGAAGTGCGCCGCATCGCCGCTTCCCTGGCCGATGCTGCGAGTGGGATCGACCTCGCTGGCCTTTACCAGGACGTCCTCCTTAAACGGGTAAGCCTTGCTGAGGCCGCCGCCGCGCTGACCGAAGCCGGCCAGCGCCAGCTGGCCTATGAAATGGCGGTGTGCGTCTGCGAGGCCGATGGCCGCCTTTGCGATGCCGAACGGCGCTTTCTGAACGAATTGAAGGCGCTGCTCAAGCTCGATACCGCCGTCACCCAACTCGTCGAAAACGAGATCGACACCCTCGTCGGGGAAATGGACTCGGCGGTGCCGACGGCGACAGCGGCAACAAAAGCCGCCGCCAGCGGCCCGGGCGCCGCTGCGGTGCCAGCAGTTTCCGCGCCCGAGCTGGACAAGACCATCCTCAACTACTCGATAATGAATGGCGCCCTGGAACTGCTGCCGCAATCCTGGGCCTCGATGGCCATCATTCCGCTGCAAGTCAAGATGGTCTATGGCATCGGCAAGGCCCACGGGGTCGAGCTCGACCAGGGCCACATCAAGGAATTCATCGCCGCCGCCGGGGTCGGGCTCACCTCGCAGTACCTCGAACAGTTCGGCCGCAAGCTGCTCGGCGGGCTGCTCGGCAAGGTCGCCGGCAAGACCATCGGCAAGATCGGCGGCGCCGCCACCGGCATGGCCTTTTCCTTTGCCACCACCTACGCGCTGGGGCAGGTTGCCAAACGTTATTACGCCGGCGGCCGGGTCATGAACACCCAGATGCTGCGCGACACGTTCCAGAACCTGCTGGAACCCGCTAAACAGATGCAGGCGCAATACCTGCCGCAGATCCGCCAGCAGGCCGAAACCCTCGACATGGGCCGCGTATTGGCCATGGTCCGCGGCCAGCAAGGGGTCGCGGCATGACCGACACCACGGTCAGCTTCGCTACCGGCCCGATGTGGGCCGGCTTCATCGTTTTCGTGCTGGCCATGCTGGCGCTCGACCTGTTCGTCTTCGGCGGACGCAAGGCGCACCGCGTCCATGTCAAGGAGGCCGCCGCCTGGGTGGCCGTCTGGGTCAGCCTTGCGCTCGCCTTTGCCGGCCTGCTCTGGTGGTACCTGAACGATACGCAGGGCGCCGATGTGGCGCGCACCAAGACACTGGAGTTCCTCGCCGGCTACCTGATCGAACAGTCGCTGTCGGTGGACAACATGTTCGTCTTCGTCATGATCTTTACCTACTTCGCCGTGCCGCCCGAACTGCAGCGCCGCGTCCTGCTCTACGGCGTGCTCGGCGCCATCGTCATGCGCGCCGGCATGATTTTCGCCGGCGTCTGGCTGGTGGAGCAGTTCGCCTGGATACTCTATGTCTTCGGCGCCTTCCTGGTCATCACCGGCATCAAGATGATCATCTTCGCCGAATCCGAACCCGACCTGGAAAAGAACCCGCTGCTGCGCTGGCAGCGCGGGCACATGCGCATCACGCCCGAGTTCCACGGCGAGAAGTTTTTCGTCCGCAAGAACGGCCTCCTCTGGGCGACGCCGATGTTCCTCGTGCTCATACTGATCGAGGCCAGCGACTTGGTGTTCGCGGTGGATAGCATCCCGGCGATCTTCGCCGTGACCACCGACCCCTTCATCGTGTTTACCTCGAACATCTTCGCCATCATGGGTCTGCGCGCGCTCTACTTCCTGCTCGCCGACATGGCCGACCGCTTCCACCTGCTGAAGTATGGCCTCGCCCTCGTGCTGGTCTTCATCGGCGGCAAGATGCTCGCCATGCCCTGGTTCCACATGCCGATCCAGTGGTCGCTCTCCATCGTCGCCGGCATCATCGCCGTCTCGATAGCGGCCAGCCTTGCCCTATCGAAACCCCGCCCTGCCATGGCCGGAGAACAAGCGTGAGCCCCGCACAAGTGATCCCGCTGCCCCCAGGCAGCGGTGCGAGGCCCGCCGTCCCGCCAGCGCCGCCCGGTGGATACCACTGCGCATAACTTTCTCTTCGCAATCCCAAAGGAGCATGAAATGAACCTGAACACCCAACGCGAACAAGCGATTGCCCTGCCCCACGGCGGCGCGGAGTCCGTCCTCGCCACCAACAAGGTGATCCGCAACACCTACATGCTGCTGTCGATGACGCTGGCCTTCTCGGCGCTCACCGCGGCCGGCTCGGTGGCGCTGAGGCTGCCGCACCCGGGCATCATCCTGACCCTGATCGGCTTCTTCGGCCTGCTGTTCGCCGTGCATAAACTCAAGGACAGCGGCTGGGGGATCCTCGCCGTGTTCGCCATGACAGGATTCATGGGCTACACGCTGGGCCCCGTCATCAGCCGCTATCTGGGCCTGCCCAACGGTGGCGAGATTGTCATGCAGGCGATGGGTGGCACCGCGGCGATCTTCATCGGCCTCTCGGCCTACGCCGTGACGACAAAGAAGGACTTCAGCTTCATGGGCGGCTTCCTCATGGTCGGCATCCTGCTCGCCTTCCTCGCCGGCCTGGCCGCGATCTTCCTCGAGATCCCCGCACTGTCGCTGACCGTCTCCGCCGCCTTCGTGCTGCTGATGTCCGGCCTGATCCTCTACGAGACCAGCAACATCATCCACGGCGGCGAAACCAACTACGTGCTGGCCACGGTGACGCTGTTCGTCTCGATATTCAACCTCTTCACCAGCCTGCTGCAATTGCTGGGCTTCATGAACGGAGACGATTGAACGCGATGTCTGCCATGATCCGGCGCCTGCGGGCGCTGGCCCCAAGCCGCGAGCAACTCGAGGCCAATCCTTGGCTGAGTCGGCTGGCGCCTTACCTCGCCGACCCGAAACTGTGGTGCTGGTCGCGCCGGGGTGTCGCCATGGGCGTGGCGATCGGCCTCTTCATTGGCTTCCTGATCCCGATCGCCCAGATCCTGCTCGCCGCCGCGGCCGCGGTCGTGCTGCGCGCCAACGTGCCGATCGCCGCCGCCGGCACCCTGGTGACCAATCCGCTGACCGTGCCGGCGATCTACTACGGCGCCTATCAGCTGGGCGCCTGGGCTACCGGCATGTCCGCCACGGCGGCGGTCTCGTGGGCCAATCCCGCCAGCGTCCTGGAAAGCCTCGGCTCGATCGGCCTGCCGCTGTTCACCGGCCTGGCGATCACGGCCAGCGTCTCGGCCGTCGCCAGTTACCTGCTGATTTCCCGCGCCTGGATCTGGCACGTCGCCGCCAAGCGGCGCGGCGCCCGCCTGATCGACAGAATGAGGACAGCCAAATGAAACTCCGACAAAAGCGCATTGCCCTGATCCTTGGCAGCCTGGCCACCCTGGCGGTGGCGACCGCCCTCGTCATGAACGCACAGAACAGCAACATCGCCTTCTTCGTCACGCCGACCGAAGTGCTCGAAGGCAAGGCGCCGCAGGACAAGGCCTTCCGCATCGGCGGCCTGGTCAAGGAAGGCTCGATCCGCCGCGACAACCTGACCGTCCATTTCCTCATTACCGATACGGCCAGGGAAGTCCCCGTCACCTACACCGGAATCCTGCCCGACCTGTTCAAGGAAGGAAAAGGCGCGGTGGCCCAAGGGCGCATCAGAGCCGATGGCAGCTTTGCGGCCACCGAGGTACTGGCCAAGCACGACGAAAACTACATGCCGGCAGAAGCGCAGCACGCCATCGACGAGGCGCAAAAGACCGCTCCAAAGTACAAATCGAACCAGACCCGTATTTAAGCAGCAGCCGTTTTTCATCAAAGGAGAACCACAATGAAACGCATTGCAATCGCACTCTTTGCCGTCGTCATGGGCGTCGGCGTAATGGTTCAGGATGCCGAGGCCGCCAAGCGCCTGGGCGGCGGCAAGAGCTCCGGCATCAGCCGCGATTCAACGGTGATGAAGCGCGACGCCATCCCCGCCAAGCCCGCCGCCGCGCCCGCCGCGGCCGCACCCGCAGCCGCTGGGGCCGCGGCGCCGGCGGCGGCTACCCAGTCCGGCATGAGCCGCTGGATGGGCCCGCTCGCCGGCCTCGCCGCCGGTATCGGCCTCGCCGCCCTGTTCTCGCATCTGGGCATGGGCGAGGGCATGGCCAACATGATGATGTTGCTACTGCTTGGCATGGTCGTCGTCTTCGCCGTGCGCTGGTTCCTCAAGAAGCGCCAGCCAGCCGGTGCGCAGCCGGCCATGCAGTACGCCGGCATGCCCGCCGGCGTCGACGCGCCGCGTGCCAATGAACCCTTCATTCCGGCCTCTTCCGGGAGAGCCGCCGCCGCGACGACGGCCACCGCCGCTTCCACGGCAAACGTGCCCGCCGACTTCGACGTCGATGGCTTCCTGCGTCAGGCCAAGCTCAACTTCATCCGCCTGCAGGCCGCCAACGACCGCGGCGACATGGAGGACATCCGCCAGTTCTGCAGTCCCGAAATGGCCGCCGAAATCCAGATGCAGTTCCAGGAGCGCAATCAACTCGCCCAGGAGACGGACGTCGTTCAGCTCGATGCCGAACTGCTCGATCTCAGCACCGAAGCCAACCGGGCGCTGGTCAGCGTGCGCTTTTCCGGCCTTATACGGGAAGAAGCCAGCGCCGCGCCCGAAGCCTTCAGCGAAGTCTGGCACCTGACCAAACCCCTCGACGGTAATCAAGGCTGGCGTATCGCGGGAATACAGCAAAGCTGATGTCTACCCCATCGCTCTTTCGTTGCACGCTTTCTTCAACGATCGGCAGGTCTTGCCAGGTGCGCAAGCGTTTTCTCAAGGAGCATGAACGCAAGCGCGCCAATCGCGCCGAGCCGACATAAACAAACGGGAGCTGCGGCTCCCGTTTGCTATTGCGGAGTCGGCGTCGGTAGGACGGCGACTCAGTGCCCTGAAGAGACATTCATCGTCTCGGCGATCCTGCAGCAGGTTTCTGAGCAGAGCAGTCGAATCAAGCGATAGCTGGCCGCGTGTTTCTCGGCCATTGCCGACTTTGAATCTCTGGTCGGACTCCGCCGGTAATGGGCCGGTTACGGCATGCATGATCTTCCCGAGAGCAATTCTGCTATTGTGGCTGGGCAGCATGCAGTGACGTCTGTAATCTTCCCCGAGTGTATTGCGTTAAAGTCTGCATGCAAATATATACCCTCGCCCTTGGAGGATTTATGAAAAAAACAGCATTCATGTGTGCATATATCTGCCTGATCGGGCTTTCTGCGACGGCCGTGGCTGCAGAAGAACTTTGGCTGCAAGATTTTCGCAAGGCTGACCTGAACGACAGCGGTGGCTTGTCAAAAACCGAGTTGGACAAAGCGAAATCCACACAGCTGCAACCGATCAAGGCCAATTTCAGTGCCATCGATACCGACCACGACGGCCATGTCACGATCGAGGAATATCAAAAATTCCTCGCCAAGAGCAGCGATGCGTTTGCCGCCAAGTTCAAGAAGGCGGACCTAAATGACAGCGACGGTTTGTCGCGCAAGGAATTGGAAAAGCTTTCCGGCAAGGAGTTCGACAGCATCCGCAAGAACTTCGATGCCATGGATACCGACAAGGATGGCCAGGTTTCGCTGATCGAGTATCAGCAATTCCAGGCCAGAGCGCCTGGTGCAACGACAGCCAAGACGCCGCGCGACCAATGCCGTCCAGATTGCGGTGTCGTTGTGGCAACTGACCGCTACAAGGTGGAAGGCGAAGGTAGTGGTCTGGGGGCTGTTGGTGGCGGGGTTGTCGGCGGCCTGCTGGGTAACCAGGTCGGCAGCGGAACGGGCAAGACGGTGGCCACGGTCGCCGGTGCGGCAGGCGGTGCCTATGTCGGACATCAGGCCGAAAAGAAATACAAGACGAAAAAGATGGTGAAGGTCACCGTCAAGTTCGACAACGGCCAGCAGCAAAACTACGACTATGAAGCCGACAAGAGCCCCTTCCCCGTGGGCGCGCGCGTCCAGCTCAAGGATGGCCAACTGGTGCAGTACACTGGCCCCTGATCGATATCAAACGGAAAGTTCATGCACCTTGGCCATTCCTCAGCCGGTGCGTCCGGCGTACCTTCCCCCATGATGTACGGTAGCTCGGGCCGAGTTGCGGGATTTGAGCATCCGGGTGGTTTCCGACTGAAGCGGCCCTTTGAGAGTCGGCTGTTTGGTGCCGACGAACTTCCACTGATGGCCGACTGTACCCGGTGACCACCGGCTGCTACCTGGCACCGAAATTCAACGGCAGTAATTCGGCCTCGAAATTGAAGGCACCACTGAGTGAAGCGTGCCACGAGCAGACCTGTCGCTCGGCCTTCAGTTTGTGTCTGCTTTGCGGGGATATGCAGTAATCCGATCAAGTTCCTGGTCATCCATCGAACACGGATCATCTATCGGTTCCAGATGGGAAGTGATATGGCAGTTGGGGATGGCAGTCCTCAGATCACTTTCGATGCGCTCAATCCAGTCATGCGCCTCCTGAACGGTCCATCGCCCAGGCACAAGGGCATGGAAGCTGATGAATGAACGTCGGCCCGCCTGCCGTGTCCGTAGAGCGTGATAGGCGATGCCATGTTCAATGTAGCGGTCGAAGACTTGTGTAATCAGACGCTTTTGCTCTGGTGGCAATGCGGCATCCATCAGCCCGGAAGTAGAACGATGCATCAACTGCCATCCAGTCCAGACTATGTTCGCAGCAACGACCAATGCAATCGTCGGATCCAGCCAGTTCCAGCCGGATACTGCCACCAGTCCAACTCCGAGGATGACACCAACGGAGGTCCAGACATCGGTCATCAGATGACGGGCATCGGCTTCCAACGTGATGGACTGGTGCTCGCGTCCAGCCCTCAGTAACAAACGCGCCACGAGCAAGTTCACAACAGAGGCTGCTACTGACACGACCAAGCCCATGCCGACAGCGTCCAGCGGCTGAGGATTCAGCAGCCTCCCTGCTGCCGTATAGGCAATACTGACTGCCGCCAGGACAATCAGGAAGCCCTCGAAGGCGCTGGAGAAATATTCCGCCTTGCCATGGCCGTGCGGGTGATCCTCGTCGGCAGGCTGTTCTGCCAGCCACAGCATCCACAACGCCATGATTGCGCCCGCGAGATTGACGAAGGATTCAATCGCATCTGAGAGCAGGCCGACGGATCCCGTGAGCCACCAGGCAACGCCCTTGAGCAGAATCGTCGCAATCGCCGCGCCGATGGAAATCCAGGCGTAGCGTTGCAGGCTGGGTGGTTCCTGGGTTTCGTTAGTCATCATCTCGTTTTCTACCTTGATTTGCTTCGCGCTCCCGGCCTCGTCCCGGCATACGGATATTGCGCTCATTGGCGCTGCGGTGACATTCGACACAGCCCCTGAAGTCTCGGATACACTCCTCAATGCGCTCGCGCCGGAGTTTCTCGGGTGGCCGGTTGGCGACCATCAGCCTGGCTCCATCGACAGCATTCCACCGATGACCAACGAAAGGCCGTCATCAAAGCCCCTTCGTACAGCGGGGCCTGCTATCGGGATGAATTAGGGATGGACATTTCTCGGGCAGGCTTACTTCGCCGGTTGAACGTGTGGCGACAAATGGTGATGAGCGATAAGCCACTCACCATCGCGCTTCGTAACCGGCATGGTAAAGCTCGATGGTCTAGCCGTGAGCTTCCCATCCTGCATTCCGGAAAATTCGTAGAACCCAGTGACCAATACAGCATTATCGCTGACGAAGATTGTGCGCTTGTCGCCAAGCGTATTCTTGTTACCAGTTCCCTTTAGTCGAGAGAAATACTGGCGGATGGCCTCAGTTCCCACGGACATCACAGAACTCACGGTCCCCAGCAGGATTGCGTCAGGCGCATAGTCTCTTACAACCGCTTCTGGATCGTTGGAAGTATAAGCCGCCGACCAATGGTCAACGACCACACTCGCCTCCTCCACCGGGCCACCAAATGCTATGGGTGCTGCAAGCGAAACAATCCAGAAGCATAGGATCTGAGCCAAGCTTTTCATATTCGCTCCATTTGTATTATCAGTTGGATGATTGAGCAAATAGCTTATGCCCGAAAATGCCAGTTAGCCAGCAGTTGCTTCGTGGAAACCGCATTGCAAGGTGCGCCGTATGGCCAGAACAGAGAAACGAATGGCGGCAATGAGAGCTGCAGCGGGCGTCAAACAAAGCGCGATTGCGGAGGCTCGACCGGCCGCTGTTGGCCGATCACGGCCGAATCAAAATTCCGAAGGTACTCACGCCCATAACGCAAACGGGAGCCGCGGCTCCCGTTCTTGCTTCAATAGTCGGCGCTGGTTACACGCCGATTACAGACATGGATCAGCCCAGCGCCTTCAGCGCCGCGTCGTAATTCGGCTCCTGTGCGATCTCCGGCACCATCTCGCTGTGGATCACCTTGTCGTTCTCGTCGAGTACGACCACAGCGCGCGCGGTGAGGCCGAGCAGCGGGCCTTCGGCGAAGGCGACGCCCCATGCCTTCATGAATTCTGGATTGCGGAAGGTGGAAAGGTGGGAGACATTGGCGAGACCTTCCATGTCGCAGAAACGCTTGGCGGCGAAGGGCAGGTCGCCGGAAACGCAGAGCACGACGGTGTTGGCCAGCTTGCCGGCGGCCTCGTTGAATTTGCGGGTAGAAGTGGCGCAGGTGGGCGTATCGATACTCGGGTAGATATTGAAGACCTTGCGCTTGCCGGCGAAGTCCTTGAGCGAAACCTCCGCAAGGGAGCCGCTGGTCAGCTTGAAATCGGGGGCCTTGGCGCCGACGGCGGGCAGGTCGCCTTCGACGCGCAACGGGGTGCCGCGCAGGGTAACGGTTGTGCTCATGAGTAGCTCCTTCTTGGTGGGTTTGGGGGTTGAAAAAGCTTAGTGTATCCGTGCCAGCCCGGGTAGAACCGCCGTAGCGTTGCGCGTGGTGGCCTCGGCGACTTCCTCGATGGCAATGCCGCGCAGGCCGGCCAGCGCCAGGGCGATGCGCGGCAGTTGATCCGGCGTGTTGCGGGCGCCGACTTTCCATTCGGGCGGAATGTCCGGCGCATCGGTTTCCAGCACAATGGCATCGAGCGGCAAGGTCGCGGCCAGTTCGCGTATGCGGTTGGCGCGGGGAAAGGTCATGGCGCCTCCGAAGCCGAGCTTGAAGCCGAGCTTGATGAATTCGTCGGCCTGCTGCCGGCTGCCGTTGAAGGCATGGGCAATGCCGCCGGCCACCTTGCAAAGCCGCAAGGCCTTGAGCACCGGATCGATGGCTCGCCGCACGTGCAGCAAAACCGGGAGGCCATTGTCGCGAGCGATTTGCAGTTGTGTGCTGAAATAGAACTCCTGCTGCGCGTCGTCGCGTGGCAGGACGAAGTGGTCGAGCCCGATCTCGCCCACCGCCAGTGGTTGCTCGCGTTCGACGGTCTCGCGCAGCGCGTCGAGGTCTTCTTCGCGCGCCCGGTCAACGTACATGGGATGGATGCCATAGGCCGCGCGGCAGCCTTCGTGTTCGCGACAGACCGAGGCCACCGCACCGAAATTGGCGCGCTCCACAGCGGGTACCACGATCAGCCCGACCCCCGCCTGAGTCGCCGCCGCGGCCACCGCGGCGCGGTCGCCATCAAACTCGGCAGCATCCAGATGACAATGGGTATCGACCAGCATGGATCGAGGCTCTCATTCGACTTCGTCGATCCAGGCCTGCTGTATTGCTTCGAGCTTCTTTTCGCCGCAATGGCTTTCGTTTTCCTCGAAGCCCGGCAAGGCCATGACCCAGCGCATCAGATCGACAAAGTTGATGCGGGTCGGGTCGACCTCGGGGTGTGCTTCGGAAAGCGCAATCGCCACGTCGAGACTGTCGGTCCACTTCATTTCTTGGTGTGCCCTTCCTTGACCATGTTGATGGTGTACTTTGGAATTTCGATCACCAGCGGCGTACTGCCGACTATCGCCTGGCAGGAAAGCCGGGACTTCGGCTCCAGGCCCCAGGCCTTGTCGAGCAGATCCTCTTCAAGTTCCTCCGCGTCGGCCAGCGACTCGAAGCCTTCGCGCACGACGACATGGCAGGTGGTGCAGGCGCAGGACTTTTCGCAGGCGTGCTCGATGTCGATCTCGTTGCCGAGCAGGGCATCGCAGATCGAAGTACCCGGCGCGGCATCGATCACCGCGCCCTCGGGACACAACTCGACATGGGGAAGAACGATTATCTGGGTCATAGGGATAGCTGATCGACCTTGCGTCCGGCGAGCGCGCGCTGCACGCTCTGGTTCATGCGGCGCGCCGCGAATTCGTTGGTGGCGGCGCTCAGGGCCTGCATGGCCTGATCGATGGCGCGGCGATCATCGCCCACCATCGCGCTTTGCAGCTGGGCCATGGCCGCGTCGATTTGCGCGCGTTCCAGGGTCGACAGCAGCGCGGCATCATCCTCGAGCGCCGACTGGGTGGCCTCGATCAGGCGCTGTGCCTCGACTTGTGCCTCGCGCAGGGCGCGGCGGAAAGCGTCGTCACCGGCATGGCTGAAGCTGTCCTTGAGCATGGTCGCTATTTCGTCGTCGGAAAGGCCATAGGCAGGCTTGACCTCGATGCGTGCCTCGCGGCCGCTGGTCTGCTCGCGCGCCGTAACCGAAAGCAGGCCGTCGGCAGCGACCTGGAAGGTGACGCGGATACGCGCCGCGCCTGCCACCATCGGTGGTATGCCGCGCAGTTCAAAGCGCGCAAGGCTGCGGCAATCGGACACCAGTTCCCGCTCGCCCTGCACCACCTGAATCGACATCGCTGTCTGGCCATCCTTGAAGGTGGTGAATTCCTGGGCACGTGCGATCGGAATCGTGGAGTTGCGCGGGATGACCTTCTCCACCAGGCCGCCCATGGTCTCCAACCCCAGCGACAAGGGAATCACGTCGAGCAGCAGCCAGTCGTCGCCCGCAGCTCGGTTTCCCGCCAGCAGGTTGGCCTGGATTGCCGCGCCCAGTGCCACCACCTTCTCGGGGTCAAGATTGTTCAGCGGCTCCTGCTTGAAAAGTTCGGCCACCGCATGCTGGATCTGCGGCAGCCGCGTCGAGCCGCCGACCATGACCACGCCGCGCACGTCGGCCACGGTGAGGCCGGCATCGCGCAAGGCCTTCTTGGTCGGCGCAATGGTCTTCTGCACCAGGGTACGGGAAATTTCGGTAAACACTTCGGTGGTCAGCACAAGATCGACGTATTCGCCGCTGCCGAGCTTGACGGTGATCGGCGCCTGGCCATGCTGGGAAAGCTGTTCCTTGGCTTCGCGCGCGCGCATTTGCAGGCGCCGCGCGTCCTGCAGCGACAGCGGGGCGAGTTTTGCCTGTTCGATGATCCAGCAGAACACGCGATGATCGAAGTCGTCGCCTCCCAAGGCGGAATCGCCGCCCGTTGCCATGACCTCGAAGACGCCTTTCGACAGGCGCAGGATGGAAATGTCGAAGGTGCCGCCACCGAGGTCGAACACGGCGTAGATGCCTTCGGCCGAATTGTCCAGGCCATAGGCAATCGCGGCCGCGGTCGGTTCGTTGAGCAGACGCAGGACATTGATGCCGGCAAGGCGTGCCGCGTCCTTGGTGGCCTGGCGCTGCGCGTCGTCGAAATAGGCCGGCACGGTAATCACGGCTCCGGTGAGCTCGCCGCCCAGCGAGGCCTCGGCCCGGTTGCGCACCGTCTTCAGGATCTCCGCCGAGATTTCGACAGGGCTCTTGATGCCGGCAATGGTCTTCAGCTTGACCATGCCTTCGGCATCGATGAAGTCGTAGGGCAGGGTTTCGATGTGGGCGATGTCATGCCTGCCACGCCCCATGAAACGCTTGACCGAAACGATGGTGTTCTTCGGATCGATCGACTGCCTGGCTTCCGCACCATAGCCCACGTCGACGCTACCATCGGCGGCATAGGCGACGACGGAAGGCAGCAAGGACCGGCCCTGGACGTCATTGAGCACCACGCTCATGCCGCTCCTGACCGTCGCGACCAGCGTGTTGGTCGTACCGAGATCGATGCCCACCGCAAGACGATGCTCGTGGGGTGCCGCGGATTCTCCCGGCTCCGCTATTTGAAGTAGTGCCATATCTTTTCGTTAACGTGAAACACCTTGTTCGGAGTCCCCTCTGATGGACGCGCGAAGCGTGCCGACTAGTAACCCCCGGCGAAGGGGGAAGGGGGGCGGGCGACCAATTGGCTTTTCGCAGGTTTCATCCTCAGCGAGTGTCAGTTGGTACCATGAGCGTTACGCAGTGACGGCTTCGAGCGCGTCGTCGACTTCGTTCAGCAGTTTTTCCTGAAACATCAGTTGCCGCACCAGATCGGCCGCCGCGTCGAGATCGCGGGTCACGTCGATCAAACCGGCCAGCCGCTCGTAATCGGCCTTTATCTCGTCCAACAGGCGGCCACGCACCGCGTCCAGAGCGTCTTCGTCGGCCGCCGAGCGCGCTTCTTCCACGGCCTCGCGCAATTCCATCTGGCTCATCAGGAATTCCGCTGGCATTGCCGTGTTGCTTTCGATTCGCGCATCGTGCCCAAGCAGTTGCAGCAGATAACGCGCGCGCCTGCCCGGCGACTTCAGGGTCTGGTAGGCCTCGTTGATCCGCGTCGCCCACTGCATGGCAAGCCGTTGGTCGGCCTCCGACGCATGCGCGTGCTTGTCCGGATGCACCCGCGACTGCACGGCGCGAAAGGCGTTGTCGAGGCTTTCCTGATCGAGCGCCTGCACCTGCGGCAGGCCAAACAGCGTGAAGTGATCGGCAGCGAAATTCAGGTCGAACGTGGTCATCGCGGGTCGGTCAGGCGAACATCAGGTAGTGAAGGACTCGCCGCACCCGCACGCATCCTTCACGTTCGGGTTGTTGAACTTGAAACCCTCGTTGAGGCCCTCGCGCGCATAGTCGAGCTCGGTGCCGGCCAGATAGGGCAGGCTCTTGGGATCGACCAGTACCTTGACGCCATGGCTGAGGAACACGATGTCCTCGGGGGTGGCGGCATCGGCGAACTCCAGCTTGTAGGCCATGCCCGAGCACCCCGAAGTGCGCACGCCGAGACGGATGCCCATGCCCTTGCCGCGCTTGGAGATGTATTTGGCGATGTGGTCCGCGGCGCGCGCACTCAAGGTCACCGGACTGGCGCTCTCGCTGCCCTGCCAGCCAGCCGGCGGAACTTCGGAAATGACGGCGGTATCAGCCGTCGGTGTGGTGCAGGTACTCATTGCTCAGCCTCCCTGTTTCTTTTTGTAGTCGGCCACGGCGGCCTTGATCGCGTCCTCGGCGAGGATGGAACAATGGATCTTGACCGGCGGCAGCGCAAGTTCTTCGGCGATCTGCGTGTTCTTGATGTCCAGCGCCTGATCCAAGGTCTTGCCCTTGACCCATTCGGTCACCAGCGACGACGACGCAATCGCCGAACCGCAGCCATAGGTCTTGAACTTGGCATCCTCGATGATGCCGTCCTTGCCGACCTTGATCTGCAGCTTCATGACGTCACCGCAGGCCGGCGCGCCGACCATTCCGGTGGCGACGCCTTCGTCGTCCTTGGAGAAGGAACCCACGTTGCGCGGGTTTTCGTAGTGGTCGAGGACCTTTTCACTGTATGCCATTTTGATGCTCCTTTAATGCGCTGCCCATTGCACTGAATTCAAGTCGACGCCGTCCTTGTACATTTCCCACAACGGCGAAAGTTCGCGCAGCTTGCCCAGCTTGTCGTGCAGCAGCTTGATGGTGAAATCGATTTCCTCCTGCGTCGTGAAGCGGCCCAGGGTGAAGCGGATCGAACTGTGCGCCAGTTCGTCGGAACGGCCCAGCGAACGCAGCACGTAGGAAGGCTCCAGGCTGGCCGAGGTGCAGGCCGAACCACTCGACACGGCGATGTCCTTGACCGCCATGATCAGCGACTCGCCTTCGACGAAATTGAAGCTGACGTTGAGGTTGTGCGGCACGCGCTGCTCGATGTCGCCATTGATGTAGGTTTCCTCGATGTCCATCAGGCCCTTGAGCAGCCGGTCGCGCAGCATGCGGAT
>VEPA01000178.1 GCA_012026675.1 Betaproteobacteria bacterium | reverse complement strand
GGCCTGGTAAGCAATACGGCGCAGGTGGCGTAAGCTGCTCTCCCCGCCGGCGCCTGGAAGCGCCCTGCCGGCAGTCGTATCGAAGCCACAAAGGTCAAGCATGGTTGCCCGCGATCCACACCGATTTGTCAATGAACTCGACAGGGAGGCCATCGACCGCCTCATCGCGCGGCTGGAAAGCCGCTCCAAGAATGTGGTGTTCACCCGGCTGTTCGACAAGTACGCGGCCCGGATCGATCCCGGTCCGTCGGGAAAGGTACTCGAAGTGGGCTGCGGCACCGGCGCGACGGCGCGAGCCCTGGCGCGCCGCGACGTGTTTTCCGGCAAGGTGGTCGGCGTCGACCAGAGCGCCCACTTCATCCACGCCGCGCGTCAGTTTGCACTGGACGAAGGAATCTCGCGCAAGATCGATTTTCACGTCGGCGATGCCCACAGCCTGGATTTCCCCGACGGCAGCTTCGATGCCGTTTTCGCCCATACGCTGATCAGCCATGTCAGCGACCCGACGGCAGTGCTGCGCGAAATGGTGCGCGTGCTGCGTCCCGGCGGCACACTGGCTATCTTCGACGGCGACTATGCGTCGATGACCTATGGCCATCCCGACCACGAACTCGGGCACAGGATGGATGCGGCCCTGGTCGCCGCCAGCTTCAACAATCCGCGCATCATGCGCGACCTGCCGCGGCTGATGCCCGGCTTCGGACTCAAACTGAACGAGGCGTGGGGCGACGCCGTGGTCGAGGTCGGTAGCGGCAGCTACTTCAAGTCATTCGTCGAAACCTACGCACCCTACATCATCAAGGCCGGCCTGGCGCCGGCGGACACGGTCGACGCCTGGCTCGGCGCGCAGCGGCAGGCGCTGGAGGACGGCACTTTTTTTGCGGCCTGTACCTACTACACCTACCTTGCGCAGCGCAGCGGAGAACCCGATTCGTAATTCGTATTAAGCTGCGCCCTGGATTTCGCGGGAGGGCTCATGATGATGAACGATGCACGCAATGCCGACCAGGAACTCCTCGAACAGTGCGGCTTCTTCCATGACGCCATGGACGACTGGCTGCGGGAGCCGGACATCACGGTGGCCTGCGGGCGCTGGTCCGAGGGCGCGATCAGCGAACTGATTCCTATGGGCCAGGGCCGCCTGCTGCCGCCCATCTACGAAGGCTGCTTCGCCGGCGTGCGAGAGCTGCGCCTGGACAATGCACCGCACCACCTGCACATCGATTTCGGCCGCGTACACCGCATCCGCTACGTCGTCGCACCCAGCGTCTGCTTCGAGTTCAAGCCGTCGTTCGAGGCACGCCTGCTGGTACTCGGACCGGGCGGCGCACCGGGCGACCACTGGGTGGTGTCGCTGATGTTGTCCTGCCCTTATGACCGGGGAGCGCTCAACTTCCCGCAGGTACAACGTTACCTCGACCTGGCGCGAAAACATGCGCAGCAACGCCCGGACCTTGTGGAGTTCGAGGTGGAGCCCGCGGCACGCGCGACGACCGAGGGTGTGCAGTTGTTGCAATTGCTGCGCGCCAATACCGGGCTTGCGGCAGGGCAATGGCCTGACCTCATCGCCGCACTTTGCCCCGTTCACCGACCGGTACAGGCCGCGCCCGCGCTGGAACCGCCCTGCATTCCCCTGCTGAAAAAGGCGCTGCAACTGCGCGACGCATCGCTGGTGATTTATCGCGAGCGCACCCTGATCGAGTTCAAGACGGAAAAGCTGGATGGCCTGCACCGCTACGTCGAGCAAGGCTATGTCTCATGGCAGATCGGCGCTTTCGACGATCACCACTGCCACCTCTCGCTGGACACGGTGGTCCGGGTACTGTTCTCGGCCGAACCGGTGTCCTGCCAGGGCGGGGGAATCAATTACACGATCTGGTTCCTCTGCCCGGGCGCCAGCGGCAATCCTTTCCGCCGCGACGGCTACTTTTCCATCACCCTGAACCGCCCTTACACCGGCAACCAGCCGCGCCTCGATGTGATCGGGCCCGTACTCGACCTCTTCCGGGAATTCCGGGATGCCGACTGGGTGCGGGCGGAGCCGCTGTTCCTGGAAATTCTGGAGAATGGTCCGCCGCCACGCCATCCGGCCGCAACCGCGCACGAACTGGTAACCCTCGCCGGCTGACCCATGGCGGGCGAATACCTGTAGCTCCATGAAGGCGCGCTTCCATATTGTCGATGTCTTCGCCGAACGCCCCTATGCGGGAAATCCGCTTGCGGTGGTCGTCGGCGGCAACCTGTCCGACGAGGCCATGCAGCAGGTGGCGGCGGAGGCCAATTACTCGGAGACCACCTTCATCGGTTCAACGCCCGAGCCTGACGGCGGCTACCGGGTAAGGCTGTTCACCCCGGCGCGCGAGATCGCCTTTGCCGGGCATCCGATCCTGGGCACGGCCTGGGTGATACGCCACCACCTTGCGCCGACGCCTGCCGCGAGCGTTCAACTGAACCTCGCAGTGGGACCGGTGCCCGTCAGCTTCGAATCCACCGCGGCGGATGGCGAAGTCGCATGGTTCCGGGCCCCGCCCGTGACCGCCGGGCCGACCTGTGCCCGCGAACGCATGGCAAAGGCGCTGGGCCTGGCGATCGGTGACATGGATGCCCGGGCCCCGGTCCAGCAGTTCGCGGCCGGAACCGCGGCAATGATCGTGCCCTTGCGCAGCCTCGACGCCTTGAAGCGCGGCCGGCTCGACCTTGCGGCGTATGCGGTTCTGCTGAGCGAGGGCTTCCCGCCGCTGACCTACCTGTTCTGCGGCGAGACCCGCGAGCCGGGCAATCACCTCAGCGCCCGGTTCTTCTTCGAGGCCCACGGCGTGCGCGAGGACCCGGCCACCGGCAACGGCGCGGCCTTCCTCGGCGCCTACCTGCTGCAGCACAAGCTTTTGCCCGAGGCCGAACTGTGCTTGCGCATCGAGCAGGGCCATGAAGTCCGGCGGCCTTCGCTGGTCAGGCTGCGCGCGCGGATGGCGGACGGATCAAGCGAAATCCACGTCGGCGGCAAGGTAATTGCGACCGTCAGCGGCGAGTTGCTTTAGGAAACTTTCCTGGCGAAGAGCCGCGAACGCTCCAGTCTAGAGTTCATCGGTAACGAAGCTCGTCTTCTCCCGCCTGCATACCTCCGGCCGAGGGCAGGGCCGCGAGTCCGGCCTGAGCGTCACCGGACAGCGGCCAAAATTCCACTCGGATGCCATGACACCGAATGCCCGGCAGGCCGGACTCTTGTAAGTGCCTTTGGAACAGATCAGGGCGATCGTGTGGTCGGGCAGTTCCGGCAGCATCGGCACCGCATAGAGGCCGGCGTGGGTGCACGCGATGGTGGTCGGCAGGACGGTCACCAGCCTGCCCAGGCCGACGGATTGCACGATCATGCTCAGCGAATTGGTCTCGATCACGATGTGCGGCGTGATGCCCTGTTCCAGGCAATACAGGTCAAAATGGCGTCGCAGCGCGAAACTTGGGCTGAGCAGGACCAGCGGCTCCTGCTGCAGGATGCCGGCAGTGACCGGCATCTGCTTGCCGCACAGGGGATGGCTGCCGCCGACGGCAAGGCTCAGCGGTTCCTTGAACATCGTGTGCATCTCAATCTTGCCCGACCAGATCTCGGTCGACGGAGTGTGGGTGAAGGCGATGCCGACATCGATGCTGTTTTCGGCGACGCCGGCTTCGATCTGGTCCTGGGACATTTCCATGGCGCTCACGGTGATGCCGGGGTAGCGCGCACTGAAGTCGTCGAGCAGGGACGTAGTCAGATACTCGGTGATCGGAGTCATGCCGACGCGCAGAAAGCCACGGCTCAGGTCTTCCACCTCGCTGACCGCCCTTTTGCCGGCGTCGAGCTCCTCCAGGGCCCGCCGCGCATGTGTCAGGTAGACCTGGCCGGCATCGGTCAGCTGCACCGTTCGGCCCGAGCGGTCCAGCAGCAGCACGCCCAACGCCTCCTCCAGCTGCTTGATCTGCTGCGACAGCGTCGGCTGCGAGACATACAGGGCTTCCGCCGCACGGGTAAAGCTCTGGTGTTCGGCGACCGCCAGCAGGTAGCGGATCGAACGCGGGAACATGAGCTTGGAGTGCATAGTCAATTCCTATGGAGCGAATCGGAAAATAATCATGGACAGGCCAATTTGAAGCGAACACAATTTAAGCATCAACTACTTGCGAGTGGTCTCCGGAAGGCGCACGAGACCGATCATTGTACGGGATTGCCGCGAGTCGTTGATCGCTGTCCGGAACCTGCGCAAGCGCAGTCGGCGATGCATGAAAAATTAGTGGCTTACGCGTCCGCAACGGGTTCTGTCGCGTCACCGCAAGCGGATCTGCAGCAGACAACAATCTAAGGAGAAGTCCAGCTATGTCATCGACTACCAGACAAGAGGTATTGCGGCACTTGATCGCAGTCACCGAGCTGCAGCCGCCGGTGCAGAAGACCGGCAAGGCGCCCTATCCCACCGATATCACTCACGAACTGTTTCGGGCCTATACGCGATCGCCCCATGATGTCGGCGGCGAGGTCGACGTTCCGTGCGAATGGACCGAGGAGGAACACGAGGCATGGGGGCACAGAGCCTACGTCACCACCGAATGCCTGGCCTGGCGCGGCGTCTGGTGTGCCGAGGAAAGGCGTCGCATGCAGAACGTCGACCTGGGCACGAGCCAGTACCTCGGCTTGCCTTACTACGGGCGCTGGCTGCTGTCCGCGGCGCGGATTCTGGTCGACGGGCATCATGTCTCCCTGACTGAACTGATCAACAAAATCGACGAGGTGAAAAAGCGCCATGAGCCAGCACGATAGAACCCATCACGCCAAGATCGCAACCGGCAAGGGCGATCCCCAGTGTTTCAAGGGCACCGCAGGCCCGGCCAAGTTCAAGGTCGGCGACCGGGTAAGGATCAAGAACCTGCCGGATATTTTCTATACCCGGTGCCAGGTGTACACGCGCGGCGCCATCGGTGAAGTTGCAGTGGTCACCCACGAGAGCCCGGCGCCGGAGGACGAAGCCTGGGGCCACGTCGACCAATCCGAATGGTTCTACATCGTCCGCTTCAAGCAGAAGGATTTGTGGCCGGAATATCCCGCCAACTTTGCCAACGACACGCTGCAGACCGAGTTTTCCGAACGCTGGCTGGAGTCCGTGTAAGCGGACCGTAAAATCGTATAGAACAGAAAGGTAAGAGCAAATGTCAAACGACCACGATCACGACCACGACCACGGGCATGGGCACAAGCCGCCGGCACCAATGGTCGAAGAAATCAGCGACTTCGAGGCTCTTGAAATCGCCGTTCGCGAACTTGCCATCGAGAAAGGCCTTTTTACCGCCGAAGACCATCGCCGCTTCACCGAGTTCGCCGAGCACATCGGACCGACTCCGGCCGCGCGCATGGTGGCCAAGGCCTGGCTCGATCCGGAGTACAAGAAGCTGTGTCTGACCGATGCCATCAAGGCGAGTTTCGCGGTCGGCGTCGACTGGCTGAACCCGACCGGTTTCGGCACGCCGAGCGACTATACCGACCTGCGCGTCCTCGAAGACACCCCGACCATGCATCACGTCGTGGTGTGCACCCTGTGTTCCTGCTATCCGCGCCCCATCCTCGGCTTCCAGCCGGAGTGGTACCGCACGCCGAACTACCGGCGCCGCCTGGTCCGCTGGCCGCGCCAGGTACTGGCCGAATTCGGCCTGACCCTGCCGCCGGAAGTGGAGGTCCGCGTCGAGGACTCGAACCAGAAGTGCCGCTTCATCGTGATGCCGGTACGACCCGCCGGAACCGAAGGCTGGACCGAAGACCAGCTGACCGAAATAGTCACGCGGGATTGCCTGATCGGCGTCGCCTTGCCCAAGCCGGGCATGACCACCAACATTCCATTGCCCGTGCATAAGCCGGCCAAGCCGGCACATCACTAGGAGTCGGCCATGACTGAAGCAGCCAAACCGGGCGCGGCAAGAACGGAATGGACGCCGGTTCCCTTGCTGGAAGAGATCAAGGAACACGGACGGGTCTGGGAAGATCTCGCGAATCAGTATGGAGTGACCAACCCCGATCCGCCGTGGAAAACCAGCCTGGACGGAATGTGCGAAGCACTGGGTACGACCTCCTGTTCTCCGGCGATGGCGGTCGAGAAGCGCTGGCTGGACGGCAGCATCGACCGCAAGGACGTCGGTGGTGCAGTTCCGCTGCCTTTGCTGGAACGGCGCTGGGAAGAGGATGAACTGTCGGAGACGCTTTATCAGGACGTTCCCTTCCCGGAGCGGCAACTTCTGGCCCTGACACATTCCCTCATCAAGCGCGGTCTGGTGAGCGAAGAGGATCTTGCGCAGCGGATGAAGCAGGTCCATGCGCGACTCACGGCGGAGTAAATTCGGACCCACGCAGATTTACACCGAGCGATGCGACAGACCGGAAGATCGACAGGAATCACCGGTTTGTCGTTCTCGCACCATGGCAATGAAATCTCGATCGGCAAGCAAGGCCGCAAGTTAGAGCGGTCATGCGCGAAAATAGCGGCTGTTCCGCTACCCGGAATACTTGTCGCAATACGTTTACGGAGAGGTGACTGGTGGCGATTCGCGGTGTAAACATCAACATCCAGGGCTTGGGCTACCGCTACAGTTCACGCGGCAAACCCACCTTCAGCAACCTCATGCTGGAGTCGAAACGCGGTGAAGCACTGGCCATCATCGGCCGCTCCGGTTGCGGCAAGTCAACGCTGCTGCACATCATCGCCGGACTGAATCGCCCGACCGAAGGCACGATGCACTTCGACGACAAGAAGATCGAAGGGCCGTCCTCGCGCTGGGTCATGATGTTCCAGGCGCCGCATCTCTTCCCCTGGATGAAGGTCTCCCAGAACGTCGGCGTTGGCCTCGGCTTCGCCGGCTGGCCGGAAAAGGAAAAACGCGAGCGGGTGGATGAGGCACTGCGCCTGGTCGAGTTGCAGGACTACGCGGAAACCAACGTACAGGACCTCTCCGGCGGCCAGCAGCAGCGCGTCGCGCTGGCGCGTTCACTGGTCATGGAACCCGAGTTGCTGCTGCTTGACGAACCGTTCTCCGCGCTCGACGCGTTTACCCGCGCATCCCTGCAGCGCGATGTCCGGTCCATCGCCAAGCGCCTCGGCTTCAACCTGATCATCGTCACCCACGACATCGACGAGGCGGTACTGATGGCCGATCGGGCCCTGATCATGGCCGGCGCTCCCGGCAAGATCGTCCACGAATTCGAAGTTCCGCTCGATGATCCCCGGCAACGTCAGGATCCTGCTGTCCAGGCCATGCGTGCGCGGCTGCTGGATGCCTTCCACAGCGCGGCGCAGGTGGCCGGCGCTCCGAAGGAAAAGCTTGACGAGGCAGACACCGAATCGAACAGTGTTTCGCAGCATGCCTGACCTCGACTAGGCCAGGACACCACCACCCCACAGGAGGAGACCGAGCATGTGCATACTTTGCGACCTTAATATTGTCGGCAATCACCATCCGTCCGAAACGCCGCATCTCGATTACAAGAAGCACGGCGACGGCGTTCAGGATCACGGTCTGGCGATCGAATACGACCCGCTGTTCAGCAGCGTCCTTGGTACCGGCGTCAATCGCCGCGAGTTGCTCAAGTGGGGTGGCCTCGGTGCCTTGAGCAGCCTGATGCCGACCTCCGCCACCTTCGCCCAGGAAAAGAAGTGGGACCCGACGATCCGCATCGGCTACCTGCCGATCACCGATGCCTCGGCGCTGCTGGTTGCCCACGAGATGGGCTTCTTCAAGAAGGAAGGCCTGAGCTCCGAGCCGCCGACCCTGATCCGCGGCTGGTCGCCGCTGGTCGAGGCGTTCTCGTCGCACAAGCTGAACTTGACGCATATGCTGATCCCGATTCCGATCTGGATGCGTTACAACAACAAGTTCCCGATCAAGATCACGGCCTGGAACCATACCAACGGCTCGGGCATGGTCGTGGGCAAGGATTCCGGCATCAACACACCCAAGGATTTCGGTGGCAAGCAGTTCGCAGTACCGTACTGGTATTCGATCCACAACATCATTTCGCAGAAGATCATGAAGGACGCCGGAATCACCCCGGTAATTCGTCCGCAGGATGCCAAGCTGGCACCCAACGAGTGCAACTTCATCGTGCTCAACCCGCCCGACATGCCGCCGGCACTCGCGGCCAAGTCGATAGACGGCTATTGCGTGGCGGAACCCTTCAACGCGCTGGGCGAAGTCCGTGCCGGCGCCAAGATGCTGCGCATGACCGGCGATGTATGGAAGGGCCACCCCTGCTGCGTGGTGGTGATGCACGAAGCCGACACCATGGATCCGGCCCGCGCCGCCTGGGCGCAGGGAGTACACAACGCCATCGTCGCCGCGCAGATCCATCTGGTCGAGAACCGTGAAGCCATGGCCGAGATGCTGTCCAAGGACGGCAAGGGCTACCTGCCTTTCCCCAAGGAAGTGGTCAAGCGCGCCATGATGCTCTACGACATCCCCTATCCGGGCAATGCGGCCGCCATCAAGCACAAGGACTGGGGCATGGATCGCATCAACTTCCAGGGCTGGCCCTACCGCTCCGCTACCGAACTTGTCGTCAACGACCTGAAGAAAACCGTCATCACCGGCGATTCGGCCTTCCTCGAAAAGCTGGATGCCAAATTCGTCGGCGACGACCTGGTCAACTACACGTTCATCAAGAAGGCGCTCGACGCCAATCCGAAGTGGAAAAACGACAAGAGTGTGCCGAAAACCGGCGATCCCTTTGTTCGCACGGAAGTTGTCCAGTTATGAGCGATGACGCCGCACCCGGCGGAGCCGCTGCGGCCGCCGGTTTGACCGGCACCCGGACCTCCCGCGCCGCCGAAGCGGCGGGGCGGGGGGTCATGAATTTTTCCCTGGGCCTGCTTATCCTCGCCGCATTCTGGTGGCTGGGCGGTTACCTGATCGCCATGAACCCGAAGACCCAGAGTTTTGCCGGATTCGGCCTGGTGCAGACCCTTCAGAGCTTTCCCGAACTGTGGAACCTCGGCAAGCTGCAAAAGGCGATTGCCGCCAGCGGCTATCGACTGGGCGGCGGCATGTCCATCGCGATCGCGATCGGCGTGCCGCTCGGCATCATCATGGGTCGCAGCAAGCGCTTCCGCGACCTGAGCAATTCGGCCTTCCAGTTCCTGCGCATGATCAGCCCCCTGTCGTGGATGCCGATCGCCGTGTTCGTCTTCAAGGCCTGGGATGATTCGATCATCTTCCTGATCGCCGTGGCGTCGGGCTGGCCGGTGATGTTTTCCACCGCAGCAGGCCTCGCCAAGGTCGACCCGGCCTGGTTCAAGGTGGCGCGCAACCTAGGTGCCAAACCGATCCAGATGCTGACCCAGATCATCCTGCCGGCGATCAGTTTCGACATCTTCACCGGTATCCGCCTTGCCCTCGGCGTGGCGTGGGTGGTCCTGGTCCCGGCAGAGTTGCTGGGCGTGACCTCGGGTCTCGGCTACGCCATCAAGGACGCGCGGGAAACACTGTCCTACGACCACCTCACGGCGATGGTGCTCACCATCGGCATCATCGGCTATACGCTCGACACCGTTTGTGCGCTGCTGATAAAGCGCTTCAGCTGGCATCGCGGAGATGCTTGACCCATGAGTCAGGACACGACTATCGTCGCGGGAAACGCAGCTACCGTTGCTGTAGGGCGGTCGCGCTCCGCCGCAGCCGCCAGTGGCACCCTGTATTGGGCGTGGAATTTCTTTGGCGGCCTCGGCATTCTGTTCGCCCTGTGGTGGCTGGCCATCTATGTGACCACGCTGAATCCGGCGATGTCGCACTTCGCCAGCTTCGGTCCCGGGCCGGCCTTCAAGGAAATCGGTCACCTCTGGAACAACGGGCTGATTCCCAAAGCCCTGCAAACCAGCGGCGCTCGTCTGGGCGCCGGCCTGGCCATCGCCATCGCGATCGGCGTTCCGGTCGGCATCCTGATCGGCCGCAGCAGGCGCTTTCGCGAACTGAGCAACTCGCCCTTCCAGTTGATGCGCATGATCAGCCCCCTCTCCTGGGAGCCGATCGCCGTCATCGTGTTCGTCGGCTGGGATCAAGCGATCATTTTCCTGATCGCCATCGCGGCGGTCTGGCCGGTGATGTTTTCGACCGCCGCTGGATTGTCCAAGGTCGACCCGGCCTGGTTCAAGGTAGCCCGCAACCTCGGCGCCAAACCCTGGCATGTCGTGACGCAAATCATCGTTCCGGCGATCGCCTTCGATGTCCTTACCGGCATCCGGCTTGCGCTCGGCGTCGGCTGGATCGTGCTGGTGCCGTCGGAGTTCCTCGGCGTGACGTCCGGTTTCGGTTACACCATCGAGGACTCCCGCGAATCCCTGGAGTACGAAAAACTCATGGCGATGCTGCTGGTCATCGGTGCCGTCGGCTACGTGCTTGACAGCATCTGCCTGGCACTCATCAAGCGCTACAGCTGGCACAAATAGCAGGGTTGGCAAAAAGCAGTTTCCGCAAAGCACCTGCCTTGCGGCCATAAAGGAGGTTGAAACTCAATGTCAAGGAAGATCCACATAGTCTGCGTTTCCGGCACGCGCGAAAAGCTGCAGATGGCGGCGATGATGGCCTCGGTCGCCGCAGCCTCGGGCGACGAGGTTTCGGTCTTCTTTTCGATGAATGCGATGCAGTATTTCGTCAAGGACAGCAAGGCGGAGCCACCGGCGGAAGGCGAGTTCGGCACGTTGTTGCAGGGCAAGGGGGTGCCGCCGTTCAGACAGCTGTTCCAGATGGCCGCCGAACTTGGCAGCGCCACCCTGCTGCCGTGCTCGATGGCGCTGGACCTGCTTAAAGTCACCAGGGACGACCTCGACCCCGCGCTAGGTCCGCCGACGGGGCTGACCCGCTTCCTCAGCGATGCCGAAGGCGCGCAAATATTCACGTTCTAGGCGGCAGGGTCGAACCGGAAAATCTGAAGGAGTGAAGCAAAATGAGTGAAACCAAGGTAATCGATGCACGCGACACGTTCTGCCCCGGACCGCTGATGGAACTGATTTCCCACATCAAGCACGTCGGTGTCGGCGACGTGATCGAACTGCTGTCGACCGATCAGGGTTCGGCAGCCGACATCCCGGAGTGGGTGAAGAAGGTCGGGCACGAAATGGTCGGCAGCGAGCAGGTCGGCTATGTCTGGCACATCAAGGTCCGCAAGGCCAAATAGAGGAGAATGCAATGAGAATCCTAGTCGTGGGTGGCGGCACCGCCGGTACCATCACCGCCAACAACCTCTCGCGCCGGCTGAATGGCGAAATTCGCGCCGGCAAGGTTCGGATCACGATGCTGTCCGCCTCCGACCGCCACATGTACCAGCCCGGACTGCTTTATGTCGCATTCGGCCAGATGACGCCGGACCAACTCTACCGCGACCAGGCCAGCCTGCTCGAACCGACCATCGAATTCCATGTCGATCCGGTCAAGCAGTTCCAGCTCGACAAGAACAAGGTCGTCACGGAAAGCGGCAAGACGCACGAGTACGACATACTGGTAATTGCCACCGGCTCGCGCATGGTGCCCGAGGAGACGCCCGGCATGACCGAGGGCGCCGAGTTTTTCTATACCGAAGCGTCTGCCCTCAAGATGTACAAGAAGCTCAGGGAGTTCAAAGGCGGGCGGGTCATGGTCGCCGTCGGCGTGCCGCACAAGTGCCCGATCGCCCCGGTCGAGGTCATGTTCTCGCTGGACGACTTCTTCAAGGCGCGCGGCATTCGCGACAAAGTCCAGCTCAAGTACCACTACCCGATCGGTCGCCTGCATACCATCGAGAACGTAGCCAAGTGGGCCAAGCCCGAGTTCGAGCGCATCATCGTCGAGACCGAGACCCTGTTCAACATCAAGGAAATCGATGCCAAGAACAAGATCATGAAGAGCGAGGAAGGCACCGAAGTCGAGTACGACCTGCTCATCGTGGTTCCGGCCCACCGCGGCATGGAAGTGATCGAACGCGACAATCTCGGATCAGGCGGCTGGATACCGACTGACCGCTACAGCCTCAAGATGAACGGCCATGACAACGTCTATGTGGTCGGCGACACGACCAACCTGCCGGTGAGCAAGACCGGTTCGGCGGCACACTTCCAAGCCGAGGCGATCTGCGAAAATATCGCCTCGATCATCAAGATCGGCGAACCGGTGCGGGATTACGACGGCAAGGTGTACTGCTTCATCGAAGCGGGCCATGACAAGGCGACCTACGCGATGTTCAACTACCTGAATCCGCCCGACCTGAAGCCGCCTTCAAAACCCATGCACTGGTTCAAGATTTCCTACAACCACATGTACTGGACCAGCGTCCGCGGCCTACTCTGAAGAGATCACACCATGACTACCCAGACACAAACCCCCAGCGCGGCGCCCTTCAATGATGCGGACCTGCAGCGGCTCGTCGAGTTCGCGCAACTTGTCACCTCGGCCCAGGACGCGATGTCGGACGACATGGTCAACCGGCTGGCGTCGACGATGTCGGAAGGCATTTCGCTGCTCGACCGCCTCACCCGTAATGACGGCTTGACGCACCTGCTGCGGGAAATCGACCGGCCGGAGAACCAGCGCTTCATCATCTGCATGTCCAACGCCTTCACTCAGGCCAGCCGCGAACTGGCGACCGCTCCGCCCCTCGGCGGCGGTCGCGGCGGCCTGCTGAAACTGATCAGCGATCCCGGCGTCCAGGAAGGCCTGCGCCTGCTTGCATTCGTCGGCGCGCGCATGAGCAACAGTCTGCGCGAGGTGCACCGGCGCGGTTTGTAGTTTGCCGAAGGACGAACACAGGG
>VEPA01000115.1 GCA_012026675.1 Betaproteobacteria bacterium | reverse complement strand
GTCTTAATCCCTTCTTCATCAGGTCTCGAAGTCAATCGGGTGACTCATGCGGCACTCATCGCGGCGGCTAAGTCTTAATCCCTTCTTCATCAGGTCTCGAAGTCAATCATAGGCAAAAGCCAACTGTTCGGCGACGACGAGGTCTTAATCCCTTCTTCATCAGGTCTCGAAGTCAATCCGCGCGATCCTTTAGACCCAACGGTCGATTGGGGTCTTAATCCCTTCTTCATCAGGTCTCGAAGTCAATCTGGACGCGCTGCGGAAATTGCTGCCGATCATCGGTCTTAATCCCTTCTTCATCAGGTCTCGAAGTCAATCTGCACGCCTCCGCGCCTCCTTTCTTGTCAGCGGGTTGTGAGTATAGTTGCCACTTATTCCTCGTCATCGCAATTTAATCCTCCGACGGCTCTAGTTCCTCTTGAAGTTGCTCCACACTACTGCTACTGGGGCTGGCTGTCAATTGCTTCATCGTCGCTGCGCCATCTCCAACCACAAGCTGCATCCCTTCCGGTAGGGGCGATCGGCCCAGCAGTCGGACCTCGGTCCTGTCCGGAATATGGTAGATCCGGACATCGTCCTCATCGTCGCAAATACGTTCAACGATGCCCACCTTGATTCTGGCCAATTGCGCCTCGCTGATCCTGGTGATGAAGACCGAGTACTGGATCGGAACGGCGCATTGCTTCAAGAACTTGTGCACCCGCTGCAGCCGCCGAGGATCTGAGATGTCGTAGGCAATCAGATAGGTATGAATCCTGCTTTCAGCCATGCGTCCCTACCCCTCCCCGCCATGGGGAGAGGGGATCCTGTCTTGCGAACTACAGGAACCCCACGGTAGCCTGGGTCTACCCTTCTACCGCCATCTCACACAACCATCTGGCCAGATGGCGGAGATGGCGCCGAAATCGACGCTTCAAGTAGCCTAACGGCGCTTCGAATTCGCGGACGATCACCGCATGACTCGGCTCACCTTTGTCACGATAGGTCGTCAACAGCTCAAGTGTGGTCGCCTGCAGATCCCACCAGAGCAGCCGACAGAAGTCGCGATGCAGGTCGAGGCCGATGTTGCGAAATACCTCCAGCTCGGCCCCGAGGCCGGATCGCCGCAAGAGATCGAGTACCAGGGCATGCAGGTGGCCTTGTAACCTGACTACGATATGGTGATGGGGAACCGCTGCGGGCATCAGCGATGTGGCATACTGCAAAAGCGTTTTCTGAACATCTCGCGTCCTGAGGCTTGGAAACTGGAGCCTGAGGCGACGTTGGAGCTGAAGGATGGCGTCGCGTTCGGCGCTTTCGCACCAATTGCGGTACAGCGTCTCCCAATCGGGCCGATCCAGGAATTCATCCAGCCGCCGGCTTAAGGAGGTGGCACGCTGGGTTGCGCCGAGGCAGTGCCCAACGATCACCCCGTCGGCATCTGTAAAGCAGACGATCACCCCCGCCTTCATGCAAGCCAGCAACGCCTCGGTCTGCCAGTGCACGGCGCCGCTCACCATGACCCGAGAGACCCTGCCCAGCGGGTAGCGACCATCGGCGCGCTTTAGCCCCCTGACGCACAGCGCCGGCCCGTCCAGGCTGACCGACAGCGGCTCTCGGCCATCCAGGTACAGCGGTCTCATGGATCGGCCTCGTCGGAGGGCCACTCGTCGGCATCTTTCGCCAATGCCCTTGCGATCACATAGGCCTGACGGCGCAGGTGGCGCGCACAGGGTCTGGCCAGGTTTTCAAATGCCTGGTAGAATCGTTGGCGTCCCGCCTTTCGCAACAGACAGGCCCCCTTATCCAAGGCGAAATCCTCGGTACGCACCGTGCGACTGCGCACGCATTCCCAGACCCAGCGATCCACCGTCGGGCGGAGGTGTTCTATGCAATCGGAGGCCAACGACTCGCGGCCATAGGCCGGCTGATGATAAAAGCCGATGAAGGGGTCAAGGCCGGCGCCATGGCTCGCTCGAACCGCCTCGATGTGGATCAAGGTGTAGGCCAGCGACAGACAGGCGTTGACCGGATCTTTTGGGGGGCGGCGGTTTCGCCCGGTAAACTGCAAGGATGCCGGAAACAGGGAGGTGTAGCCGCTGAAGTAAGCGGCCGCGGCGGCCCCTTCCAGCCCTCGAATGGTAGACACTGAGAGATCATCCTCTCCGCGCAGCCGCCCCCGGCATCCCTTCAGGGTTTCCAAGGCATGGTGCAGGGGTGTTCGACAGTCTGGGCGCTGCTGCATCGCGTGCTCCATCAGCAGGATCTGATTCCGCAATTTCGCATGAATCATCCGCCTCGACCAGGCGGCGCACCACTCCGGATCACGGGCGCGTTGATATTGCGCCACGCGAATCCGGGCATCGTGATGCCCGCGACCCAGGACCGTCGCCATGCGCTCCAGCCTGCGACCCCCCAGCAGGGCAACGGCCACACCCGCCTCCGCCAGGCGACCCAACAGCCCGGTTGTCAGCGTCACATTGCCTCGAATCACGACCCGCTCCAGCAGCGCGATCGGGATCGTTTGCCGCCGCTCGTCGCCTTCATAGACGGCGATGGTCTGCTGATCATCCCGCAGGTCGAGACCTGAACGATCAAGGTATAAGGTCGTCATCGTGGAATCATCCGTAATAGAAAAATGGCGGATCATCCGGCGCTATCGCGATCCCCATAGTATGGACCGTCGCCCGCGGATCGAGGCGAATGAGCGCGAAGCGATCCTCGTCATCCTCGACAATCTCGTCCATGTCGACGAGCAGGCGTCGTTTTTCCGCCTCGGTCAGGAAGCATTCAAAGACCGACTTCTGCCCGCCGGTCGCGTACCCCTTCACAAGAAACAGCGCCCGCCGCAGCCGCTTGCCATCGGCGATGTCGTACGCGGCCAGATACAGATCACGGTGTTTCATCGATCCCCAGGGACGCCGGCGCTTCCCCCCTCCTTCTGCGTGACACTCTACGGCGGGAACAGGATCGCGTCAGCGGTGGCAAGCTTGCGGAAGGCCAAACGGAAGGAAGACAGATTGCGGTGTCCACTTCTGACATTATTGACAGAATGTCGCTTATGGCATATCCTGTTTTCGCGACATAGGAGGTGTGTATCATGATCAAAAGGATGTCGGCCAAGGAGGCCAGGGATCGCTTCGCCGAACTCTTGGGACAGGTCCACTACGGGAAGGACACGGTCATTGTCGAGAAACAAGGTAAGCCGATGGTCGCCGTTATCGACGTGGAGTGGTACGATCGCCTGACGAAGTCCTGGGAAGAGCCCTTTAAGGTCCTTGACAGGATCTGGGCAAAGAACCGGCACAAAGATCTCGACCAGCTTCAGAAGGACGTCGCGGACGCCATCGCCGAAACAAGAGCTACATACCGCACCAAGAGCCGAAGGCGTGCTTAGGGCGGTGCTTGACACCAACGTGATCGTCAGCGGCGCCATCACCGAAAAAGGCACACCGTTCCAACTCCTGAGAGCATGGCGAGCGCGCGAGTGGAACCTGATCATCTCGCCATACATCCTTGGCGAGGTCCGGCGCGTCCTCAATTCTCCGAAGATCGCCCCGGTCTATGCCCTCACATACCAGGACATCACCGACTTGATCCAACTCTTTCAGTCTCGCGCAGTCGTCGTACGCGGCACCCTGACGATCCCTCGCATCTCGCGCGACTGCGAGGACGACCACATCCTCGCGTGTGCCAAAGAGGGTGAGGCCGACTACATCGTCAGCGGTGATCAGGATCTGCTGAGCCTGGAACGCTATCAAGGCGTCCCGATCGTGACCCCTGCCGCATTCGCCGTTTTTCTGAGAGTCGCTCGCTGAATCTGTCTTCCGTCTGAACTCCCGGTTCACCACGAATGGCGCACAGATCGTCGGGCGGCATGTCACTACAATCGTAGAGGTGTATCACCAGATCGGTTGCTGTGGAAGCTGAGACGGCGTGAAGCGCAGGCCGGCACGAGCGACTTCGACGGCCAGCGTAGGGATGAACGAGCGTGTCACCCATTCGGCGAACCGCTCCCAATCGTCTTGAGTCACCGGGCTGTCGCCGTGGGCAAGGATAGAATCGTTCCGCATCTTGATATGATGCTGCAGGCAACCCCGTTCGGCCTGTACCCAACGCACAGCCTCGGTGTCGAGGTGGTGGGCTACCAAATCCCAGGCGGCCAGCAGACCGGCCTGATATTCGCCGCGGTGATTCTTGGTAGTTCGCACACCATCAGGGATACTTTCCGGCCTCAGGTTCGAGGTCTCGATACCGCCACGGCTGCGCAGTAGCCACTGCGCCGTCCATTCGAGCAGCCGGTAGATACGGGCCACGGCGTCGTCATACCGCCCTTGGGCCGCCCGTCTTTCGGCGTTGCGCCACAGATCCCACAGGCAAGCGGCCTCGCGGCGAGGATCTTCAGCCGGTGCCGTGAGTAGCGTCAAAAAGGTGAGGTGCAGACCGAGCCTCTGGCCCACCCTGGGCTGATAGATACGAAGGATGTCCAACGCACGCCTGTGATCAAATCGGTCCCAGGCGTCGAACGCATACGAGAGGTCGCGAGCAATCTGCAGGTCGCTACGGAGTTGCGGATTTCGTGGCGCCGGGATTGTTGTAAGGCCCTGGCAGGCTTCGCCGTAAGCATAGCGGCTCCACGCCCCCAGATACGGCGCCATCGCGCGCCGCAGGCGGAGTTGCTCCGCCGAGGCGACCATGCTGCTCTCAGTTCCATCACATACCTTGATCAGGTCAGCCCGTGCGCCCGTTACAAGCCTCAACTCTATGTCTTCGGTCTCCAACGCGGCCATGACCAAGGCTGCGGTCATGGTCTTGGTGCCTCCGGTATAGTCGGCCACATGCACCGCATCCGGAAAACGATGCTTCAATGTCCCAAGGGCCGTGTTGATGGCGCCGTAGGCCGCGTCCAGATCATCTGACGGCACGATGCACACGTCGAACTGATCGTCCGTAAGCCCGGTCTGAGTCGGGATGTTGGGGAGGCTCGGTCCGTTATCGCATTTATTGGCTTTGATCACGTTACCCTTACCGGTGATCTGGATTTCGGAACCCGGCTGGCCGGTGCCCGGATCACGTCCGGTGCAGATAAAGCAAACGAAGCGCGGCCGCGTCGCACTAATCGCCGTCACGATCGGTTGGTGCGAGCCGCCTACAGTGCAGATCAGCACGGTATCGCGCTCGGCCATGCGGTCCCTCCTTTGAAAGCACAGGGTTGCCGGCTTCACCCTCGATCCCGCCCTCACGCAGTATCCTGTGTCGACGGTATGGTAGCGGCTCCGAGACCGCCATCGAGATCATTGAGGATCGTCGACAGGGAACAGAAGCCCTAACAATGTGATCGCGCCATTGACGTCGCGCCGAATGCGGACGTCGACCTGAAGCCTACCTTCCCTGGTCTTCTTCTGCAGGCTCGTGGTGTTCAGGCCATCAAAAAGGCTTTTGGCTTCTCCTTTCTCCGCTTTGCGCCCCTCCTTGACCGCCGTCATGAGGCGGGTGCTGACGTTGTACTTGACGGTAGCGTTCTGCCAAATCTCCTCAACAGGATCGGATGGTACGGGTGATGGTAACTGAGCGGCTGCGGGTTGCTCCGGCGCATCTAGCGGCGCTGCGGCAACCATCGCACCGTAGCCTACGGTGGTCTTAGCACCAAAACCGAACCAGTCGAAGGCGTAGGTGAAGGCGGCCCTGGTCATTCCGCGCCACTTGCTGCGCAAGTTGTCTGGTAGCAGATACTCGTGCGGGCAGTCCACCACGAAGGTGAATTGTGATCCTGGCGGCACGACAAGGAAGAAGATGGGTACAGGTGAGCCCGCATCGTGGGGCGTCGCGCCGTTGGGGTAGATTTCCCGACCACGGTCGTCTTTCTGTTTGGCTTGATAGTAGTCGCCGTAGTGTGGGTTCATGATGTCCACGCCCAGGCCCTCGCCCGCGATCTCTGGGATCACGTCGAAAAACCGCAATGCGCCACGGGACGCATCCTCAGCTTTCTTAATCTCTTCTGGCTTAGGGCCGAATAGGGCGGTAACTGCATCCTCGGTCCAGGACTGCGCATCGCCAGCGAGCCCCTCAGCAAGCTCTTGCGCCGCGTCGCGCAGCACGCCTTTCACACCGCTACCTGCGAGATAGGGCAAGCCGTAGGGATGCAGGAATGCAAAGCCGTTCTCGTTGGGATGCTCCCACCCGAGACCCGTGGCGAAGGGGGACGTACTGAAGGCTTCGATCACCTCGGCCCCAATGCCCTTGCCGATGTCGCACTGTCGCTGAGCAAGTGCACACATCGTCTCGCGCGCGTGCGGAGGGATGGCGCAGAGAGTCTTGAGCACCTGCTGCTTTCCTTCCTTGATTTTGTTCCAGTCTTGACTCCAGAACGGCAGGTACATCAGATAACGATGCCCGGGCGGGGCGTCGCTGAAATTGTCCCCTACGTACCACGGCGCGGCGGCACGCTGCGGGCCACAACCTTGACCGCCACCGCGACCTTGCAAACGATCCGGGTTCGGCCTTCTGCTGGGGGCGCCCTGGCGGGAGCCACCTGAGCGCTGGCCTTGCGGGTTGCGGCCACGGTTGAACTCAGGCATGGCGTCCTCCGTTGCCCTCGCCGTTCCCCATAGCGGCGGCGAACTGACGGATCCAGCGCAGCAGCGCCATCGTCTCCTCGGTCGCCTGTTGGTAGAAACGGGCGTGTTCAGCAGCGTTGCCGTTGGCATTGCCCATAAGTGCAGTCATCACACTCTCGAACTGAGCGTTGGCGATGCGCCCACTATAGGTGACACACAGCCATTCGCAGAGATGGTGGAGCAGCGCTTCATGGTGGCTCTTACCCTTGTCCTTGTAAAAGGCCAGCACCGGCATGAGGCCGCTTTGCATGATGAGCGCGGGCGCGCCCTTGGCAAGCTTTGAATATTCGCCGCTCTGGCTTTGTTGCACCTTGGTCCAGGCGAAGCGGGCGCGTCGTTGATCGAGGCTTTCTTTCATGGCCGTCTCCTTCAATCTGACAGGCGTAGCATGACCAAGCCGCGTCCTGTAGTGGCATCACCGCCAAACTGCCAGACCTTGCCGTTATTTAACGCTGTCCCGATTTCATCAATTACCTGCTGTGCCATGAGCTTCCCGTCCTCCTTGCCCGTTCGTGTGCCTGTCGCCATCAGCAGGGATACGAGCAACGATTCAGGCGGCAAGTTCTCAGTGTAGAACAAACCGCCACCATCCGCCGTGCCGGTCGTGTCATCAATTCGCACATGCGGTTCGACTAGCGTACTGTTCTTCACGAAGTGAGTGAAGTCGGTGTCCGAAAGGATGACGAGATCGGTCTTGAGCTTGTCGGAAAAGAAGCCCGCCGGCAACGCCCTACCGGCCAGGTCGTTGGCGATGGCGGACACTGATTCCTGCTTGTTCGCATTGAATGCAAGTGACTCCAGGATGAGGTGGTCACCCTGTTTGAGGTCATCGTTGCGATACCACGCTTCCTGCTCCTTCACCTGCGGCACCCGCCAAGCGGCGTTCGCCAGACGTTTGAGCCGTGCCAGCGCCGCCGGACAGGTAGCATAAACATAGGCACATCGAAGCGAGCGCACCGGGAGGCAGACAATCTGCGCATCAGTGAAGGACACCGCACCCGCGTGCAGGTCGTTCGCGCCGGCCTCTGGACCAAAGATTGCCGTGAGCTTGCCGTTCTTCCAGCCTTCTTCGCCATTGAGTGCATGACGGATGGCGCCCCTGATACCGGAGCCCGCCATCGAGGGCCAATCGGTATGTACCTCGCGCTGGATGGGGTTGTCAATCAGACCAAGCGCCGTGCCGGCGCCCATGTGCAGGGGGCTCACGGCATAGATGAACATCGCTTTCTGATGAGTGAACACGCTTATCTCCTTACCCCCCGGCGGCCCAATTGGCCACCATCACGTTGTTGAAACCCTCGGCCAGCCTTGCCCGGTCAGGATAGCCGGACAGACAGCCGAACCCTTTTTCCACAAGCTTGCGCAAGGCCGCCACCAATGCCTGGCCGTCGGCGTTCGGCGCCTCAAGCCAATAGACGGTGCCCATGGGAGCCGCGCGCAGCGCCGCCTTTGGTCTGCGTTGCGCGAGATCCCAGCCGGAAATCACCTGCGCACGCGGCACTGCCGCAGAAACGAGCCGTGCCCGGACATTATTCGGGCCATACCAAGTCACACCGTCGGCCTGGATACCGGAAGGCTGCCAGCCGCCGTCGAACAGGCCCGGCGTTGTGAGAACGAGGCGGAACCGGCGTTCCTTGGCGATGCGATGCCAGTCAGGTTCCGGCCAGGAGACCATGGCCGTCTCCATGCGTGCGCCGCGCCCATCACCACCCAGCCGGACAAGGTCGTCTTTCGGAACCAGACCATCGGCCCCGGCCACCGACAGGACAAAACCCACGTCATCGCCGGTGAATTGGCTGTGCTGCGTGTTGATCTTCCCGAGCGCTATGCCTTCGGTGGTGTAGAGACGTCCTTTGGCCGCGCTGCGCTTTTCCGGGTCGAGTGCGATACCGATGCGCGCATCCGTCTTCCAGAGGTCGCCCGTCTTCATGGTGTGCGCCTGCCGGTGCAGATTTTCTCCACGCAGGTAGGCAGCAAAGCCCGCGCCGGTCAACCATAGGCCACCCAGCGCCTTGTCGGCTTTAGCGCATCTCAACACCGCGAGACGTTCGCTGGCTGCACTCGCCTTCAGCTTGCTTGGCGTGGCTTGCGGGTTGAGATAGGCGATCTCGTCATCCTTTTCAATGGCGTTGAGATCAGCAGGCAAGGCAAACAACGGTTCCGCTGCGTCGCCTGACCGGCGTGCGAGGGAGAACCAGCCGATGCGGAACGAGCCGGGTTCGGCCGGTGTGCCTAGTGCCTCACGCAGCGCGGCATCGGCGAGCGCTTCGCCGCGAGCGAACGCGGACAAATCCGCGTCGGCATCGGCCAGCATGCGCGAACGGATCGCGCCCGCGGCCACCGACGGCCAGGGCGGCATTTGCGCCTCGCCATGTTGCCCGGCCTCGCCGAATAGCTTGTTGCCGCGCGCAAACAGCACATCGAGCGGCTCGACAAAACGGTGTTCAGGCATGAGACACCTCTCTTTCGTTTACCCGCTCGGGTGTACCGCTTGAGCTGCGCGACTCGCGCGCCAGAAACTCAGCGGTAAACAACAAGCCCTGAACGACGGCGTAGGCCTCACGGGCAAGCGCGCCCCGTCCGCACTTGTCGTTAAGACGCCGCTGCGCCTCGCGCACGGCGACCTCTGCAATGCGAACCGGGTCATCGCCGCCTTTCCAGCCTTTGCGTCCAAACTGGTATTCAAGGTTACGCGCGATGATGGCTTTGAGCGCTGGCTGATCGTCCAGCAGCGGAAAACGCCGTACCCACTCACCGACGTGATAGGCAGCTCGACGCGACATGTCTCCGGCAATTGCTGCGCGCAGCGATTCCAGCGCGTGCATGGTGGATACCGCATCTCCTCCGTCTCCCAACCACCAAGGCAGCGTGAGATCGAGTCGTCCGCCAGAGCGCTTGATGACGCGGATAGACCAGGCGTTGCGCCCGCCTTTGCCCTTGGTTTCCTTCTCGGCATCGCGGAGACTGCGCAGCACGGCTGAAAGCGGCGCCATGTGATGGGCGATGACCGCGCCAGCAGAAGCCTTCGCGCGCTCACCCATGACGCGGTAGAGCTGGTCTCGCTTCCCGTTTCTCCAGCGCACGAATCCGCTCTGCACCTGCAAATCGTAATCGCACAGTGCCGTTCCGGCTTCTCCAGTCATGCCACCGGAATACACCAGACGCAGCAGCCACAAGGCCTTGGGAAGGTCGCGCACGCAGACCATAGCCATCACGTCGTCGCCACCAGAGTAAAGCAGCTTGCCCAGGCATAGGTCTTCAACAACATGGCGCGCCAGATCGAGCGAGAAGCCGTTGAGCGCCGCCGAGATCGCCATATGTCGCGCTGGCGAGGTTGGGCGGTTGAGATCGAGATACCGTTGTAGGCGTTCATCTCGATAGCCTTCCAGACCGGCCAACACACTCGAATGGAAGGCCTCGCGGAATTCGAGCGTATTTTCTCCCGACAGCCATGCGCCTAACTTGTCGCCATCCATGAGAATCAGCGCGTAATGGCGCTCGGGTGGCACGCCGATCGCCTTTTCGATCGTCCTGCCAATGCTCTCGATCTGACTCTCCTCTTGTTCGTCTTCGGCACGCTCACGCAGTTCGTCAATCAGTGTGGGTAGCTTCGATGCCGTGTCCCACCACTTGCGATTCCTCAACTCCCTGCCCATCAGCCCTCGAGGCAGGGCAGCACGGTCGAGATCGGCAGTTTGAGCGGCCAGGGCGCGGAAAGCGTCGTCATTCTTTGGGCCTTCCTTCATCAGCATTTCGAGCGATGGCGCGAGTGCCATCACGTGGGTGGAGATAACATAACGCCGCTCTGCCTGGATGCCCTGCGACTTAAGCCATTCCATGTAGCGCGTGGGCCACAAACGCTTGATGAGTCCGAAGGCGGAGAGATGCTCACCCTTCTTGGTCCATGAGGGTTTCCTTTCAGCAGCACGCGCCCAGAGCGTATCGGTGCGCTGGCCAGGCGGGAGGTCGAGCTCGTTCTTATCCAGCGTCAGCCACTCGTATTCGCCGGTGAGCGAGTCGCGGTATCCCTTCTGTTTCAACTGCCCGAAGGCCCGCACGGACTTGGCGGCGGCATGCAGCCGCGCACCCGCATCGTGCACCGCCGGGTACATCATGCCGTCGTTGGGCTTGAAGAATTCCCACCCCTGCTTGGGCTCGATGGGCGCTTTGAGAATCTTCCACGCCTCGCTGTCAAAGAAGCCGGGGCGTTTGACGCCCTTCGGATAGAACTCCGAGAGCGCCGGTTCGAGATCACCCTCCGGCAACCACGGCACAAGCGACCAGTGGACCTCGGGGAACTCACGCAATTGCTTCTCAAGCTGCACGTAACAGTGCTGGCCATTCGGCGTCTCGCGGATTTCTTGCAGCACGCGGTCAAGCATAGCGCGGGCCTCGTCCCTCACCCACTGACGCACGCGATCTCGGATTGTGTTCGCCCACTGCTCACCCTCGCTCTCCGGCACTATTGCCACGAACTTGTTGGGCAGCGCCGCACCAAAGAGGGGATTGTAATCGGTGGCGCGGTCGTTCCATTCGATGCCCTCAAACAGATCGCGGGTCACCCCCTGCTCCATGAGCCAGAGGTCTACTACCGGCACGCCGCGCAATTGCGGGAACAGGATCGCGTCCGGACCGAAGCTTTCGGCAATAATTTTCATCGCCTGCCAGGCGAGTGTCGAAAGGAAATGTGAGCCCGCCCAGAGGTCGGAGGTAGAACGTCCCGCTGCGATAAATTCCTGCACCGGGCCGAGCGAAACCGTCAGTAGCGCCGGGCGGCCGTTGCCCGTCATCGCGCCCGCGAGCGCCGAGGTGAGGTCGAGGTGCTGCCAGATGGTGTGATCGGGCGTGCGCGTGTCGGCGGGGAGCAGGCTCCAGAGGTGACCGATGCCATCCAGATTGCGCCCGAGTTCCGGCCCGAAACGCCAAAAGGCAAGCAGCGTGCGCCGTAGGTCCGGCATGCCGTCTGGCGCCTTGTGGATCACTCTTGCGAACTCGTTGGCGCTCACCGCCTTAATGTGTTCGGCCAATACATCCTGACCGATGCCGCTTACGGCGAACTTCTGGCCGCTCAGTGGGTGTCTAATCTCGCCATGCTCCGCGAAGCGCACCTGCGCCCAAGCGGGGTAGCGCTCAGTTGCATCTTTTGGGAACTGTGCGCGGTCGGCGGCCGCCGCCCAGTGATCAGCCTGCTCGATGATGTGATCCATTTCCGGGGGAAGTTTCAGCTTCTCGACCTGCGAGCCGTCGCGCCGCGGGACCCAATGCGTCTCGAACCCAAGTGCCTTGCCGATCCCCACGATGCTGCCGCCCTCGTGCCCGGCTGGGTCGCGCAGCAGTACAAGAGCCTTTTCCGCCGGGTCGTGGATGCGGGCAGCGAGTTTGGTTTGCCAGAGTTCCATGTGTCCTCCCTCAGATACGGGCAAAGCCATTGGCGGGGTTGTCGAGGTAGTCATGAACCTGCGACCAGATTCGCTCTTGGTGACCTTCCCCCGGTTTCCTGGACACCCAGAAAAGCTTCAGGGTATCCTGGAGCGGGGAGGTGACACATGGGTGAGGCTCGTCGCACGCACACGAGAG
>VEPA01000072.1 GCA_012026675.1 Betaproteobacteria bacterium | reverse complement strand
CTTCCGGCTAGATCTTCTCGATTAGTTTCAGGCGGCTGGTGGCCTGGCGCGCCTTCGAATTGTTGGCCGAGAAGCGGCGCGCGAAGCCCTGCAGGTCGGCGACGCGCTCCTTGGCCTTGGCGTTGGCGGCGACCTGGCGCTCGCGCGCGACGGTCGAGGCCTCCATGAAGTCGTCGTAGTTGCCGCCGTAGACCTTGATCGTGCCGTAGTCGAGGTCGGCCATGTGGGTGCAGACCTGGTTCAGGAAATGGCGGTCATGCGAGATGATGATCATGGTGCTTTCGCGCTCGTTGAGGATGTCCTCCAGCCAGCGGATGGTGTTGATGTCGAGGTTGTTGGTCGGCTCGTCGAGCAGCAGGATGTCGGGGTTGGCGAACAGCGCCTGCACCAGCAGCACGCGCAGCTTCCAGCCCGGCGCCACTTCGCTCATCGGTCCGCTGTGCTTTTCGATCGGGATGCCGGCGCCCAGCAGCAGTTCGCCGGCGCGCGATTCGGCGGTGTAGCCGTCGTACTCGGCGTAGTGATGTTCGAGATCGGCCGCGCGCATGTAATCGTCATCGGTGGCGGCCGGGTTGGCGTAGATCGCGTCGCGGTCGGCCATGCAGGCCCACATCTCGGCATGGCCCATCATGACCACGTCGAGCACGCGCATCTCCTCGTAGGCGAACTGGTCCTGCTTCAGGTAGGCCATGCGCTCGCCGGGATCGAGCGAGACGTTGCCGGCCGAGGCTTCCAGCACGCCGGCCAGGATCTTCATGAACGTGGTCTTGCCCGAACCGTTGGCGCCGATCAGGCCGTAGCGGTTGCCTTCGCCGAACTTGACCGAGACGTTTTCGAACAGCGGCTTGGCGCCGAACTGGATGGTAACGTTTGATGCGACGAGCATGGCAGTGCAACCGGTTGATGCGCCGGGGAAATTCGGCGGGGGCCGTATTCTACCGCCCCCGTTGCGGCAAACCCAATCCGCTCAGCGCCTGGCGTTCGGAAAGAACAACTGCTCGCCGCCAATCTTGTAGTCGGCGATGGCCTTCTGCCCTTCGGCCGATACCACCCAGTCGATGAACTTCTGGCCGTCGGCCTGCTTGACGTGTGGGTGCTTCGCCGGATTGACCAGGATCACGCCGTACTGGTTGAACAGTTTGGTGTCGCCTTCGACGATGATGCCCAGATCGCCGCGGTTCTTGAAGGAAAGCCAGGTGCCGCGGTCGGCCAGGATGTAGGCATTCATCGAGGCGGCCGTGTTGAGCGCCGGCCCCATGCCGGAGCCGGTGTCGCGGTACCACGGGCCCTTGGCCTTGTCGAGGTCGACGCCGGCGGCCTTCCAGTAGCGCAGTTCGGCGGCGTGGGTGCCGCTCTTGTCGCCGCGAGAAACGAAGGGCGCCTTGGCTGCCTCGATGCGGCGCAGGCCTTCGAGGATATCCTTCCCCGCTGCCTTGGCCGGATCGGCCTTCGGACCGATCACGATGAAGTCGTTGTACATGACTTCCTGTCGCTTGACGCCGAAGCCTTCGGCGACGAATTTTTCCTCGGCGGCCTTGTCATGGACGAAGACCACGTCGGCATCGCCGCGGCGCGCCATGTCGAGCGCTTGGCCGGTGCCCAGCGCGACGACGCGCACCTTGATGCCGCTGGACTTTTCAAAGACCGGCAGCAGGTGGCCGAAGAGGCCCGACTGCTCGGTCGAAGTGGTCGATGAAACAGTAATGAAGCGTTCCTGCGCCAGGCTTGCGGTGGCGGCCAGCAGGCCGCAGGCGGCGAGGGCGGAACAGAACAGGCGACGGGTTATCACGGCATTTCCTCCTGTAGAAAGTCTTGCGCCGCAGCGGTGCGCGGCAGTTTGAAGAACTCGGCGACCGGGGTCTGTTCGGCGATGCGGCCGCGGTCGATGAAAACGATTTCCTCGGCGATGCGCCGCGCCTGGCCGAGGTTGTGGGTGGTCATCAGGATGCGCGTGCCGCCGCCGGCGATGTCATTGATGATGCGTTCGACCTCGCGGCTGCTGGCCGGGTCGAGACTGGCGGTGGGTTCGTCGAGTATCAGCAGTTCGGGCTCCAGGGCCCAGACGCGTGCCAGCGCGACGCGCTGCTGCTCGCCTCCAGAAAGCAGGCGCGCCGGACGCGACGCGAGGTGTTCCAGTCCGACGTGCATGAGCGCCTGCCGCGCCCGTCCTTCGCATTCGGTCGCCTTCTGGCCCTTGAGCTTGAGGCCGTAGACCACGTTGGCCAGTGCCGTGGTGCGCAGCATGATGGGGCGCTGGAAGACCATGGCCTGGGATAGCGGCGGCGACCAGCGCAGCGTGCCCTCGCTCGGGTGCAGCAGGCCATGGATCAGACGCAGCAGGGTGCTCTTGCCGGCGCCGTTGGGACCGAGCACGACGGTGCGTCGGGCCGACAGCGTGAGTGTCGCCGAGTCGATGATGCGCGTGCTGCCTTCGGTGAGCCCAAGATTGTCAATGGAGAGCCAGGTATTCACCCCCATCTCCTTTCCGCCCAGCCGCGCACGGCGTAGGCCACGGCGTTGATCGCCAGTACCACCACGATCAGGATGAAGCCCAGGGCGAGGGCCAGCGGGAGGTCGCCCTTGCTGGTTTCCAGTGCGATGGTGGTGGTCATGACGCGCGTGACGCCGTCGATGTTGCCGCCGACGATCATCACCGCGCCGACTTCGGCAATCGCCCGGCCGAAACCCGCGAGCGCCGCCGTCGACAGCGAGAAGCGGCCGTCCCAGAGCAGGGTCGCGGCGGCACGCGTGCGGCTGGCGCCAAGCGAACGCAATTGTTCCCGGTATTCGCTCCATTCATCGGCGATCACCTGCCGCGTCAGGGCGGCGACGATGGGCGTCACAAGCACGGCCTGCGCGATCACCATCGCGGTCGGCGAAAACAGCAGGCCGTAGCCGCCAAGCGGCCCCGCGCGCGACAGGAGCAGGTAGACCAGCAGGCCCACCACAACCGGCGGCAGGCCCATGAGTCCGTTGAACAGCACGATCAGCACGCGCCGGCCGGGGAAACGGCCGACGGCGAGCAGGGCGCCGATCGGCATGCCGGCCACGCAGGCGATCACGGTCGCTGCGAGGCTGACGCGCAGGCTGAGCAGGACGATGCCGGACAGTCGGGCGTCGCTGGCGGCAAGCAGTTGCCACGCGGTAAGAAAGCTGTCCTTGAATTCGGTCATGAGGATATTGGGTTTATGCATCGACATGCATAAGGGCCGGCAAGGTTAAAGTACGCAATCAAAGGATGAAATATGTCTTCTTCTGCAACAAACGATCGCAATGCGGTACCCCGTTTGCGCTGGAACTGGGATTTCGGCCCGCTCCTGGCCGAGGTCGATACCTCGCGTCTGCTGCTGTTGCTGACGGCGCTGGCCGATGTCGGCGCCCTCGGCGCGGCGGCCAGGAGCGCCGGCATGTCCTACCGTTCAGCGTGGGGTCTGCTGCGCCGCTGCGAGGAGGCGCTGGGCGTGCCGCTGGTGGTCATGGAACGCGGGCGCGGAACGCGGCTGTCCGAGCTCGGTGAATCCATTGTCCAGCTCGACGGCGCGGCGCGCCTGACCCTGGGAGTGGCGCCTGCGCCGTGGGAGTGCCGCTTGCGCGACTTGCTGGCACCCGTGGTGCGCGCGGTTCCCGAGCGTTTGCGCGTGGCGGCGAGCCACGATCTGGCCCTGGCCGACTGGATCGAACATGGCCGCGGTATCAGCTTTGACCTTTTCTGGCGCGGCAGCGAGGAGGGGCTGGCGGCGTTGGGTCGCGACGAGTGCGACATTGTCGGCTTTCACGTGCCTGAGGCCTGGTCGGTGGCGCAGGCCGAGAACTGGCTCGGACGCTGGCTGAAACCGACCCTGCATGTCTGCGTGCCGCTGATGCGGCGCTGCCAGGGGCTGATCGTCGCGTGCGGCAATCCGCACCACCTGCAGACGCTGGCCGATGCCTCGAAGCGCGGCCTGCGCATGGTGAACCGGCAGCGCGGTTCGGGTACGCGCAGCCTGATCGACCAGTTGCTGGCGGCCAACGGTCTGCGTCCGGAAAACATCGACGGCTATGCCCACGAGGAATTCACCCATGAGGCGATTGCGGCAACGGTGGCTGCCGGGCAGGCCGATGTCGGCTTCGGCATCGAAGCGGCGGCGATACGCTACGACCTTGGCTTTGTGCCGCTCCTTTGGGAACGTTACGGCATCGCCATGCGCAAGACCACGGCCGCCGCTGTCGAGGGCAAGGCCTTCCTCGCCCGCCTGCAGGGCAACACCTTCCGCCAGCGCCTGATCGCGATGCCCGGCTACGAGCCACTGCCGGTGCGCGCGCCGGGTGCGTGGGCCGAGTTTCTCGGCTAGAACTCCACCGCGAACTCGGTGGCCTGCCAGATGGCGCGCTTGGCGTCGAGTTCGGTGGCGACGTCGGCGCCGCCGATCACCGTGTGTTCGATGCCGGCGGTTTCCAATCCGGGGACCAGGCCGCGCTCGGATTCCTGGCCGGCGCAGAGCACGATGCTGTCGACCGGCAGCAGGCGCTCTTCGCCATTGACGCGGATGTGCAGGCCGGCATCGTCGATCTTCAGGTACTCGACGCCGCCCAGCATGTGTACGCCGCGCTTTTGCAGCAGCAGGCGGCGCGCCCAGCCGGTGGTTTTTGCCAGGCCTTCGCCCAGCTTGGTGGCCTTGCGCTGCAACAGCCAGACTTCGCGCGGGCTCGCCGGAATCTGCGGTGCGGTAAGCCCGCCGCGCTTGTCGGTGTAGTGGATGTCGATGCCCCACTGGCGGCGATAGGCGGCGATCTCGTCGTCGCTGTGACTATGGGTAAGCAGTTCGGCGACATCGAAGCCGATGCCGCCGGCACCTATCAGGGCGACGGTTTTGCCGACGCGCTCGGGATGCTCGATGGCCGCAGGGTACGACAGCACCTTGGGATGGTCGATGCCCGGAATCGGCGGCGTACGCGGTGTGACGCCGGTGGCGACGACGACGTGGTCATAGCCCGAAAAGTCGGCGCCGGCGGGACGGCGATTGAGTTGCAGGTCGACGCCGGTTTCCTTGAGGCGCACCGAGAAATAGCGCAGCGTATCGTTGAAATCTTCCTTGCCGGGGATCGCCTTGGCGTAGTTGAACTGGCCGCCGATGCGGTCCTGCGCCTCGAACAGTGTGACCCTGTGGCCGCGTTCGGCCAGCGTGGTGGCGGCGGCCAGCCCGGCCATGCCGGCGCCGACCACGGCGACCTTTTTCGGTGCAGCCGTGGGCAGCACCTCGACGTCGGTCTCGTGGCAGGCGTAGGGATTGACCAGGCAGGAGCAGAGATTGCGGTTGAAGATGTGGTCGAGGCAGGCCTGGTTGCAGGCGATGCAGGTGTTGATGCGTTCCGGCGTCCCTGCCGCGGCCTTGTTCACGAAGTCGGGATCGGCGAGGAAGGGCCGCGCCATCGAGACCATGTCGGCGTCGCCGCGGGCGAGGATGTCCTCTGCTGTCTGCGGGTCGTTGATGCGATTGGTCGTGATCAGCGGGATACCGACCTGGCCTTTCATGCGCCGCGTCACTCCGCTGTAGGCGCCGCGCGGCACCGCGGTGTAGATGGTCGGGATGCGCGCCTCGTGCCAGCCGATGCCGGTATTGATGATGTTTGCGCCGGCCTTCTCGACCTCCTGCGCCATGGTCACCACTTCGTCCCAGGTGCTGCCGCCCTCGACCAGGTCGAGCATCGAGAGGCGGAAGATGATGATGAATTCGGCGCCGACGCGCGCACGCACGGCGCGGATCACTTCGAGGCCGAAGCGCATGCGGTTTTCCAGGCTGCCGCCCCAGCGGTCGTCGCGGTGGTTGGTCTGCGGCACGAGGAATTCGTTGATCAGGTAACCTTCCGAGCCCATGATCTCGACGCCGTCGTAGTTGGCGAACTTGCACATGGCCGCGCACTGCGCGTAGTCGGCGATGGTCTGCTGGATTTCCTCTTCGCTCAGGGCATGCGGCGTCGCCGGATTGATCGGGGCTTTCAGCGCCGAAGGCGCGACGGGGCGTTTGGTGTAGGCGTAGCGCCCGGTGTGCAGGATCTGCACGCAGATCTTGCCGCTCTGGGCATGCACGGCATCGGTGATGACACGGTGCTTTTCCGCCTCGACCTCGTTATCCAGGATCGAGGCGCCCTGCATCACGATGCTGTCCTGGTTGGGGGCGAAGCCGCCGGTGACGATGAGGCCGACGCCGCCCTTGGCGCGCGCCGCGTAGAAGGCCGCCAGGCGGTGATGGCTGTTGCCGATGTCTTCCAGGCCGGTATGCATCGAGCCCATCAGGACACGGTTCTTCAGCGTGGTGAAGCCGAGATCCAGGGGGGACAGCAGGTGCGGGTAGGGGCTATTCATGGGTTCGGGATTTGGGCGAGAATGCAGGTGGAGGAAGTCCGTGGCGATTCTAGCCGCCAAAGAAGCCGGTTCAGTAGGTGGCAACACCCAATTCATGCTGCACAAAAATAACCTAAAAAATGCTTTGGAGGAGCAATGCTCGAGAAGATACCGCAGTGGGATCCCTGTTACAGCGTGGGTAATGAGCTCTTGGATAGACAGCATAGGGATTTGCTGTCCATCTGCGCCAAGGCGGCTGACGTGCTTGACGAAAACCACACCGGCGACAAGAGCCAATTCCATGTGATCTTGAACGACCTTTACGCGACGGTTCTTCTGCACTTTTCCACTGAGGAAGAGATTCTTCGCCAAAATGGCTATCCCAAGCTGGCCGAGCACGCGCATGAACATGAACTGTGCAAGGAGTGGCTGGTTGAAATACTCGTAAATGCCACATTGGGCGAAGCCAGCAATGAGGCGGTGCATACATTTCTTGACTGTTGGTGGACCCAGCACGTGCTTGAAACAGACATGGAGTACAAGGAATATCTGCTTGATCGCTGAACAGGACATCGATCGGTCGTCAAGCATCGCCGTGTCGTTTTTTTTCGGCCAAGGATCGGACTCCTGCGTGTTGCGGCGCAAGATTGCCATTGCCATGCCGGGTGTCTAAGATGACCGCATATCCAGGGGCATTGACTTGTCTGTGATGCCCGCCATTCATGTCGCACAAACTCCGGGAGACTGAAATGCCGCACGCCGATACCTGTTGCAGCCTCGTTCCGTACTTTGACGTAGCGGAAGGCAAACTCGACGAATTCAAGGCGCTCGGGCCAAAATTTGTCGAGCTCACCAGGACCGAGCCCGGCTGCGTCTTCTACGCGTTCTCGTTCAGCGGGCAGACAGCCCATTGCCGGGAAGGTTACGATGACGCCGCCGCCCTGCTGGCCCACCTGGACAACGTGGGAGCGACACTGCAGGAAGCGCTGAAGATCGCCAAGCTTTCGCGCCTTGAAGTGCATGGCCCGGCGGCAGAACTGGACAAGCTGCGCGGCCCGCTGGCCGGCCTGAATCCGCAATGGTTTGAACTGGTCCCGGGCGGTTTCCGGCGCTGATTTCATGGTTTGGTCATAGGCGAGGCGCCAGGCAAGGGCGGCGAAGGTCTGCGCCTGCGCAGCTTGTTGCCGCGCGATGCGTGCGGCGGCGGTACGCTTCAGTTTGCCGAACCGCCGCTGGCCGGTCGCCGATTAGAATCGCGGCATGAGCTTTCCCCCTGATTACGAACGCCGCTTCGGCGGCGTCGAGCGCCTGTATGGCGCCGGCGCCCTGACGCGAGCCGCGGCGGCGCATGTGGTGGTGGTGGGCATCGGCGGCGTCGGTTCCTGGGCGGCGGAGGCTCTGGCGCGGTCAGGCATCAGCCGGCTGACCCTGATCGACCTCGACCATCTGGCGGAATCCAACATCAACCGCCAGGTCCACGCCCTTGGCTCGACGCTGGGCGCGGCCAAGGTCCTGGCAATGCGGGAACGCATCGCGGCGATCAATCCCGCCTGCGCGGTTGATCCGGGCGAGGAGTTCATCGACGAGCGCAATGCGCCTGCCCTGATCCCCGCCTGCGATGCCGTGATCGACGCCATCGACCATGTCCGCGCCAAGGCCGCGCTGATTGCCCATTGCCGGCGTGCCGGCATCCGCATCGTCACCACCGGCGCCGCCGGCGGCCGCACCGACCCGACGCGAATCGAAGTCACCGACCTCGCGCGTACCACACAGGATGCATTGGCGTCCAAGGTGCGCGCGCTGTTGCGCAAGGACTACGGCTTCTCCCGCGAGCCGAAGAAGAAGTTCGGCGTCGAGTGCGTGTTCTCCCCGGAACAGGTCCGCCGTCCCGCCAGCGCCGACTCTTGTGACGCGATCGATCCGACGGCAGGCCTCAATTGCGCCGGCTACGGTTCTTCGGTGGCGGTCACGGCGAGTTTCGGTTTTGCCGCGGCGGCGCGGGTTCTGGCCGGTATACTTCCCCCATGATCCATCCTTCGCAAGCCCCCGTCGTCCTCGTGACCGGCGCCGCCCGCCGTCTCGGCGCCCAGATTGCGCGAACGCTGCACGCGGCCGGCGCCTGCGTGGCGATTCACTATCGGACTTCCGCGGCCGAGGCTGATGCGCTGGCAGTCGAATTCAACGCCCTGCACCAGGAGGGATCGGAAGAATCCGCCGCGACCTTCGCCGCGGACCTGCTGGACATCGCGGCGCTGCCGCGCCTGGTGGAATCCGTCGTGGCGCGCTTCGGCCGGCTCGATGCGCTGGTGAACAACGCATCGACCTTCCACGCCACCAAAGTCGGCGCTGTCGACACGGCGGACTGGGACGACCTGATCGGCTCCAACCTCAAGGCGCCGCTGTTCCTGTCGCAGGCGGCGGCACCGCACCTCGACCGCAGCGGCGGCTGCATCGTCAATATCACCGACGTTCATGCCGAGCGCCCGCTCAAAGGCTATCCCGTGTACTGCGCGGCAAAAGCCGGCCTGCTCGGCCTGACCCGGGCCCTGGCACTTGAACTCGGGTCGCGGGTGCGCGTCACTGCCGTGGCGCCCGGCCCGATTGAATGGCCAGAGGGTACCGACGATTTTCCGCCGCAAGAACGCGCGGCCATCATCGACCATACGCTGCTGAAGCGCATGGGCTCGCCGGCCGACATCGCGCAGGCCGTGAAATACCTTGTCTTCGATGCACCCTATGTCACCGGGCAGGTGATCAATGTCGACGGCGGCCGCACCGCCCATTTATGACTACTATCCCTCCAACTCCCTTTCCACGAAAGGGAGTGACCACGGTTCAGCCGCTGTCGCGGCTTCCATATCCTGGCTTGTCGCCCCCTTGGGGCGGCCCGGCGG
>VEPA01000193.1 GCA_012026675.1 Betaproteobacteria bacterium | reverse complement strand
TTCGACGCCTATCGCGACAAGCTGAACAGCTTCGTCTATCATTCCGGCTTCGTCATGAAGCCGGTCTTCGCCGCGGCCAAGAAGGCGCCGCGCCGCGTCATCTACTGCGAGGGCGAGGACGAGCGCGTGCTGCGCGCGGTGCAGGCGGTGAAGGACGAGGGACTGGCGCATCCGGTGGTGCTCGGCCGGCCCGAGGTGATCGGCATGCGCATCGAGAAGGCCGGTCTGCGCCTTGTGGCGGGGCGCGATTTCGAGGTCGTGAATCCGGATTCCGATCCGCGCTACAAGGAGCTCTGGCAGGAGTATCACGACATCATGGGCCGTCAGGGCGTGACGCCGGACGTCGCCAAGCAGGCGCTGCGTTCCGATGCGACGCTGATCGGCACCCTGCTGCTCAAGCGCGGTTATGTCGATGCCATGCTTTGCGGCGTGGTTGGCCGCCATGCGCAGCACCTCAAGCATGTCAGCGACGTGATCGGCCTCGAGCCGAATGCAAACTGCTTTGCCGCGATGAACATGCTGCTGCTGGCCAGGCACACGCTGTTCCTCTGCGATACCTACGTCAATGAAGACCCGTCCGCCGAGCAGATTGCCGAGATCGCCCTGATGGCGGCCAAGGAAGTCCGCCGCTTTGGCCTAGAACCCAAGGTGGCGCTGCTCTCTCACTCCAACTTCGGCAGCCTGCGCTCTGCTTCGGCGCTGAAGATGGCGGCGGCGCGGGCGTTGATCGAATCGCGTGCGCCGGGCCTCGAGGTCGACGGCGAGATGCACGGCGACGCCGCCCTGTCGCAGGCTATCCGCGAGAAGCTGTATCCGGGTTGCCGCCTCACCGGCGAGGCCAACCTGCTGATCATGCCCAACGTCGATGCCGCCAACATTTCCTTCAACCTGATCAAGGCCACCTCGGGCGACGGCATCACGGTCGGACCGGTGCTGCTCGGCGCCGCCCTGCCCGTGCACATTCTGACGGCGACTGCTACAGTTCGGCGTCTGGTCAACATGACCGCGCTGGCGGTCGTCGACGCCAACCACCTGAAAGGCTGAACCATGACCCATGCCATCCGTTTTCATACCCCCGGCGGTCCCGAAGTCCTGCGCTGGGAAGAAGTCGGCGTTGGCGACACGGCGCCCAATGAAGCGCGCGTGCGGCACCATGCCGTTGGCCTCAATTACATCGACATCTACCATCGCACGGGCGCCTACCCATTGCCCATGCCGTCGGGGATCGGCCTCGAAGCTGCCGGCGTGGTCGAGGCGGTGGGCAGTGCGGTCACGGACATCAAGGTGGGCGACCGCGTCGCCTACGCCGGTGGTCCGGTCGGCGCCTATGCCGAAATGCGCACCATGCCGGCCGACCGTCTGGTCAGGCTGCCGGACAGCATCGACTTCAAGACCGGCGCGGCGATGATGCTGCAGGGCATGACCGCGCAATATTTGCTGCGTCGTACCTGCAAAGTCGAGGCCGGCGACACGATACTCATCCCTGCCGCCGCCGGCGGCGTCGGCCTCATCGCCTGCCAGTGGGCGCGGGCGCTGGGCGCGACGGTGATCGGCACGGTCAGCTCCGACGAGAAAGCGGCGCTGGCCAGGGCGCACGGCTGTGACCACGCGATCATCTACACGCGCGAGAACTTCGTCGAGCGGGTCAAGGAAATTACCGGGGGCAAGGGTGTCCGCGTCGTTTATGACTCGATCGGCAAGGACACTTTCATGGGCTCGCTGGAGTGCCTGCGGCCTCTGGGCATGATGGTGCTGTTCGGCGCCGCCTCCGGTCCCGTGGCGCCCTTCGACCTCGGCCTGCTGGCCAAGATGGGCTCGCTGTTCATCACCCGGCCGACGCTGTTTACTCACGTCGCGCAGCGCAGCGACCTGCTGGCGATATCCGGCGACCTGTTCGACGTGGTTGCCTCGGGCAAGGTTAGGATCGAGGTCAACCAGACCTATGCGCTAAAGGACGCCGCGCAGGCGCAGGCCGATCTGGAGGCGCGCAAGACCACGGGTTCGACGGTACTGTTACCATAGGCGAATGGAATCTTTTCTGATTGCCAATCCCAAGGGCGGAGTTGGCAAGACCACGCTCGCGACCAACCTGGCCGGCTACTTCGCGCAACGGGGCAAGCGCGTCATGCTCGGCGACATCGACCGACAGCAGTCTTCACGCGAATGGCTCAAGCTGCGCCCGCCTTCGCTGCCGCACATTGCGACCTGGGACATCGAACCCGATCAGCCGGCGCGGCCGCCCAAGGACACTACCCACGTGGTGCTGGATACCCCGGCGGGGATGCACGGCAAGAAGCTGGGCCACGTGCTGAAGCTGGTGCGGCGCGTGATAGTGCCGCTGCAGCCGTCCATTTTCGACATCCTCGCCACCCGCCATTTCCTCGACCGGCTGTTCGAGGAAAAGGAGATCCGCAAGCACGAAGCCTTTGTTGCCATCGTCGCCATGCGCGTGGATGCCCGCACGCGGGCGGCGGGAGAACTGGAACGCTTTCTCGAAGGCACCGGCCTGCCCGTGGTGGCGCATCTGCGCGACACGCAGAATTACGTTCAGGCGGCTGCCCATGGCCTGAGCATTTTCGAACTGCCGCCCAGTCGCGTCGAGAAGGACGTCGAACAGTGGCAACCGCTGCTGGACTGGGTGCAACGACCGGTATGACGCCCCCGGGGCGATGATTGCCCGGCACGGCGTGCCGGGCTGGCGGCGCAAGCGGCGATGAATCTCCTATTTTTTTCGCGGCATCACCGTCGTTTATGCGCCCGGCAAGAGGCCGGGCAAAGCGATAGAATTCGACCATTCCGCCCGTTTTGTCTACTTTGGAGATGCTCATGAACCGCAAGATCATCATGCTGCTGGCAATTCCCCTGGCCATAGGCTTCAGTTCAAGCCAGGCCGCCGAAAATGCGGCCAAGCCAGCCACCAAGCCCGCTGCCAACGTGGCGGATCGCAGTCCCGAAGCCGTCGTCAATTCGAAATGCATCGAATGCCATGGCACCGGCAAGGCGCACTCGCCGCGCATCGGCGATCGCGAGGAATGGACCAAACGCGCGAGCAAGGGTCTCGACGGCCTGGTGCTCGGCGCTACGCGCGGCCATGACGGCATGCCCGCGCGCGGCGGCCGTCCCGACCTGACCGACGCCGAATTCAAGGCGGCGATTTTCTACATGTTCGCCAAGAGCGTCAGCGAGCCGGTCAAGAAGTGATCCGCCGCAGGGGATGAGTCCCCTGCGTGGCGTTTGCCCCGCGTCTCGGCGGTGGGCGGGAGTAAAATCATTGCGCCATGTCCACCGCGCCGCTTTCTCCAAAGTTCGTCCATCTCCGGCTTCACAGTGAATACTCGATCACCGATGGCCTGACGCGCATCGATGAGGTAATCGCGCAGGCGGCGGCCGACGGCCAGCCGGCTTTGGCGATCACTGACCTGGCCAACCTGTTCGGCATGGTCAAGTTCTATACCGCGGCGCGCGGCATTGGCGTCAAGCCCATCATCGGCTGCGATGTCTGGATCGGCGACGATGTGGCGGACAAGAATGACGGTCCGGTGCGCCTGCTGCTGCTGGCAAGGAATCGCGCCGGCTATCTGCGCCTGTGCGAACTGCTCTCTGCCGCCTATCTGGCGCCGCGCCGCCACGGCCGCGCCGAAATCACCCGCATCCAGCTTGGCCAGGGCGACAACGGCGGCCTGATTGCACTCTCGGGCGGACCGCTGGGCGACATCGGGCAATTGCTCGCCGCCGGCAAGCTGGATCAGGCCGATGTGCGCGCGCAAGCCTGGGCACAACTCTTTCCCGGCGCATATTACGTCGAGGTGCAACGCCCGGCGGGCGGCGACGTTGCGGCCAGCGAAGTGCTGGTGGCGGCGAGCGTCGACCTGGCCGCACGCCTGGGCCTGCCGCTGGTGGCGACGCACCCGGTGCAGTTTCTCCGGCGCGACGACTTCAAGGCGCACGAGGCGCGGGTCTGCATCGCCGACGGCTATGTGCTGGGCGACACGCGGCGGCCGAAGCGCTACAGCCCGGAGCAGTACTTCAAGACCCAGGCCGAGATGGCCGAGCTCTTCGCCGACCTGCCCGAGGCACTGCAGAACTCGGTGGAAATCGCGCGCCGCTGCAATCTCACGGTGGAACTGGGCAAGAGCCGCCTGCCGGACTTCCCGACGCCCGCCGGCGAGCCGCTGGAGGCTTTCCTCGCCAGCGAATCGCATGCCGGCCTTGAGCGCCGTCTGCAACTGCTCTATCCCGACGCGGCCGAGCGCGAAAAGCAAAGGCCGACCTATGTCGCGCGCCGCGATTTCGATATCGCGACCATCATCAAGATGGGTTTCCCCGGCTATTTCCTGATCGTCGCCGACTTCATCAACTGGGCCAAGCACAACGGCGTGCCGGTGGGCCCCGGGCGCGGTTCCGGCGCCGGGTCGCTGGTGGCCTACAGCCTGGGCATCACCGACCTTGATCCGCTGCGCTACGACCTGCTGTTCGAGCGCTTCCTCAATCCGGAGCGGGTGTCGATGCCGGACTTCGACATCGACTTCTGCCAGGAAGGGCGCGACCGCGTCATCGATTACGTCAAGAACAAGTACGGCGCGCACGCCGTGTCGCAGATCGTCACCTTCGGCACCATGGCGGCCAAGGCGGTGATCCGCGATGTCGGGCGCGTGCTCGACCTCGGCTACAACTTCGTCGATCAGTTTGCCAAGCTGATTCCGAACGAGCTGGGCATCACCCTCAAGGATGCGCTGGAGAAGGAACCGGTGATCCGGCAGCGCATCGAGGCGGAAGAGGAAGTCGCCGAACTCTGGGCGCTGGCGCTGAAGCTCGAAGGCCTCGCGCGCAACGTCGGCATGCATGCCGGCGGCGTGCTGATCGCGCCGGGCAAGCTGACCGATTTCTGCCCGCTGTATTCGCCGGACGGCACGAGTTCGGTGGTGTCGCAGTGCGACAAGGACGACGTCGAGAAGGCCGGCCTCGGCAAGTTCGACTTCCTCGGCCTGCGCACCCTGACGATACTGGACGAGGCGGTGCGTCTGGCCCAGGAAGTCGAAGGCGTGGCCATCGACCTCGCCACGCTGCCGCTCGACGACCGCGAAACCTATGACGCCGTGTTCAAGACGGCGAACACCACGGCCGTGTTCCAGTTCGAGTCCGGCGGCATGAAGGACACCCTGATCAAGGCCCGACCCGACTGCCTGGAAGACCTGATCGCGCTCAACGCGCTGTACCGGCCCGGGCCGATGGACTTCATCCCGGACTTCGTCAATCGCAAGCACGGGGCGCGTTTCGACTATCCCCATCCGCTGCTGGAAAAGGTGGTCAGCAAGACTTACGGCATCATGGTGTATCAGGAACAGGTGATGCAGGCCGCGCAGGTCGTGGCCGGCTACAGCCTGGGCGGCGCCGACCTCCTGCGACGCGCCATGGGCAAGAAGAAGCCGGAGGAGATGGCCCAGCAGCGCGAGATTTTCGTCAAGGGCGCTGCCGGCAACGCCATCGATAGCGCCAAGGCCAACGAAATCTTCGACACCATGGAGAAGTTCGCCGGCTACGGCTTCAACAAGTCGCATGCGGCGGCCTATTCACTGGTCGCCTACCAGACCGGCTGGCTCAAGCGCCATCACCCGGCCGCCTTCGCCGCGGCGACGCTGTCGTCGGAAATGGCCAACACCGACAAGATCCAGTTCTTCTACAAGGATGCGATCGACAACGGCCTGGTCTTCCTGCCGCCCGACATCAACCGGAGCGGCATCCGTTTCCGGCCGGTGGATGGCAGGACGATCCGCTACGGTCTGGGTGCCATCAAGGGCACCGGCGAGGCGGCGCTGTCGGTGATCCTGAAAGCCCGAGATACCGGGGGCCCCTTCCGTGACCTGTTCGATTTCTGCCGCCGCATCGACAAGCGCGTGGTCAACCGGCGCGTCATCGAGGCGCTGATCCGTGCCGGCGCCTTCGACGCGATCGACGACCATCGCGCCAAGCTGCTGGCCTCGACCGGAGTCGCCCTCGAGGCCGCCGAGCAGGCCGAGCGCAACGCCATGCAGGGCGGCCTGTTCGACATGGGCACCGGGGCGCGGGAGGATACCGTGCACTATGTCGAGGTGCCGCGCTGGAACGAGCGCGAGCAATTGATGAACGAAAAGCCGGCGCTCGGTTTCTTCCTTTCCGGCCACCCCTACCACGCCTACGCTGCCGAGCTCAGCGCCTTCGTCAAGCGCAGCCTTGGTCAGCTCGAAGCGCAGCGCGAACCAATGCTCCTGGCCGGCGTCGTCATGTCCACCCGGACACAGATGTCTCGTGGCGGCAAGATGGCTGTGGTGACGCTCGACGACGGCACCAGCCAGCGCGAGGTGGTCGTCTACAACGAACTGTGGGAAGCCGAGCGCGCCAAGATCAAGGAAGATGAACTGCTGCTGGTCGAAGGCAAGGTGCAGGAGGATCGCTTCAGCGGCGGCCTGCGCATTACCGCCGACAAGCTCTACACCCTGGCCGAGGCGCGCGGCCGCTTTGCCCGCGGCCTGCACCTGACCATGAACGGCGGCTCGGATGCCAAACGCCTGCAAGCGCTGTTGAGCCCGTTTCGCAACGGGCCCTGTCCGGTGCGGCTGAATTACCGCAATGGCGATGCCGTGGCTGAACTGCCGCTGCCCGAGAGCTGGCGCGTCAGGCTCGATGATGCCCTGCTGGCCGGACTCGTTGACTGGCTCAAGGCCGAGAACGTGAAAGTCATCTACCAATGATCACGCTGATCGACGATGCCCTGCTGAACGAGGTCTGCGCCGAAGCGCAAGCCAGCCCGCGCCGGCGCAAGAACCGCAACTTTCATCCGCGTGACGACCATCCCGGACACCGCCTGCTGAACGCCATGCAGCCGGATTCCTACATCCCGCCGCATCGCCATCTCGATCCGAACAAGGACGAAACCTTCGTCATCCTGCGCGGCCTGCTGGGGCTGCTTGTTTTCGATGATGCCGGCAACGTGGTGCGGACGGCAAAAGTCGGTGCCGGCGGGACGGCGATGGGCGTCGATATTGCCTATGGCACCTGGCATACCGCCGTGGCGCTGGAGCCGGACACCGTGTTTCTCGAAGCCAAGGCCGGACCCTATCTGCCCTTCACCGACGCCGAACGCGCGCCGTGGGCGCCCGCAGAGAATTCACCGGAGGTGTTGCCTTACCTGGCCACGCTCAAGGCCCGCGTCCTGGGCTGATGCCCGGATCCGCGCCCGGCGCTTCGCGTCGCGACCCGAATCCGGCGATGCAATCCGGTTGTCATGCAAGGTGCTTCCTGAAATGCGCGACCGTGCGTTGCCACGACAGCTTCGCTGCGGCTTCGTTGTACCTTGGCGTGGAGTTGTTGTGGAAGCCGTGCTGCGTTCCCGGGTAGAAATGCACTTGGCATGACACGCCGGCGGCCTTGAGTGCTGCCTCGAAAGCAGGGTAGGTGGAATTGATGTGCTCGTCGTGTTCGGCCAGATGGCACAGCAACGGCGCCCTGATCTGCGCCACGCTTGCCGTGTCGGCAGCCACCCCGTAGTAGGGTGCGCCGGCCTGCATGTCCGTTCCCATGGCTGCCGCTAGGTAGTTGCCCGCGCCGCCGCCATAGCAGAAACCCGTGACTCCCAGCTTGCCGGTGGACAGCTTGTGGCTCTTGAGGAATCGCGCGCTGTTCAGCAGGTCGGTGCGCAGCCTGGCCTGATCGAGGCTTGCCTGCAGCGTGCGGCCGTCGTCGTCGTTGCCCGGATAGCCGCCCGCTGGGAAGAGGCCGTCGGGAGCGAGCGCGAGAAATCCTTCCACCGCCGCACGTCGGGCGACATCCTCGATGTAGGGGTTGAGTCCCCGGTTTTCATGCACCACCAGCACAGCCGGGAACGGGCTCGCTCCGGTCGGTTGCACAAGATAGCCCCGCATGGTGCCGGAGTTGCCTCCCGGCGACGGGTAGGTGACGTAGTTCGCCTTGAGGCGCTGGTCCGTAAACGAAATCGTCTGTGCCAGGGCATAGCGCGGCAGCAGCGCCTGCGCCATGACCAGCCCCGCTGCGCCCAGCGCCGCTATCGAGGCGGCGCGGCTGAGGAATTCGCGCCGGTCGATACGGCCGTGGCAATACTCGTCGTAAAGGTCGAATACACGCTGGTCGATTTCAAGCTGGGTGATGCCTTGATCTGACGGTCGCCGCGGAATCTGCTCCCCGTTCATGGCCATCATCCTTTCGCGGTCGACATTTTCGGAAACCGGACGGGCGCTTCCAAACTCCAGCGACAGCCGGCATCGCCGGCCCCGGCGCAGCCCGCCTATTTGGACTCGGCAAGCTGCTTGAGCGTGAAGGTGTAGCTCGTGGAGTCGAGCGGCTTGTGGCAGGCGAGGCACTCGGCCTGGTTTGCGCCGGCCCGGTGCTGCTTGTCCGGGGTGAATACGGCATAGTTCCAGTCGCTGTTGCGCAGCATTTCAGGAATCTCCTTGCCCCATCCGGCATCACGCGCCATCGCCGTGTAAAAGATCAACTTGTCTGCTGCGTAGAAGCCATCGCTGCCCATGACCGGCTTCTGGTCGGCGTCGAGTTTTGCGGCATGGACCTCGGCGAACAACACCGATCCGTCGGGCAGGGACTTGCCCGCCCTGGCCGCGTCGACCGCAATCCTGTTGGCGTAGTAGTAGCGAACCTGCCTGGTCGCCGGGAAATTGATCGTGTGGTACTTGATGAATGTGTCTTTATAGCCCTCGGGGAAACTCACGGCGGTCTTGGCCACGTTGGCCAGAAACGCGGACTTGCCTCCTGTCGCAGCTCCCGGCTGCGCGGCAAACCAGGCAGCGACATTCGCGATGTCCTCGGCACTCAACTGCGCCGCGATGGCATTCATGATCGCGTTCTTGCGCGAGCCATCCTTGAGTGCTTTCAACTGCGATTCAAGATAGCCCGCCCTTTGTGCCGCAAGGTTGGGGATCGTGTCGCTG
>VEPA01000022.1 GCA_012026675.1 Betaproteobacteria bacterium | reverse complement strand
GGGCGAGGCGGGATTTCGCGACGCATGCGTCGTGCCGCCGCAGCCGGCTGGCTGTGCAAAGCCAGCCGTGGGCCGCGCAGCGGATGGGAGGGGCGGGCCTTTATGCCGCCGTTAGCTCCGGCCGCTACGCTTAACGCCGATAATGCCGGCGTTAGCCTCCACTGAAACTTCGTTTTCGCGTGTTTCATCATAAGCGGTGGCGAGTCGCCACGAAAGTTAGGAACGACACGGCATGATCGATGGCATCAGGGACTTCTTCACGCAGATGATCGCGCCGGCCGCAAGCCAGGCGGGCGCCGGCCCGCAACACGCGCTGCACGTCGCCACGGCGGCCCTGCTGCTGGAAATGATGCGCATGGACAGTTCGGTCACGGACGCGGAAACGGCGACCGTGGCGCAGGCGCTGCAAACCCGCTTCGGCCTCTGCGCACAGGAGGTCGACACGCTGATGGCACTTGCGACGGAAGAAGCAAAACAGGCGACCGACTATTTCCAGTTCACCTCGCTGATCAACAAACACTTCAGCCGCGAGCAGAAAATCGAGGTGGTCGAAAACCTCTGGCAGGTCGCCTTCGCCGACGGCCACCTTGACGCCCACGAACAGCACTTCATGCGCAAGATCGCCGACCTGCTCTACGTTTCGCAGGCCGACTACGTTGGCGCCAAGCAGCGGGCGCGCGACAAGGGCTGAGCCGCCGTGCTGCTGGCGCCGGCTTTCCAGGCACCTGCCCGGCCCGCCGCCTAGGGCAGCAGCGGCTTGACGGCTTTCTGCCATGCGGCCGCGAGCTTTTCCCAGCCGGACGCGTTGGGGTGGATTTCATTAAGCCAGTCGCCGCTGCTCCCCGTCGCATCCGGGTCGGCCGCGGTCAGCGTGCCACGGGTCGGAACGCAATGCAGCCCGCCGCGGCCGACGGTCCATCCCGATATGGCAGCCTGGACTTCCTCGAAGATGCCGTGGGTCAGATCCGGCCAGAGCGACGGCGGAATGCCGTTCTTGACATAGGCCTCATGGAGCCACGACCTGCCACCTGGAAATGCCGGCGCGTTGCGTGCCACGGGCGTGTCGTAGAGGTTGAGGAAGATCGGCACTCCGGCGTGCCTGCTTGCCTGCACCTCGTCGTAAAGGACGGAAAAACCTGGCGCCAGATAGCCGGTGACCAGGCGGTCGACGGCGTTGCGGTCGAGGCAGTCCCGGCCCTGGGCCGGCAAGGGCGCGCCGGCCAGATCCTTGAGGATTCCCCGGCCGGCAGCTGGATCGCGGGCGGCGTCGATGAAGTCATTGCCCCCGGCGCTCAGCAACACGGCGTCGAACTTCCAGCCGAAATCGGTATTGATCCACAGCCCGAACTCGCCGTCGGCGCAATCGCCCATCCGGCGCATCGTATCGCCGAAACGCGACAAGTTGATGATCAGCACCTCATCGCCGGCGGCATCCATTTTCGGCGCCAGCTTCTGCAGCAGGGAGGTATGGAACATCGCGCTGCGATCCATCCATGAATCGCCCTCGGCCAGGATCCGGTACTTGAAGAACTGCGGCGTCAGGCCGTTTTCCAGGTGGCCGTCGAATTCGTTTCCATACAGGACGAGGCTGGACATGGCTTTTCTCCTTGCGCTATCGGGTTTCTAGCACCGGCGCACCGGATCGGGGCGCGGCAATGTCGATGACTGCTGATGGCGTGTCCGGCAGGGCGGCATCGGTCAAGTCGCCGAAGAAAGGGAGACTGAGCGCGACATCGCCCAATTATTACCTCCTGCAACGTCGACTGACCGTCTCGCGGGCGCCGACTTTCTGAATCGATGCGGCCATCCGTGGTTTGAGGCAGACCGGCTCTCCCCACTGCCATTGTGGTCTGCCACTGGGGTGTCAGCGTCATTTCGCTTTTCGTTTCGGATCACCCCCTTATTTCTTCGTCAGAACTCCAATCCCTGTACTTCAGTCGGCACGGGTCGCCCGTCCATTACCCAAGCGCCACAGGGTTGAGCCGCCACAACGCAGCGGTCAGCGCGGTGGCGAAGCTTACCCATGCGCGATAAGGCACGAGCAGGAGCGCCGCCAGCCTATGCAATCGCCAGAACGCCGAGATGGTGCTGGCGATGAGCAACCACAGAGCGACGATCTCGGCCAGAGACAACGCACCCTGGTGCCAGACAAAGAAAATCCAGTTCCAAAGCGCGTTGGCGAACAACTGGGCGACGAACAACTTCAGAGCGGTCGAAGCACCACGAAAGCCATGTTCTCGCCAGACGAGCCAGGCTGAGACGCCCATGAGGACATATAGGACCGACCAGACCGGGCCGAAAAGCCAAGCAGGCGGCGCCCAGGACGGCTGGGAGAGTTCGCCATAGAACGACGCAGCACTGGCCGAGGCGACGGCTCCGATGGCCCCGGTGACGAGGGAGGCGCCAAGCCAACCAATGAGGCCGAACGCTTGTTTTCTCACGCCGGGATGTGCCATGGATATCGTGATGCCCAGCTTAACTCCACTGCCGAAATGATGGAAAGCAAGCCATCGGAAAGGCCGCATAAATATCCTGGCGGCTCACGAATCCATTCTACTCAACGCCTTGCCTCTATTTTGTCGAGCCTGACATTTGGGGATGCTACCACCGCCGACTCTTACGCTATCCGCACTACTCCGCCGCCCTCGGCTGTGCCTCGACGTTCCAGATGGTCTTTGCGTACTGGCCGATGGTGCGGTCGGAGGAGAACTGCCCCATGCCGGCGACATTGAGTATCGCCTTGCGTGTCCACGCCTCCCGGTCGCAATGCAATGCCCCGACCTGTTCCTGGCAGGCGATGTAGGACGCATAGTCGGCGAGCAGTAAATAGTGGTCGCCGTTGGCGGTGAGGTTGTCGAAGACGGGCCGGTAGCGCGCGCGCTCTTCGGGCGAGAAGAAGCCGTCGCGGATCATGTCCAGCGCCTGCTTCAGTTCGTGGTTGCCTTCGTAGTAGAGCCAGGGGTTGTACCCGGAGGCGCGCAAGCTCGCGACTTCTTCGGTGGTGAGGCCGAAGATGAACATGTTTTCCGGCCCGACCTCGTTGCGGATCTCGACATTGGCGCCGTCCAGCGTGCCGATGGTCAGCGCGCCGTTGAGCGCCAGCTTCATGTTGCCGGTGCCGGAGGCTTCGGTGCCGGCAGTGGAGATCTGCTCGGAGAGGTCGGCGGCGGGGATGATGATCTCGGCGTTCGACACGTCGTAGTTGGGGATGAAAACGACCTTGAGCCGATCGCGCACCAGCGGGTCGTGGTTGACGATGTCGGCGATGTCGTTGATCAGGCGGATGGTCAGCTTGGCCATGCGATAGCCGGGCGCGGCCTTGCCGCCGAAGATCACGGTGCGCGGCGGCGCGTCGCCGCCGGCACGCAGCCGGTTGTAGAGCGTGACGACATGCAGCACGTTGAGCAGTTGCCGCTTGTATTCGTGGATGCGCTTGATCTGCACGTCGAAGATCGAGTCGGGGTTCACGCGGATCGCCAGCCGCTGCTGGATGACGTGCGCCAGGTGCTTCTTGTTGTCGTGCTTGACGCGCACGAAGGCGTCGCGAAAGCCGGCATCTTCGGCCAGCGGTGTCAGCTGGCGCAACTGGTCGAGGTCCTTCAGCCAGCCGCGGCCGATGTGGTGCGTGATCAGCCTCGCCAGCGCCGGGTTGGCCTGGTTGAGCCAGCGTCGCGGCGTCACGCCGTTGGTCATGTTGACGATCTTGTCCGGCCACAGGCGGTGGAAATCGGCAAAGATGGTTTCCTTCATCAGGCGGGTGTGGATCGCCGCCACGCCATTGACCTTGTGGCTGCCGACGATGGCCAGGTGCGCCATGCGGATGCGCTTGCCCTTGTTTTCTTCGATCAGCGACATGCGCTGCCACAGGGCGGGATCGCCCGGGTAATGGTGCATCACGTCCCTGAGGAAGTGGTGGTTGATTTCGTAGATGATCTGCAGGTGGCGCGGCAGCACGCGCTCGAACAGGGCGACGGGCCAGGTTTCCAGCGCCTCGGGCATCAGGGTGTGGTTGGTGTAGGCGAAGGTGCGGGTGACGATGTCCCAGGCGCGCGACCATTCGAAGTGGTGCAGGTCGATCAGGATGCGCATCAGCTCGGCGACGGCGATCGAGGGGTGGGTGTCGTTGAGCTGGACCGCCACCTTGTCGGGCAGCTTGTCGAGCGAGGTGCCCGACTTGGTGAAGCGGTAGAGCATGTCCTGCAGCGATGCACAGACGAAGAAGTACTGCTGCTTCAAGCGCAGCTCGCGCCCCATCACCGTGGTGTCGTCGGGATAGAGCACCTTGGACAGGTTTTCCGAATCGTTCTTGTCTTCCACCGCGGCGATGTAATTGCCCTCGTTGAAGTACTTGAGGTCGAAGTCGCGGCTGGCCTTGGCCGCCCACAGCCGCATGTTGTTCGCCGTACCGGTGTCGTAGCCGGGAATCGGATAGTCGTAGGCCATGGCCATGACGTCGTCGGTGTCCACCCACTGGTAGATCTTCTTGCCGTGCCCGTCGGAAAACTCGACCACGCGGCCGTGGAACTTGACCTGGTAGAGCACTTCGGGGCGCGGGAACTCCCAGGGGTTGCCGTAGCGCAGCCAGTTGTCGGGGTGCTCGACCTGCTGGCCATCCTCGATGCCCTGGTTGAACATGCCGTATTCGTAGCGGATGCCGTAGCCGTAGCCGGCGATGCCCATGGTCGCCATCGAATCGAGAAAGCAGGCCGCGAGCCGCCCGAGGCCGCCGTTTCCCAGCGCTGCGTCCGGCTCCATCTCCCTGATGTTCTCCCGTTTCAGGCCCATTTCGGCCAGCGCCGCCAGGGCGTCGTTGAACTCCCTGTCGCAGAAGAGGTTGAGGATGCTGTTCGTCATGGTGCGGCCCATGAGGAATTCCATCGAGAGGTAATAGACGCGCTTGCGGTCCTCGACGTAATAGCTGCGCGCGGTCTCCATCCAGCGTTCGATCATGCGTTCGCGCACCACCGCGGCGGCGGCGTAGAACCAGTCGCGATCGGTGGCGGTGATCGGATCCTTGCCGATGGTATAGACGAGGCGGTTGTAGAGTGCGCGCCGGATCGAATCGGCGTCGAGCAGGGGATGATCGAGATCGGGCAAGGCGGCTGGCGTTTGCATGGCGGGCTCCCACGAAATGACGGGAACAATCATACTCGCGGCGCCGCACTTGTCGCGCAAAAACCGCCGGTCCTAAGCTTGCAGAGCGGCGCGCCAGCGCGTGAGCTTTTGCTCGAATGTCATGCCGGCGTGCGCCGGGCTGGTCGAGGGCAGCACCAGAGCCTGGAAGCCGAGGGCTTCGACCTCGCGAATGCGCCGCGCCGCCATGCGGCCATTGAAGCAGATGCGCCGTAGCGCCGGCGCCGACTCCTGCAGTTTGGCCAAGTCATTGGGCCGGGCCTCGCGGATTGCCGTGTCGAGGCTGCCGGCGCGTTCGCAGGAGGCGAACACATCCCAGATGGCGATGCCGGCGTCCTGCGCCGCGGCGATGCGCGCCGCGTAGTCCATTTCCTTCAGCGGCTGGCCGATCACCGCGCCGAGGATGCGCCAGAACTGGTTCTGCGGATGGGCGTAGTACTGCTGTGCGGCGAGCGAGGCGGTAGACGGAAACGAGCCCAGGACCAGCACCCGGGCTCGCGCGTCGATGACGGGCGCGAGGCCCGTCAGCCTTTCCATGGCAAAGCTTGCGAAGAAATCGTAGCGAGCGGGCCGCAGCGCGGCGCGGCCGGAGCACAGCTACCGGAACGTATGTAGTTATACGTGAGGATAGCGAGCACCGCCCAAGCCCCGATCCGGCACGCGCAGTAGATTTATTCGCAAGCTTTTAGCTGCCGCTCATCTCCAGCATCAGTTGGTTCATGCGCTTGACGAAAGTTGCCGGATCGTCGAGCTGGCCGCCTTCGGCCAGCAGGGCCTGGTCGAACAGCACCGCGCACCAGTCGTCGAACTTCTTCTCCTCGTACTTGAGGCGCAGCAGCACCGGGTGCTTGGGGTTGATTTCGAGGATGGGCTTCGAGGCCGGTGCCTTCTGCCCGGCGGCCTTGAGGATGCGCGCGAGGTTGCCGGAGACGTCGTGCTCGTCGGCCACCAGGCAGGCCGGGCTGTCGGTCAGGCGGTGCGTGACGCGCACTTCCTTGACTTTCTCGCCCAGCGACTTGGCGATCTTCTCGGTCAGGTCCTTGAACTCGCCGGCCGCCGATTCCTGTTCCTTCTTCTCGGCTTCGTCTTCCAGCTTGCCCAGATCCAGGCCGCCCTTGGCGACGGAGACCAGTTGCTTGCCCCCGAACTCGGTCAGGTGCGACACCACCCATTCGTCGACACGGTCGGAGAGCAGCAATACCTCGATGCCCTTCTTGCGGAAGACTTCCAGGTGCGGACTGTTCTTCGCCGCGTTGAAAGTCTCGGCGGTGACGTAGTAGATCTTTTCCTGCTCGGGCTTCATGCGGGCGATGTAGTCGGCCAGCGACACGGTTTCCTCTGGCGTGTCGGCGTGGGTCGAGGCGAAACGCAAGAGCGCGGCGATCTTGTCCTTGTTGGCGAAGTCCTCGCCCATGCCTTCCTTCAAGACCTTGCCGAACTCGCCCCAGAACTTGGCGTACTTTTCCTTCTCCGCAGCATCTTCGCTGCTGGCCAGACTTTCCAGCATGCCGAGGACCTTGTTGGTGCAGCCCTTGCGGATGGCTTCGATGTCCTTCGATTCCTGCAGGATTTCGCGCGAGACATTCAGCGGCAGGTCGTTGGAATCGACGATGCCGCGCACGAAGCGCAAATACAGCGGCATCAGCTGCTCGGCGTCGTCCATGATGAAGACGCGGCGCACGTAGAGTTTCACTCCATGCCTCGCGTTGCGGTCCCACAGGTCGAAGGGCGCGCGCGCCGGCACGTAGAGCAGTTGCGTGTACTCGGTCTTGCCCTCGACGCGGGCATGGGTCCGGGTCAGCGGGTCCTCGAAATCGTGGCCGACGTGCTTGTAGAACTCCTTGTACTGCTCCTCGGTGATTTCGCTCTTCGGTCGCGCCCACAGCGCGGAAGCCTGGTTGACCGTCTCATCCTCGTCGGTCGCGACCTGCTGCTTCTTCTCCTCGTCCCATTTTTCGCCCTTCATCACGATGGGCTGGACGATGTGGTCGGAGTACTTGCGGATGATGGACTTGATTTTCCAGGAGGACAGCAGGTCGTCCTGGTCGGCCTTGAGGTGCAGGGTTATCTCGGTGCCGCGCGTCGGGCGGTCGACCATCTCTATGGTGAATTCGCCCGTGCCTTCGGATTCCCAGCGTACGCCCTGGTTCGGCTCGGCGCCGGCACGGCGGGTCACGACAGTGACCTTGTCGGCGACGATGAACGACGAGTAGAAGCCGACGCCGAACTGGCCGATCAGGCTGGCGTCCTTCTGCTGGTCGCCCGAGAGCTGCGAGAAGAATTCGCGCGTACCCGACTTGGCGATGGTCCCGAGGTTAGTGATCACTTCCTCGCGACTCATGCCGACGCCGTTGTCGGCGATGGTCAGAGTTTTGGCGTCCTTGTCGAAGGAGACCCGGATCTTGAAGTCGGAATCACCTTCGAAGAGGCCCGCGTTGTGCAGGGCTTCGAAGCGCAGCTTGTCGCAGGCATCCGACGCATTGGAAATCAGCTCGCGCAGGAAAATCTCGCGGTTGGAGTACAGCGAGTGGATCATCAGTTGCAGGAGTTGCTTGACCTCGGTCTGAAAGCCGAGGGTTTCGCGCGACGCGGGCGCGGTCTGGGTGTCGGTGGTCATAGTGAATCCTCTTGTGGAACGTGGAACAGCGATCAGGAGGCCGATATGGGGGCGGCCAAGCCCGTTTCAAGAGCAGGGACATGAACCGGTGGCAGGGGACTGTTCGCTGGCGCACATCGCGCAATCCGGAAGCCGGTTAGCCTGAACGACCCGCACGCCAATCAATCGAGAAAAGCCTGACAGACGATGGTTAACGCACAATGGTTTCTGCTGGTGGGCGGCCTCCTGCTCGCCAGGGGCGCCACGGCTTCGCTGCTGCCGCGCCTGCCGGTGACGCCGGCCATCATCTATCTGGCGGTGGGCATGCTGGTCGGGCCGACGGTGCTGAATGTGTTCCACTTCAATCCGCTCAAGGAATCGGCCCTGCTCGAGGCGCTGACCGAAGTGGTGGTGCTGATTTCGCTGTTTTCCGCCGGCGTCAAGATGCCCGTCCCGGTCAGCCTGGCGCGCTGGCGCACGCCGATCCTGCTGGCAACGACATCCATGGCGGTCAGCGTCGCCCTGGTCGCCGCCTTTGCTTTCTACGTATTCGACCTGCCGCTGGGCACCGGCATCCTGCTCGGCGCGATCCTGGCGCCCACCGACCCGGTGCTGGCGACCGACGTGCAGATCCGCCACGCCGGCGATCGTGACCAGCTGCGCTACACCCTGACCTGCAAGGCCGGCATGAACGACGGCAGCGCCTTTCCCTTCGTGATGCTGGGCCTGGGATTGCTGGGTTTGCACGAGCTCGGCGAATTCGGCCTGCAATGGGTGCTGTTCGACGTGCTGTGGGCCACGATCGCGGGAGTCGCCATCGGGGTCCTTGCCGGCACCGCCCTCGCCCATGTGGCATGGAAGCTGCGCCACGAGTCGCCCGAGCACAAGCTGATGGACGACTTCCTCGGACTCGGCCTGATCGGCGTGGTGTATGGCCTGAGCGTGCTGGTCGGCGCGTGGGGCTTCCTGGCGGTATTTTTTGCGGCGGTCGCCCTGCGCCAGACCGAACTCAAGCTCACCGGCGCCGTCGACGCATCCCCGCAAACGCCGCGCATCGCCAGCCCCGGGCCGGATGCCGCAGACCCCATCCCCGACGCCCAGCCGCCGCCGACCGTCAGCGCTGGTTCCCTGATATTCAAGGAACACCTGGAGCGGCTCTCGGAAATGACGCTGATCCTGCTGATCGGCGGCGCACTGATACTCGAATCCTGGAGCTGGCGGGCGGTGGCGCTGGCGCTGTTCCTGTTCGTCGTGGCGCGCCCGGTCAGTGTCCTCGTCGGCATGCTGGGCACCCGCACGTCCTGGCCGATACGCGGCATGGTCGGCTGGTTCGGCGTGCGCGGCATCGGTTCGCTGTATTACCTGATGTATGCCATCCAGCACGGCATCGCCGAAGACCTGGCCCTGGAGCTGATCCAGTTCACGCTCATCGCGGTCTCGCTATCCATACTGGCCCACGGCACCAGCGTCAAGCCGCTGATGGGCCTGTTCTGGCGGCACCGCAGGAGCCTGCCGGCGCCGTGACCTGAAGAGTCGGCGCTGGCGCAACGGCGAAGATCAGCCCCGGGGACCAAGGCAATCCCGGGCGCCAAACCCTTACGCGGCGCTCGCAGGAAGGTTCTGCATGTCGTGGCCGGCCGCAATCCATGCGTCGAGCCCGCCTTGCAGGGTCCGGACGCGGGCGTAACCGCGCGCCATCAGCAGCCGGGCAGCCTGGGCGGCCCCCGCTTCGTTGGGACAAGTGCAGAAGATGATGATGTCCTGGCCCGGCGCGGGTGGATTCCCGAATTTCAGGGGGAGAGCCTGCAGCTCCACCGGCACCGCTCCCGGAATGGTCCTGGGATCGAGCGTGCGGGCCGTGGGGGGACGCAGGTCGACGATCATCGGCTGCGCTCCGGAACTCATCAGCGCGTGCAGCTCGTCGACGTCGATGCGCGCGGAGCGAAGGATGGCGTGCAGGCGCCTCCGTTCCAGCCACTTCGACACGATGTAGCCGGCAATCAGGGTGGCGACGAGGATCAGCACTCCGGTGCCCAGGCGCTCGGCCTGCGCCAGCAATTCCGCAACCTGCGCATGCATCAGGTAGCCGGCACCCAGACCGGACGCCACCCAGAGCATGGTGCCGATGCCGTCGAACAGCAGGAAGGCGGACCAGCTGACACGCGTTGCGCCCGCCAGAGGCGGCACCACCGTCGATAGCCCCGGAATGTACTTTGCGATGACCAGCAGGCCCAGGCCCCAGCGATCGAAGTTCGCCTGCGCCTGATTCACGCAAATGTCCGGCGACAGGGACACGCGGCAAAGCGTCTTCAGAACCCGATTGCCGTAACGACGGCCGGCCGCATACCAGGCGGCGTCCCCGGCAATGCAAGCAAGTGCTGCGGCTGCGAAGAGCTCGGGTAACGAGAGGTCGCCACCGGCGGCCAGCGCACCGGCAACGACGAGGGCGGGCAGCGCCGGCAGGGGGAGTCCCAGTTGTTCCAGCAGCACCAGTGCGAATATGATCAACAGGCCGTACTGGCCGATGAGAGCGACAAGTTCTTGCATCATGGGAAACCTCTACGCAGTTGGGCTGTGATGGACATTGCGGTCGGTCCAGGACGCAAGTTCGCGCAAGTCCTCGAGGACAGACCTGCAAGCGTGCAATACTGAAATATCTTCAATCGAGTCTCCCGGGTTTTCACGTTGAGTTGTGTATCGTGACGGCTGTCGTCACGATGGCTCATACGTTAGGGAAGTGCGCGCAATAATGATTGAACGGATCCGCTGATGTTCTTGAACAAACTGGCTATCCGGGCATGGTAGGGAAATTGAGCAATTTCTCGATCAAGTCCTCGCAAGGACACGACGCGCCACGCTGGTACTTGTGGGACGGGGGCTTCCTCGCCCTCGGCCGCAGCGCAGGCGTCGTTCCGCCCCATGCGCATCACGCCATCCAGATCGTCATCGCCATCGATGGCATGGCAAGCATCCGCAGTTCGCGCGGCGACTGGCGGCCCGGAGCAGGCATCATCGTGCGCCCGGACGTCGTGCATTCCTTCGACGCTCAGGGCTCACTGGCAGCCATGCTGATGCTGGATCCCGAATCGACCGAAGGAACATGGCTGCGCACCGCGCTGGTGAAGGAAATCACCCTCCTTCCGGACACCGCCCTCTCTTCATGTCTGGCGGAGCTGCGAAAATTCTGCGAGCAGCCGTTCGCAAGCATGGAGGTCCGCGGGCTCATCCGCCACTGCGTTCTTTCGCTGTGCGCGGGCGAGCCGCCGACCCGCCAGCGCGATCCCCGGGTGACCACCGTGTTGAATGCCATTCGCGACTCGACCAACCTCCGCGTGTCGGCGGAAACCGCCGCGGCCATGATTCACTTGTCGCCGAGCCGCTTCGCACACCTGTTCAAGCAGCAGGTCGGGCTGCCGTTTCGGCGTTACATGCTGTGGCGCAAGCTCACGCGAGCCACGCTCGCCATCGCACGCGAACGCACCATCACCGCAGCTGCGCAGGCCGCGGACTTTGCCGACGCGGCACACGTCACTCGGACCTTCCAGCAGATGTTCGGCATTCCCCCGTCCGCCATGATGCAAGGCGAATTTTTCGAAATCAGCTCGCCTTTCGAATTGGCCCGCTGAACGGACAGCATCCGCCGCGCACCGCGCAGGCTGCCGCAAGCTCCAGGCGAGGGAGTCGGGGCAACGACCACTCCCGGTTGCCTCATCTCATGCGCGCGGTACCCAAAGAGTCGGCGCTGGTGGGACGGAGAGCGTCAGAACATCGCCCGAAGCGGGCACCGACGATAGCTTGCGCCATGACTCAGCGCGGCCATTAGCCGCCGCTCGTGTTTCATCGCCAGACCGGCCGCTGAATCTGGGCCGTTCCCCAAAGCGGCCACTGACTTCCGGGAGCCAATCGTTTCAGCTTGGCAGGCATTCTTCCCGTTGGCAGATACGGGCGGGAATACTGACGGCGAGGGCGTGCCGGGATACTGCGCATCAGTTCCGAGGCGCAGGAGGTACTAATTGATCACCGCAATAACCTCAGGCATTCAACAAGATCCTCAAGCGTGAACTGCGAGACAATTTCGCTTTGCCCCCGGACTTCTGTTCCTCCCCGAAAGGACCCACATGGAATTCAGCACCCTCGCACTCACGCTAGATGCCGGCGTCGCCACCATCGCCCTCAACCGGCCGGACAAGGCCAACGCCATGAGCGAACCGATGTGGTACGAAATCAAGCAGGCCATGGAGTGGTTGGACAACACACCGGAAGCGCGGGTTGGCGTACTCGTCGGGCGCGGCAAATATTTCACCTCCGGCATTGATCTCGCCATGCTTATGGGTGTGGGCTCCCAAATCGAAGACGACTGTGACGGCCGCCGCCGCGAAAAACTGCGCCGCCTGATCCTCAGGCTGCAGGACACGCTGACCTCAATCGAGCGCTGCCGCAAACCGGTACTGGCAGCGGGGCATGGCGCCTGCATCGGCGGGGGCAGCGACCTGATCACCGCCTGCGACATGCGCTACTGCTCGGCCAACGCGTACTTTACGGTCAAGGAAATCGATGTCGGCATGACCGCCGACGTCGGCACCCTGCAGCGCCTGCCTTACCTCGTCGGCGACGGCATGGCGCGCGAACTGGCCTACACCGGGCGCCGCGTCGAGGGACCCGAGGCGCAGCAGATGCGCTTGGTCAACCGCTGCTTCGACACGCCCGAAACGCTGCACGAAGGCGTCATGGAAATCGCCTGCAGTATCGCCGCCAAGTCACCGCTGTCGATCCGCGGCTGCAAGGAAATGATCACCTACGCTCGCGACCACAGCGTCGCCGACGGTCTCAACTATATCGCCACCTGGAATGCCGCGATGCTGATGTCGAAGGACCTATTCGAGGCCAGCGCGGCAAACATGCAGAAGCGCGATCCGGTCTTCAAGGACTGATCGCGGCTCGTACTCCAGGGAACAACCGGCGGCGCAGCGGTCATCCTGCGAGGCCGCAGATTCTGGGGCGAAGGCGGGGCGCGTGGGGTTATGGCAGGATGCTGAACCTTTGCTGCCGTGGGCGTGGCGAAAGGTGCGCCGTGAGAACTGATAGACGTGCAAGATGTGCCAACGCCAGCAAAGCAACAGTTGTGATCATTTGGCGTGGAGGCCTGTGCTTCGGCATCCGGCCAACTGCGGTCACCCGCCGAACCGGACGAGCGGACATCTGGAAGGCTGCTTTACCTGACTAAGCAGCCGAGCGCAGGGTTTGGATGACTGGCACGTCATCTGCCACTCTGTGGACTGAACCCGCCAACAATTGCTCGGGTTTCGTCCAGTGCGCAGACCATGTTGATTCCTCTGGCGAAATTCACGTAGGCCGACGTGCAACGTAGCAAAGAGTTTTCATTCCTGACACAACCTATGGGGCCTTGTGCTTTCAAATGCACTCCAGGATATATGCGAGGAGTGCCGGATGAAAGCGAGAGGATCACTGAAGGAGGTTTTGGCTACGGCAATCCGTCCATTCGTCGGCATCGGTGGCCGGGGTGACAGCCGCTGGCGCCAGTTCTGGTCCTTTGCGTGTCTGAGCGCGCAGGTGCCGCAGCTCGACCCTTCAGTGATCGTGCTCGGCATGCCGGAGCTGCACGGGACCCGCCGCATCGAATTTGGACGCAACCTATACCTCTATCGCGACCTGCATCTGGAGACCCGCGACAGCGGCGTGATCCGCATCGGTGACGGCGTGGTGCTGTCGCGCGGCGTGCATCTGGTTGCCTTCGAGGGCATCGAGATTGGCGCCGGCAGCCTCATCGGCGAGTACGCTAGCCTGCGCGACGCCAACCACCGCTTCGGCCCGGGCATGGCGCCGCGCCACTCCGGCCATGATGCCAGGGCGATAAGCATCGGCTGCAACGTGTGGATCGGCCGTGGCGTCACCGTCCTGCCCGGCGTCCATATCGGCGACGGGGCCGTGATCGGTGCCAACGCGGTGGTCACGCGCGACGTCGCGCCGGCCAGCGTGGTCGGCGGCGTGCCGGCAATCCCCCTACAAAGAGGGAGGCGCTCATGAACGCAGGAAAGATATTGCTGGTGGCCTATCAGTGCGGTCCGGGCATGGGTTCGGTATCGCAAATCGGCTGGGAGTGGTACGCCCGCCTGTGCTCCGACCATGCGGTGACGCTGGTGACGCACGTGCGCAACCGGGCCGCGCTCGAACAGGCCGGGGCACCGATGGCCGGCAGCGAGATCCTCTACATCGACACCGAGTGGTTCGCCGGCCCGCTGTACCGACTGGCACGCCGCATCTTCCCGCGCAGCGAGCACAGCGTGTTTCTGGTTTCGTCGCTCGACTATTTCGTCTTCGACTTGGTTGCCTATCGCCATTTGCGCGGCCTTATGCGAAACGGCGCACACTGGAGCCTGCTGCATCGGGTGACACCGGTCACGCTCGCCGCGCCGACCTGGCTGGGCCGGCTCGGCTTGCCGACGGTGATCGGCCCGCTCAACAGCGGCCTCAACGATCCGCGCGGCTTTGGCGCCATCATGAAGCAGGAATCGACTTGGCTGATCAAGGTGCGCGCACTAGGACACCTGGCGGACGCCGCCCTCGGTTCGTCGCGCCGCGCCGCGCGCATCCTCACCGCCAGCCGCAGCACTTTGCAGGCCGTCGCGACACGTCACCATGCGCGCTGCCGCATGATGCTGGAAAACGGCGTCGAGCTTTCGCGCTTCGTCGCGGCGCCGTGGCCTTCTGCACCCGCCGCCGGCCGGCCCCTGCACGTGCTGTTCGTCGGCCGCCTGATACCAATCAAGGGACTGGACATGCTACTGCACGCCGTGGCCCGGCTGCGCGACGACAACACCGGTGCGCACCTGGACATCGTCGGCGACGGCCCCATGCGCGAGGCATGGACGGCGCTGCGCGACGAGCTTGGTCTTGGCGACCGCGTCCGGTTCCACGGGGCGTTGCCGCTGGATCAGGTCGCGGCCCGCATGCGTGATTGCCATGTCTTCTGCCTGCCCTCCGTGCGCGAATCGGGCGGCGCCGTGCTGCTTGAAGCCATGGCCTGCGCCCGTCCGGTGATCGCCCTTGACTTCGGTGGCCCCGGCGAAATCGTCAGCAACGAGGTCGGCGCACTGCTGCCTCTCACCAGCCCGGAGCAGGTGATCGACGACCTGGCCGCGACGCTGCGCGATGTGCTGCGCCAGCCGCTGGCCTGGCAGCGCCGCGGGCTGGCCGGAAGACGGCAGGTCGAGGAGCGCTACAGCTGGGCGGCCAAGATAGCCGCTGCCGAAAACACCTACCGTGAAATTCTCGTCGAAAGAGCTTTGTCATGCTGCTGAGTTCCGCCACCCTGCTGCCGCGCGTGTCGCCCACAGAGCCGGCGCCGCACTCGGCTTGCATGTCGCGGGCCGCTTCTTTGCCACCGGTCGAAAAAGGGCTGGGGAGCCGCACCCGGCTGGCCTACCTGGGCAGCCGCTATCCGGCGGTTTCGCACACTTTCATCCTGCGCGAGGTACTGCAGTTGCGCGCGCGCGGCTTCGACATTGACGTGGCTTCCATCAATTCACCGGACCGGGATGTCAGCGACATGACGCCCGACGAGCGTCAGGAGGCGGAGGCCACCTACTACGTCAAGCTCCACAGCGTGGTGGGCGCAATCGCCGCCCATCTGTGGGCGTTGCAGCGATCGGCCGCCTGGCTGCGCACCCTGCTGTTTGCCCTCGGCCTGGGCGGCTGGAACCTGCGCCAGAAGGTCTATGGAATCTTCTACTTCACCGAGGCACTGATGCTGGCGCGCTGGATGGAAAGCCACGGCACGACGCACCTGCACGTGCATTTCGCCAGCGCCGCGGCCAATGTCGCGCTGCTCCTCAAGCAGTTTGCGCCGGTCGGTCTGTCGCTGACCGTCCACGGCCCGGATGAGTTTTACGATGCCCCGGGGCAGTGGTTGCCGGAGAAGATCGCTGCGGCCGACTTCATCATCTGCATCGGAGCCTTTGCTCGCAGCCAGCTCATGCACCTTTCGCCAGCCAGCCAGTGGCACAAATTCGAGATCTGCCCGCTCGGAGTCGATCCTGACCACTACGCCCCTGTGCGCCGGCCGGCCGAGGAAAGGCCATTCACCATCCTCTGCGTCGGGCGCCTGACGCCGGCCAAGGGGCAGCGCATCCTGATCGACGCCTGCCGGAAGTTGCACCAGTCGGGCCGGAAGCTGCAGCTGGTGCTGGTGGGCGCCGGGCCGGATGAAACCGATCTCAAGGCGGCGGTGGCCTGCTACAGCCTCGAGTCGGTAGTCCGCTTCACCGGAGCGTTAAACCAGACCGAAGTACGCGCATGGTATTCCCTGGCTGATGCTTTCGCCCTCGCCAGCTTTGCCGAAGGCATCCCGGTGGTGCTGATGGAAGCCATGGCCAGCGGCATTCCCTGTGTCAGCACGCGCATCACCGGCATCCCGGAACTCATTCGCGACGGCGACGACGGTTTGCTGGTGACGCCCTCCGACACGGACGAGCTGGCCGCTGCACTAGCGCGCCTGATGGATGACGGTCCGCTACGCCAGTACCTGGCCCGCAGCGGCCGTGCTCGCGTGCAACAGAAATACAACCTGGCACTCAATGCCGCGCGACTCGGTCGCATTTTTGAAACCAGACTTGGAGTGCATTCGTGATCGCCAGCCTGCTGCGTCGCGTGCTCACCGCCTACGCCCTGAGAACAGGGCGCCTGCTCGGCCTTTATCGCCGCATCTGCAATCCGGACGGCATGGCCTGGGCCGCCATCGTCAAGCGGCACCACGGTCTCTACGCCATGGGCGAGCATTGCTTCATCCAGACCAACGTCGTGATCACAGATCCGCCCTATGTGCGCCTTGGCAGCAATGTCCGCCTCTCCGGCTGCACCCTGTTCGGCCATGACGGAAGCGTGAACATGCTGCGACGGGCCTTCGGCCTCAAGCTGGAAAAGGTCGGCTAGATCGACATTCGCGACAACGTATTCATCGGCCACCAGGCCATCGTCATGCCAGGCGTCACGATCGGGCCCAACGCGATCGTCGCAGCGGGTTCCGTCGTTACCCGCGACGTGCCGCCGGGCAGCATCTTCGGCGGCGTCCCGGCCAGGGGCATCGGCCGGGTCGACGCCCTGGTGGCACGGCTGCAGGACGAAATGCAAACCCTGCCGTGGCGCGAACTGTTCCTGCACAACGAATATGGCGCCGCCCCGGACGAGGAACTGCAACGGATGCGCATCGAGCATTTCTTCGGTGGCGAAGCCGCTTCCAGGAAGAACAGGCCGGAACTGTCCGGCGCGATTCACCCGCTGAATCATCCAGCCGTAGCCAGGAGCGCCTGAGGCTTGCCATGATTGCCAATTTCCTGCGCCGGCATCTGGCCGCCTACGCACTCAGGACAGGGCGCCTGCTGGCGCTGTACCGTCGCATCTGCAAGCCGGATGGACAGGCCTGGACGCCAGTCGGCAAGCGCCATTTCGGCCTCGGCGGAATGGGTGAAGAGTGCCTCATCCAGTCCAACGTCGTCATCACCGATCCCACTTACGTGCGCCTCGGCAGCAATGTGCATCTGACGGGCTGCACCCTGTTTGGCCGCGACGGCGTCATGAACATGCTCAAGCAGGCCTACAGCTTTCCGCTCGACAAGGTGGGCAGGATAGACATCCGCGACAACGTCTTCGTCGGGCACCAGGCGATCATCATGCCCGGCGTCACCATCGGGCCGGAAGCAATAGTCGCCGCCGGCTCGGTCGTCACGCGCGACGTGCCGCCGGGCAGTATCGTCGGCGGCGTGCCGGCACGGGTGATCGGCCAAGTGGCGGACCTCGTTACGCGGCTGGAGGCGGAGACGCAGGCCTTGCCCTGGGCCGACCATCCTTACCTGCGCGCCGACTATGCCGGACCGTCGGATGCGGCACTCGACCGCCAGCGCATCGAGCACTTTTATGGATCATCGACCCGCGTGCCGGCCTGAAAACGGTCCTGCCAGGGTACGCCGTCGCCGTCTTGCCAGCGCCGACTTTCTTCGCCACGCAAGATCTTGGACCGGGTGCGGCACGGCTTCGCAACCGACCGCCAGGCAATGTTGTTCGCCAAAAGTTTTCAATCCGGACAAAGTCGCCGGAACAGCCGGCGTCTAATCCTCCCACCCATTACGCAGAAGGAGACTCCAGATGAAAGCACTCATCCTTGCCGCCGGTCGCGGAACCCGCTTGCAACCGATGACCAATGCCATCCCCAAGCCGATGATCCCGATTGTGCATAAGCCGGTCATGGAGACCCTGGTGGACTTGCTGCGCGCCCATCGCTTCGACGAAATCGTGGTGAACACGAGCCATCTGGCCTCGGAGATAGAAAACTACTTTCGCGACGGTCATCGCTTCGGCGTCCAGATGTCCTACTCCTTCGAGGGCTACAAGAGCAATGACAAGACTGTCACCCAACCCTTGGGGTCAGCCGGCGCGATACGGAAAATCCACGAAGGCTCCGACTTCTTCGACAGCACCTTTGCCGTCCTCTGCGGCGACGCCATGGTGGACATCAATCTGTCGTCGATGCTGGCCTTTCACCGCCAGAGGGGCGCGCTGGCTACCGTTGCCCTGAAAACCCTGCCGGATGATCAACTCGAGAACTACGGCGTAGCCCTGTGCGACCGCGACAACCGCATCCACGGCTTTCAGGAAAAGCCCCGGCGCGGTGAAGCACGCAGCCGCCAGGCCAGTACCGGAATCTACATTTTCGAGCCGGAAATCCTCGCCCACATTCCGGCTTCCGGTCCATTCGACATCGGCGGCCAGCTGTTTCCCCAGCTGGTCGCGGCCGGCGCGCCCGTCTATGGCGTCGAATTGCCGTTTACCCGCTGGTTCGACATCGGCCGGCTGGAGGACTACCACCGCACGGTGATGCAGGTCATGGTCGGCTATGTCGATGGCTTCAAGCTTCCCGGCCGCGAGCTGCGTTCCGGATTGAGGGTCGGCTCCAATGTTCGGGCCGACTTTTCGAAGATCCGCAGCAGCGGCCCGGTCTACATCGGAAGCGGTGCCACGATCAATGACGACGCGGTACTGGTCGGCCCCGCCGTGATCGGTGCCGGCTCGGTGATCGGCAGCGGCGCACACATCGAGCGCAGCGTTGTCATGGATGACACCCGCATCGGCGGCTTTGCCTACCTGAAGAACAAGGTGATCGGCAACGACTACTGCTTTGATGCGGACGGCACCGTCCTCGACGCAGGTAATACCGACAGCGACTGGCTGTTTGCCAGCGCACGCAGCCTGAACATGCCGCTCAACGACGAGCAGCGCTGGGTGATGGCCCACAGCATGGAGGTCGCCACCGCCCCGGCGGCCACCTGAGTGCGCCGCGAGTCTGACTTCCGGAGCCCGCCATGACTGACCTGCTCGAATTCGTTGCCATCGCCTTGCTGGTGCTGACCCTGCCCGGCACGCTCTACCTGGCCCTGCTGCCGCTGGCCGGTAGCCTGCCAGCCACGCATCCTGCGGCCGGGGCGCTGCCTGGCCGCGTTGCCATCCTGGTGCCGGCACACAACGAGGCCGCCGGCATTCGCCGCACCCTCGACAATCTGCTGGCCATCGCGCACGCCGACGGCAACACGGATGTGGTGGTGATCGCCGACAACTGCAGCGATGGTACCGCTGCCATCGCCCGCACCGCCGGTGCCCGCGTGCTGGAACGCCACGACGCCACGCGGCGCGGCAAGGGCTATGCGCTTGACCACGCCTTCACCCTGCTGGCAGCCGAAGATCACGTCGCCTACGTCGTCATCGATGCCGACAGCATCGCCGCCGGCAACCTGCTGGCCAGCCTGCGCCGCCACTTTGCCGGCGGCGCCCCGGCGCTGCAGGCGCGTTACACCGTGCTCAACGGTGATGCCGCACCGCGGACGCGGCTGGCCGAGATCGCCTTGGCGGCCTTCAACGTGCTGCGTCCGCGCGGCCGCGACCGGCTTGGACTGTCGGCAGGCATCCTCGGCAACGGCTTCGCCCTGCGACGCGAGGTGCTGGAAAAGGTTCCCTACACCGCCACGTCGGTGGTGGAGGATCTTGAGTACCACCTCAGGCTGGTGGCCGCCGGCATTCGCGTCGGGTTTGCCGATGACACCGAGATTCGCGGCGACATGCCCACCGGCGAGCAGGGCAGCCGAGCGCAACGCGTGCGCTGGGAAGGCGGCCGCCTGCGCATACTGGCCGAACACGGCTCCGCGCTGGCCGCCGCCATCCTGCGCGGGAAGTGGCGCTTCCTCGATCCGCTGGCCGACCTGCTGCTGCTGCCGCTGGCTTACCACGTCGTGCTGCTGCTTGCCGCGCTGGCCTTGTTGATCCCCCTGACGCCGCCGCTGGCCGGGGTTGCCGGCTTTTCGGTGGCCAGCCTGCTCATCGTCGCCCTGCATATCCTTGCCGCCATGCGCGTTGCCCGCCTGCCCTGGTCGCGCCTGTGGTCACTGGCGAACGTTCCCGGCTATCTGCTGTGGAAACTGCGCATGCTGGCCACCACCCTCGCCGGCGCCGCCCGCAGCAGCGCCTGGATACGCACCGACCGCACCGGTTCCTGACATGGAGAACACCGTCATGAATTTAACGCCACCCTTCGAAGCGTCCGTCATCATCGTTTCCTACAACACGCGCGACATATTGCGGCGCTGCCTGCAAAGCCTGTACGCCGCCATCGGCCCGCGTGCGATCGAAGTCATCGTCGTCGAAAACGCCTCGCGCGATGCATCGGCCGACATGGTCGAGCGGGAATTTCCGCAGGTGCGGCTGGTACGCAGCGCCACCAACCTCGGCTTTGCCGCCGCCAACAACGTCGGCTTCAAGCTCGCCCGGGGCCGCTATGTCATCCTGCTCAATCCCGATGCGGAAGTGGCGGCGGGGGCGCTCGACAACGCCATCCGCTGCATGGAGGCATCGCCCCGCATCGGCCTCGCCGGCGGCCGGCTGGTGGACCGCGACGGCAGGGACCAGCCCTCGGCCCGGCGCTTCCCCTCCCTGCTCAATGAAGTGCTGGTGATCTCCGGGCTGGCCGCTCGCTTTCCGCGCTCGCGCCTGTTCGGCCGCTTCGACCGCACCTGGGCCGATCCCGCCCAGGCGGCCCAGGTCGATTGGGTGCCCGGCGCCTTCGCCATCATCCGCCACGACGCGCTGCGTGCCGTCGGCCCTTTCGACGAACGCTTCTTTCTCTACTACGAGGAAGTCGATCTGTGCCGCCGCTTCCAGGCGGCCGGCTGGCAGGTCTGGTACCGGCCGGACATCGTCATCCGCCACCTTGGCGGCGAGTCCTCGAAAACCGTCGAGAACGCCGAGATCTCCTCCTCCGGATCGCAGCTGGTGCTGTGGCGCATGCGCAGCGCGCTGCTCTACTACCGCAAGCATCACGGCCGCCTGGGCGCCTGGCTGCTGGCACGGATTGAAACAGCGTGGCACGGACTGCGCCGGCTGAAGGCGACGCTGGCGGCCAGATCACCGGCCGGTGCCGCCAAGGCCGCCGAGTCGGGCCGCCTGATCGGCCTGATGCAGCGCGCCTGGCTGGAAACCCAAGGCGGTGCCGTCAGCCCGCGCCGCCCCTGGTAGGGCGGCAGGAAGCGGGCGCCGTCCATGTCACAACAAGTTTGCAACCCATTCCCGGTTGCTTCGCAATCGGGCACCCCGGCCGCGCTCCAATACGGTCAACAGCCCACGGAAAGCGCGCGCACCATGATCACTACCCTGAAGGAAGACTGGCAGACCTACGAAGGCGACATCTGGCGCCAGGGGCTGTGGGTCATGTGGGTGTACCGCTTCGGCCAGTGGCGTTACGGCGTCCGCCCGACCATCCTGCGCAAGCCCTTCTCGCTGCTCTACAAGATCCTGCGCACGGGGTGCCAGATGCTCACCGGCGTCGAACTGCCGTGCGAAACGAAGATCGGGCGCCGGCTGCGCATCGAACACTTCGGCGGCATCATCGTCAGCGGCGATGCCGTCATCGGCGACGACGTCATACTGCGCAACGGTGTCACCATCGGCCTCAAGCGCACCGGCCAGCGCGGCGCGCCGCGCATCGGCAACCGCGGCGACATCGGCGCCGGCGCCAAGATCCTCGGCGACATCCACATCGGCGACGACGCCGTTATCGGCGCCAACGCCGTGGTCCTGAAAGACGTGCCGCCCGGCGCGTTCGCCGTCGGCATTCCTGCAAGAGTCATTCAACGCGAGGTAGTTTGAGATGATAAGCATCCTTTCCCGCGTCGGCGTGTCCGCCAGGCGCATGATGGCCGTGGCGAACGCGATTGCCGATGGTGACCAAGAAAAAGCGCCATCCAGCCCTCCGCCAGGTTCACCTGATGCTCCTTGGCGGATCATCGACGATCAGCACCAAATCCGGCACGTATTGCGCCATATCCTGGACATGGAGCATGAGGTAACTCTTACCGGGCAAAGCGGGCAGCGCATGGTGCGGAGCCGGATTGTCGGCATCGAAGGTGCTCCTAGCGGCTATTTCCTGATCGAACGGGTGACAGACGACTCCGCCCACGCCGCGCTGCTCGAGGATGGCCGCGTCAACTTCGGTGCCCGCTTCCTCGAACTGCCAATCGTGTGTAGCGTGGATCTATCGGACGGCGGAGAGTCGGTCGATAAATCCTGCTACCGTGTGCAGTTGCCACGCTGGATACTGTTTTCCGAAGCGCGCGACTCGTGGCGCGTACGGCCACGGGAGGCGCAGCCGGTACGCCTGAGCTGCAGTCCGGCCGGCCGGGCCGCGTTTAATGCCCGTGTCGTCGATATCAGCGAAGGAGGCATAGGCCTGTTGCTGCCCCATAAACTATCGTACCAACCGACAGCCAACGAATGCTGGCACGCCACCGTGTGCTGCGGCAATGGGGAATCGATTGCGCTCGAACTCGATCTGGTTCATGTCAGTCGCCACTTCAGCGGCGAGTATCGCATCGGCGCCTCCATCCATCCGGGGACCGCTGCGGATCGTAAACGCCTGCATCATCTGATCGTCCGCCATCAATTGCTTTTCGGGGGACTGGGTCAGGCCGTCGGTTCAGTGCATTCTTGAGTAAGAGGAGAGTTTGAATGCTTGAATTTCTGACACACGTCAGCGCACTGGCAAGGCAGGGTGTCCTGCCAGGATTTATTGAACCGAATGAAGGTACTGAGCGCGAAGGCGTCCGGGCCGCCCCGGCACCCTATGTCGAATTCATCGATGGCCCCTACCAGATCATCAGCGACAAGCGTCAAATCATGAACCTGCTGCAGCAAGTCCTCGAGACAAGACGTCCGGTCAGTTTGACGGCGCGCCGAAGTGTGCGCACCGCGGACACGAGACTGATGTCCATAGATGCTGCTCGCGGTCGCATTCTGCTTAGGCAACTGATAAACGATGCCAGCCACAGCCAGTTGCTGCTCGATGGCCGCGTGAATATCACGGCGCGTTACAACAATGTGCCGCTGATGTTTACGCTTGAACTGATGGGGTCACGGTCTTTCGACGGGATACCGTGCTATATCGCCCCCATCCCGGACTGGATACTCTTCGCCCAGATGCGGGACAGCTTTCGCATTCATCTGCCGCGAACCCTGGATGCCCGGCTAAGGTTCCATGTTGCGGCTATCGGCCCGGTAGAAGCCAAGGTGCTGGATATTTCAGAAAGCGGCGTCGGCGCCTTGATTCCAGAAGGGTTGTCGCGCGCGATGGCCGCCAACGATACGTTCCTCGACGCATCCGTGAGCAGCCACGACGGAAATCTTTCTCCGCTGAGATTCACTCTGCGCTATGTAGGCAGCGCACTGGGCGGCCCGCAACGGATCGGTGCTGCACTGGACCTGCCGACCGAGTCCCTGCGTCAGAATCTTCGCCGCCTGATCCTGCGTCATCAGCCACTCCGCGCCAGAACGAACTGATCAATCATGGTGCCCAATCTTATCCACTTCATCTATGTCGGCGGCCGCACCTTTTCCTTCATACACTTCCTGGCGGTCTATACGGCATGGAAGGTGAATCGCCCGGATCATCTCTACTTTCACCACACCGAAGAGCCGACCGGACCGTGGTGGGAAAAGGCGCGCCCGCTCCTGACGCTGAATCGGGTCGAACCCGTGCATGAGATCCACGGCAATCCGATCAAGTATCCGGCGCACATGGCCGACGTCATCCGCCTCGCGATGCTGAAACGCTTTGGTGGTATCTATCTCGATCTCGACATCATCTGCCTGCGCCCCTTCGCCCCGCTGCGGAAGGACGATTTCGTCATGGGCATGGAGCCGGGAACCGGTCTGTGCAATGCAGTCATCATTGCCCGGCAGGACGCCGAATTTCTCACCCTGTGGCAGGACCAGTACCGCAGCTTCGACGGCAGCCGCTGGAACCATCACTCGGTGGTGCTGCCCTGGCAACTGGCGCAAGCACACCCGCAGCACATCCACGTCGTTGACAAGTACGCCTTCTTCTATCCGACGCACAACGACCCGGTGCATCGCTATCTCTGGGGCGGGCAACCGACCCTGCGGGAGCGGGCCACGCGGCTGGCCAAAAACCTGGTCCGGCTTGCCGTCCATGCCATTGGCCGCCGCCACGACGGCATTCGCCACGCCTACTATCGAACCTTCCACGCCATCCACGGCCGGGAGTGGCATTATCGCCGGGCGCGCCAGTCCTACTGCCTGCACCTGTGGGAGGGATTGTGGGGCGAGCCCTATCTGAAAGCAGTGACGCCGGAGTACCTGCGCAGCGCCTCGTCAAATTTCGCACGCCTGTTGCGCGGCGTGCTCAGTCAATCCGAAATCGACGCCATGATGCAGCCCGGAAGCATTCTCTCCGCCTGCACAAGTGCTCAGACGGGGGCCTTGCCAGCCTTGGCTGACTTGCCCCGCTTGTCGGCAGCTTCGCCGACGCCGACCTTCTCGATGCGGTAACCCCAGCCATAGACCGGGATGATCTGCCAGCCGTGTTCCGGCCCTATTTCGAGCTTGCGGCGGATGCGGCTGACATGGGTATCCACGGTACGCGTATCGACGTTGGCGTTGAGTCCCCACAGTTTCTCCAGCAGGTGCACGCGCGATAGCAGCTTGCCGGGGCTTTGCAGCATGTAGCAGGCGAGCTCGAATTCCTTCTGCGTCAGTTCGACCGCCTTGCCGCCCACCGTGATGCCGCGCCGCTCCTGATCAACCTCGTAGGCGCCGAACTTGAGCAGGGACGGCGGCGTGGCGCGGCGCGCCTGCGACTCGATGCGCGCCAGCAGGTCATGGTACTTGGGCGGCTTGACGACGTAGTCATCGGCCCCGGCGCGTAGCGCGGTAACGACGTCCACCTCGCTGTCGCGCGAGGTGATGAAGATCACCGGCAGTTCCCAACCCAGGTGTTCGCGCACCCACTTCAGCACCACGTCGCCGCTCCCGTCGGGCAGCATCCAGTCGATCAGGAGCAGGTCGAAACGTTCTTTCTGCAGAGCATCGACGAAGCCCTTGGTGGTACCGTAGCACTGGCAACTGTGCGGGGGCGTGTTGAACCAGAGCTTGTACAGTTCCTGCTGCGCGCTATCGTCTTCAAGGATGCCTATGTGCACTGTGTCTCCTGATCCTGGTCGCAGGGGGCCGGTCCCGTGTGGCGAAGAATTGTAGCGCCAAAGCCCGCTATTGCGCGGCTGGGCGCGTGGCGCCGTCTCGCCGGCGCCGACTTTCGGGCCTTGGCAGTCATCGGTGGATGGGACGCACTCCGTTTCAAACAGTTTGCATTCCTGACACATCGCCCTCCCTGCAACTGGTGAAATGCGCCGCATGGAAACCAATGCATTCTTCGGAGAGGCGATGACACCTGTGACACCTGCCACACCTTACAGCGATCGGCAGCTGCGGCGCCTCGAACAACGGCTGACGCCGTCGCCGCGGCGCGAAGCGATCACCGCCGCTTCCCGTCTGGCCTGGCGCCTGTCGCGCCGCGCCGGCGCAGTCGCCAAGCGCCTGCTGGACATCCTGATGGCGAGCGCCGTGCTGATTCCCGCGTTGCCGGTCATGCTGCTGGCGGCAATCCTGATCAAGCTCACGGACAACGGCCCGGTGCTGTTCTGGCAGACCCGGGTCGGCAAGTGGGGCCGCGTCTTCCGCTTTCCCAAGTTCCGTTCCATGGTGGTGAATGCCGAGGCGCTGCAGCAGCAGATCATGAGCGCCAATCAGCACGGCGACGGCATCACCTTCAAGATCAGGCGCGACCCGCGCATAACCTGGATCGGCCGCATCCTGCGCAAGACCAGCATCGACGAGCTGCCGCAACTGTGGTGCGTGCTGCGCGGCGACATGTCGCTGGTCGGCCCGCGCCCCGCCCTGGAAAAGGAAGTCGCCCGCTATACGCTGGACGACCGCCGCCGCCTCGATGCCATCCCCGGCCTGACCTGCACCTGGCAGGTCTCCGGACGATCCGAGATCCCCTTTCCGCAGCAGGTGGAGCTGGATGCCGAATACATCGAAAGGCAAAGCATGCGGGAAGATTTCATGCTCCTGCTGCGGACCATACCGGCCGTCATCACGGGCCGCGGCGCCTACTGAGGTCGAATGATGAGCATTCCCGCTCCCGCCAGCATCAGCATCCACGGCATCCGTCTGGTCAATCTCGCCATGGACGAGGCGCTGGCCGCCATCGAGGCGGCCCTCGCCGCGCGGCAGCCGACGCGGATCAGCTTCGTTAATGCCGATTGCATCAACATCGCGGCCGTCGATGCATCCTACCGTGAAACGCTGGCCAGTACCGACTGGGCGTTCATCGACGGCATCGGCATGCGCATAGCCGGCAGGATCATGGACCAGCCGGTGCGCGACAACGTGAACGGCACCGACTTGTTCCCCCGGCTATGCGAATCGCTGGCGCAGCAGGGCCAGCGGCTGTTTCTTTATGGCGCACAGCCGGGCGTGGCGGCCGCCGCCGCCGAGTGGGCGCAGGCACGCTTCCCCGGCCTGCAAATTTGCGGCGCCCGGGATGGCTACCATCCGGCACATGCAGAAGCCGAGGTTGTGGCCGGCATTCGTGCCAGCGGCGCCGACGTCGTCCTCGTTGCCCTCGGTGCCCCGCGGCAGGAAGCCTGGATAGCGCGCAACATGGCCGCAAGCGGCGCCATCGTAGCCCTCGGTGTCGGCGGCCTGTTCGACTATTACTCGGGCCGCATCCCGCGCGCCCCGCTCTGGATGCGCCGGCTCGGCCTCGAGTGGCTGTTCCGCCTGATCCAGGAACCCCGGCGCCTCTGGCGGCGCTATGTCGTGGGCAACGTGGTTTTTCTTGGCCGTATCGGCGGTGACTGGCTGCGTGCCAGAAGCGAAGGAACGCTTGCCCGCGCACTTGAAACACGGAGGAGTTCATGACGACATCGAACGCAGCAACCACGGCATCCGGCATTGGCATCCTGCTCACCGCCGGCCCTGCGGCGAAGACAGACGACGCGGCACTGGGGATTCCCGCCATCCTCCTGCCGCTGCAGGAGCGATCACTGCTCCAGCGCGCGCTGGAACATCTGGTACGCAGCGGCTGCCGCCACATCCATGTCGCACTCGGCGACGCTGCCGCCCCGGTCAAGGATTTCCTGCACACCGGCGAACGCTGGGGCTGCCGGGTGAGCTACCACTACCTCGATCCGCGGGAGTCGCTGGGCCGTTTCGTGCGCCGCCTCGGCCTTGCGCCGCAGCAGCGTTACTGGCTGGCCGATGCCGCGCAGGTGCCGCTGGAGCCATTGCGTGTCCTCGCCGATCCGGCAGCGGCTGCCGGCCAGCCTTTGTGCTGGAATGACGGCAGGCAACAACGGTGGACGGGCTGGGGACTCTATACCGGGACCTTCCTGATGACCTGCGAAATGGCCCCGGCCGACGAATCCCTGGCAGCGCTGATGACGAAAGCGGGCGAAATGTCGCCGCACACCATTGAACGCCCGCTGTCGGTCGCCACGCTGGCCGACCTGCTCGACGGCAGCCGGCGGCTGCTGGCCGCGCAGGCCAACCCGGTAATGATCAGTCGCAACTGCCAGATCCACCCGGAGGCTAGACTCTTCGCACCTGTGTTTGTCGGCGCGCACGTCAAGGTGGGAGCCGGCGCGGTGGTCGGGCCGAACGTCGCCATCGGCTCAGGCGCTTTCATCGACCAGGGCGCGCATCTTCGCCACACTGTCGTAATGCCCGACACCTATGTCGGCAAAGAACTGGACATGCATGGCATCATCGTCAGAGGCCGCCTGCTGGCAAACATCGCATTGAACGTCGTCACCGAAGTACCGGACCCCAATCTGCTGGCCGAACTTGCGCCCGACGGACAGGTCCCGGCGCAAGGCCTGCTGGGCGGCGCCCTGCGCCTCGCCCTGGCGCCGCTTTACTGGGCCAGCCGGTGGCAGATGCGCGGCATGAGCCGATATGAACCGAGCGCGGCCATCCCGCTCCCGCGCGGACTTCAATCGGAGCCCGGGCAGGTCCAGGTCGGCATGGCACTGCCCGAAGCGCGCCCGGGCAACCTGCCGCCACGGCTGGGCGAACACTTCTGTCGCACTTTCTATCCGGGACTTCGCGAAGTCATGCGCGGCCACCTGCAACTCGTCGGGCCCACCCCACGCGGCCTGCACGCCGTGCGCCGGTTGCCGCCGGAATGGCGCGACCTGTACGCCGAATACCGCTGCGGCCTGCTCAATGAAGGGTTGTTGCAGCAGGCGGCCGCCAACCAGGAAGACCAGTTTGCCAGCGACGCGCTGGCCTGTGCCAGCCAGGATGACCCGCGCGCGACACTGAAGCTGCTGCGTCGCTATCTTGGGTTAGTGTTACGCGATCTTTGCCATGCCGGACCCGCCGGCCGCACCCATTCTGCCGCCTCGGCGTCCGTCGGCGCGAACGTCGAAAATACCAGCATCACCCACCGTCCCATCTAACAGGAGAACATCATGCAACTCGATATCGAAAAGATTCAGGATGGCCAGGGCGCCATCGTCACCATCCGCAGCGAAAACCTCGACGCGGGCAACGTCAAGGCCTTCAAGGATCGCATGATTCCCGTGCTGGAAGACCACCAGAGCGTGTTGCTCGACATGAGCGGCCTGACCTTTGTGGACAGCTCGGGGCTGGGTGCATTGTTGTCGTGCCTGCGCACCGTCAACAACAAGAAGGGCCAGCTCAAGCTGTTCGCCATGGCCAAGCCGGTACAGGCCCTGTTCGAGCTGGTGCGCATGCATCGCATCTTCTCCATCTACAATACCCGCGACGAAGCGCTGGCCGCGCTGTGAGCAGCCCGCCAGGGCGAAAGGAAAGGGGAAGCATCTTGGCAGCCAAAGAGCAGACAGGCAAAGCAGTTCTGGTCGTCGGCGGCGCGGGCTACATCGGCTCGCACATGGTCAAGGCGCTGCTGGAAGGTGGTTACGACACCACCGTTTTCGACAACCTTGCCGCCGGGCATCGCGATGCCGTCCTTGGTGGCCGCTTCGTGCAGGGCGACCTTGCCGACACGGCGACTCTGGATGCCTTGTTCGCCGCCGGGCGCTTCGATGCGGTGATGAACTTTGCGGGCAGCATCCAGGTCGGCGAGTCGGTGCAGAAACCCGGCTTGTACTACCGCAACAATGTCGCCAATACCCTTAACCTGCTTGAAGCCATGGTCCGCCACGGCGTGCGGCACCTGGTGTTTTCTTCCACCGCGGCGATCTTCGGTGAGCCGGTGCGCATTCCCATCGACGAGGAACACCCGACGCATCCGGTCAATCCCTACGGCCGCGGCAAGCTGATGGTGGAACACATGCTGGCCGACTTCGACCATGCGCACGGACTCAAGAGTGCCTGTTTGCGCTATTTCAACGCGGCAGGAGCCGACCCGTCGGGGCTCATCGGCGAGCGCCACGAACCGGAGACGCACCTGATCCCGATCGCGCTGGAAGTCGCGCTCGGCAAACGCGGTCACCTCTCGGTCTATGGCGAGGATTACGACACGCCGGACGGTACCTGCATCCGCGACTACATCCACGTCAGCGACCTGTGCCAAGCCCATCTGCGCGCCCTCGAAACCCTGCGGCGGACAGATCGCAGTCTGGCGGTGAACCTGGGCAACGGACAGGGCTTTTCGGTACGCGAAGTCGTCGATGCCGTGCGTGCCGTTACCGGCCACGCCATTCCGCTGAAGATCGATGCTCGCCGCGCCGGCGATCCGGCGCGATTGATTGCCGACAGCACGGCCGCCCGCGACCACCTGGGATGGCGTCCGCAATACCCCGGCCTGCAGGACATTGTCCGCCATGCCTGGACATTTCACCTGAACCGTGCCGTGCCGCATCCCCTGGCGCAGGCTGCCTGACCGAGCGATGCGCGCTCCCCGCCGCAATCAGTTTTTTGGACTCGACACTGTGGAGGCTATATCGTGAATGCAATGCGCCTCAAGCGGATTTTCGTCATGCTGGTCGGGCTGTCGGGTTTGCTCTTCCTGACTCCGGCGACGGCACAAACGGCGGAAACCTATTATTTTTCCCCGGTCAATCAGCACGGGATCAATCTCACGGCGGCCTACTGGAATCCCATCCTCAGCTATGTGTCGCAGAAGAGCGGGGTCAAGCTGACACTCAAGATAGGCAGGACGTCGGCGGATACCACGAGCTATGTGCTTGCGCAGGAAGTCGACTTCGCCTTCACCAACCACCTCTTCAGCCCCGAGCGCCAGCAGCTCGGCTGGAAGGTATTCGGTCGTCGCAACACGCCGCCGCTGCTTGGGCAGCTGGTGGTTCCCGCCGATTCGCCGATTACCGACCTGGCGCAACTGGCCGGCCAGGATGTCGCCTTTCCTGGCCCGGAGGCGCTGGTATCCTACAAGATGCCGTACGCGCATTTGCTGTCCAGGGGCATCGACATCAAGGTGGTGTTCGGCGGCAACATGGATGCCGCCCTGGCGCAGCTCTTCAGCGGCAAGGTCAGGGCGGCCGGGGGAAATTCGCAGTTGATCGAAGGCTTCGCCCGACGCGAAAAGAAGGCCTACCGGATCTTGTGGAGCTCCGAGCCGGTGTACGACCTGGCGCTGATGGTATCGCCCAAGGTACCGGCGAAAGAAGCCAAGGCAGTGGCCGATGCCTTCATCGGCATGGCCCGGGACCCCGCGGGAATTGAGATCATCCGCAAGGCATCGAAACTGATCGAACTGAACGAAGATGCCGTTTTCTTATCCTCGAACGGCAGCGAATATAAAGCCTACCATGACTTCTTCAAGACCGCGCCGGCCCATCTGCGCTAAGTCTTGCGCATGAATTTAATAGCCCGCTGGCTGCCCCGCTCGCTCTTCGGCAGCGTATTTTTCATCTATTCGGCGAGCCTGCTGCTATTCACCCTGACGGCGCTCGGGTTCTTCTACTACTATCAGTTCACTCAGGCAGTCGATGATTCCTACGATTCGGCCAGCATCCTCGCCGACGTTGTTGCGCCGACCCTCTCCGACAGCGTGGTGATCGGCGACTACGACACGGTCAAACGAACCCTGGCGAAAGCTGCCGTGGGGGACATCTTTTCCTCTGCAGAGTTCATCGATATCAATGGCGGGAAGGTCAGGGTGGAGAACAATTCCCGCCGGCCGATCAGGGCGCCTTACCTTATCAGCGTCCAGGTTTCCGCACGACTGATCTCGATCAACCGCAATATCTCGGTGGGAGGCAGGGACTATGGCGTGTTCCGGCTCAACTTCGCACCCGAGTTCATCGCCAACCAGATCTGGACGGTCACCAAGGTCTCACTGCTGCTTGCGGCACTGTGCCTGCTCGCCGGGCTGTTCCTGATCTGGATTCCCTTGCGCCGCATCGTTTCGGATCTTGCCGCCACTGCCGAATTTGCTGGCGAACTGGCGAGTCATCTCGGTAGCCTCTTGGTGGTCGACAGCAATGTGCGCGAAACGCAGGCACTGGCAGCGGCACTGAATCGCGTCTCGCAAGAACTGACAGCCCAGCATCAGGCGCTGACCGACAGCGAAGTTCGCAAGAGCGCCATTATGGAGGCGGCGCTCGACTGCTTCATCACCATCAATGACGCCGGTGAAATCGTCGACTTCAACGCCGCCGCCGAGCGCACATTCGGCTATCGCGCGGATGAAGTGCGCGGGGTTTCCATGTCAGAAGTCATCGTCCCCCCCGAACTGCGCGGGGCACATGAGCAGGGCATGCGGCATTATCTGACCACAGGAATCGGCCCGATACTCCGCCAGCGCATCGAGATCACCGGGATTCGTCGCAACGGAGAAAGATTCCCTATCGAAATTGCTGTGGTTCCGTTCGAAGCGGAAGATCGCCAGTATTTTGCGGGGTTCATCCGCGACATCACCGAACGCAAGACCTTCGAAGCCGAGCAGGCGCGGATCAACGAGTTGCTGAAGAAGTCGGTGCGTGAACTCGAATACCAGAAGTTCGCACTCGACCAGCATTCCATCGTCAGCATTACCGACGCCCGGGGTGTAATCACCTACATCAACGACAAATTCGCCGATATATCCGGCTACAGCCGCGAGGAACTCGTGGGCAGCACTCACCGCATCATCAATTCCGGACTGCACTCCGCGGCCTTCTTCGAGGAGATGTGGAATACCATTACCGCGGGAGAGGTCTGGCATGGTCAGTTTGTCAACCGCAACAAGGGCGGCGATACATGGTGGGTGGCGGCAACGATCGTACCCTGGCTCGACGGCGACGGCCGCCCCTACCAATACGTGGCGATACGAACCGACATCACCGCCCAGAAGCAGGTCGAGAGCGCGCTTGCGGAGGCGCGCCAGCGCGAACTGGAGACGGGCAGCGAAATTCAACGCTCATTGCTGCTCGGCGACTTGCCGGAAGGAATTCACGGCACCCATCTGGCTACCTATACCGAGCCTTCGCAGGGTATCGACGGGGATTTCTTTGCCATCACCCAGTTCCGACCCGACTGCTTTGAACTGCTGGTGGGCGACGTCATGGGCAAGGGCGTTCCCGCCGCGTTGATCGGCGCCGGCGTAAAGAGCACTTACAACAAGGTCCTCGCCGAGCTGTTTTCACAACGTGCCAACGAGCATCAGTTGCCAACCCCGGCAGAGATCATCAACGCACTGCATCAGAACCTGACTCAGCGCCTGATCGAACTCAATGCGTTCGTCACGCTGGCCCTGTACCGCTTCGATTGCGCCGCCGGCGTGCTGTCCTTTGTCAATGCCGGGCATACGGCCGGCTTGCTGGCGAGAAAGAGCACCAGTCAAGTCGAATTGATTTGCGGCGACAACCTGCCGATCGGCGTGATTCAGGACGAAATCTATACGCAACACACGCTGCCGATCGAGCCGGGCGACGCCATCCTGGTGTATTCCGACGGGATTACCGAGTCGGTCAACCAGCGCAAGGAGGAGTTCGGCATTCAGCGCCTTTCCGGAATCCTGCAGGCAGCCCACGCCGCCTCGATCCCGCCGTCGTCGCTGCTGCAGTCGATCCGGCAGGAGGTGCGCAATTTTGTCGGCAACAATGTACTGATCGATGACCAGACCGCCGTCATTGTGGAAATCCAGCCGCGGCGCACAGCCCCGCGCGGTACCATTGAACAACGGGTCGCCCCCAGCCTGCTGATCCTTCCCTGGCGCCTGGACGGATTGTCCCCCCTGCGAACCGCTATCTCGACAGCCGCCTGCCGCCTTGCCCCGGTCGATGTGGATGCTCTGATCCTTGGCTGCTTCGAGGCCGCCACCAACATTTTGCGGCACGCCGAGCCCTACTTCAGCGATGCGACGATTGCCTGCCGGTTGATGCAGGAGGCGGACGAATTTTCTGTGGAGCTGATTTATCCGGGACCCACGTTCAAGCCGCCGGACAACCCGACCCCCGACTTCAGCGGCAACAGCGAAGGTGGTTTCGGCCTTTACATCATGAATAACTGCGTCGACCAGGTCGACTATTTCAGCCTCATGCCCGGCATCAGCAGCATCCGGCTGGTCAAGCGGCGCAGCGAGGCGCCCGCGGCGTGAGCTCTCCCGCCGATTCCCAAAAGTCGGCGCTGGCGGCACGGCGCGCCATCGCCGCGCTGCGCGAACTGCTCGAAGAGGCCGACTTAGCATCGCTGTCGCGCGAGGATCAGGCTGCACTTGCGGCACTGGTCGAGCCGCTGCACTCGAGACTGGATTTGGTGAGGGCAAGCAGCGCGGCGCGCGTCTATTTCGACTATGCGCTTACCGGAATAATCGAGACCGATCGGCGCTGGCGGGTGGTGCGGGCAAATCCCGCCGCGGCGAGCATTACCGGCCATGACGTCAAGGCGCTTTGCGGCACTTCATTCCCGGCGCTGGCGAGCCCGTCGTCGGCCGCCAGGGTCGAGCGCCACCTGGCCTTGCTGGGCGAACAGGGCATCAGCCAGGCCGAGTGGCGGATGACTCGGCGCGACGGGCGGGAAATCGTCGTCGAAATTGCGTCCATCCAGGTCGATGACGAGAACTTCACCCACGTCTTTGACGACGTGACCGAGCAGCGCCAGGTCGCCGCCGAAATCGAACGTGCGCGCGCCGCGGCCGAGGCGGCGAACCGGGCCAAGAGCGAATTCCTCGCCAACATCAGCCACGAGATCCGCACGCCGATGAACGGCATCATCGGCTTGAGCCAGCTCGCCCTGCTCGACGAGCAGGACAGCCGGCAGCGCGATACCCTTGAAAAGATCCTGCGATCCGGGCGCAACCTGCTGCGCATCATCAACGACCTGCTCGATACCTCCAAGCTTGAAGCCGGCCGCATGGATTTCGAGCAGCTGCCCTTCCCGGTCAACGGCCTCCTCGCCGAACTGGCCGCCATCCGCACCCAGATCCCCGCCGGGAAGGCGCTCGAACTTGTCTTCGATGTCGCACCCGAGGTGCCGCCGCGACTCCTGGGTGACCGCTTGCGACTGGGCCAATGCCTCACCAATCTGCTCGGCAACGCAATCAAGTTCACTCCGGCGGGCAAGGTTGGATTGCGTGTCGACCGGACCGATGGCACCGTACCGATGCTGCGCCTGTGCGTGTCCGATACCGGCATCGGCATTCCCGCGGAAGCGCTGCCCAGCCTGTTTTCAGCCTTCAGCCAGGCCGATGCCTCGACGGCGCGGCGTTTCGGCGGTACCGGCCTCGGCCTGCACATCACCCGCGAACTGGCGCGCGGCATGGGCGGCGACCTGCAGGTGGAAAGCCGGGCCGGCGTCGGCAGCCGCTTCATCCTGACCGTTCCCCTGCAGGTAGCCGAAGGACCGGAGGAATCCGGCGAAAGCCAGCAGTCGGGCGAGGTACCGCAGGAGTTTCGCGGCCGCCATATCCTGGTCGCCGAAGATGACAGCGTCAATCAGCTGATCATCCTGCGCTGGCTGGAGCGCGCCGGCATCCGGACCACGCTGGCGCAGGACGGCAATCAGGTACTGGAGCAACTGGCGGGGATGCCGGCGGCGCCGGACCTGATCCTGATGGACGTGCAGATGCCCGGCATGGACGGGCTCGAGGCCACGCGCCACGTGCGCGAGAAAGGCTTCACCCTGCCCGTGGTCGGCCTCTCGGCGGGCGCCAGCGCGACGGAACAGGACGCCTGCCTGGCGGCCGGAATGCACGACTTCATTCCCAAGCCGATCGACATCGACGATCTCTGGGGCTGCCTGACGCGCTGGCTGCCACCGACCGACGCCGGCGCTGCCGATGTGCCGCAGGCCGACGGCAGCGTCGAGGCACGCTTCCTGTACAACCACGAATTGCTGGCCGAGGCACGAGCGGCTTTTCTGCGCAGCCACGGTGGGGATGGGGCGCAGTTGCGCACCCTGTTCGCCACAGGCGGGGCGCCGGCGCAAAGCGCCATGAAGCGCCTGGCCCACGGCCTCAAGGGTTCCGCCGCGACGGTCGGCCGCGATGCGCTGGCCGCGCTCGCGCATGAACTGGAAAGCGGCAGCGCCCTGCCGGATGAGCGCATCGACGCCGTGATCCATCAGATCGACGCGCAACTGGCACGGGCAGCCGCCGACTTCACGTCGACATAGCCGGTTCAGCCGCGCCGGAACGCGCCGCGGCTGTTTTCCAAGAGTTTGCAGTTACGTCACATCCCCGCGGTCGGCCTTGTGTGTAATGCCATCCACTGCATCACACAAGGGAACCCCGATGTCCGCCCCCGCCGTTACCGCCGATCTGCCCAGCCGCGGCATCAAGCCGCTGGTCAGCCTGATCGCTCATCCGCGACTGGCGCTGGCGGCATTTCTGCTCGTGTTGCTGGCCGGCATTCCGGTGATTTTCATTAAGGGCCAGTCCCTTTTCGCCACCACCGCCACCGTGCAGGTGGCGCCGCGCTACATGAAGAACCTGCGCGATGACGGCGAACTGAGCTTCCCGTCCAATACCCAATACCGCGAATTCCTCGAGCACCAGACCCGCAGCGTGCTGCGCTACGACATCGTGCAGGATGCCCTGCGCAGCCTCGGCGACAAGGCCGACGTGTGGCGCCTGCCGGCCGAGAGCGAGCGCCAGGCGGTGGAACGCCTGCGTACGCAGATGAGCGTGCGCTCGATCCCGGACACCTACATGATCGAGATTTCGCTGCAAAGCGAAAAGAAGGAAGGCCTCGCGGACCTGGTCAATGCCGTGGTCAAGACCTATCTCGACCGCATGAAGATCGAGCGCATCTATGGCGCCGACGTGCGCCAGCGAAACATCGAAGAACGCGAAGCAGAGCTGCTGCGCCGGATCGAGGCCAAGACCGCCAAGCGCACCGAAATCGGCCAGCAATTGGGCGTCGGCAGCTTTGGCGAGAAGGTGGAGAACCCCTACGACCGTGTGCTCGGCGCGCAACGCGCGGCGCTGACCGAGGCGCGCAACAAGCGCTTTGACGCCGAAGCCAGGCTGGGCGCCTTCCAGAAACGCGGCGAAACCGACATCAACACCCGTTCGGTGCAGGAGGCGGTGCTGATCGACCCGGGCCTTGCCAACCTCAAGTCGAACCTCTACAAGCGCCGCGCCGAACTGCTGACGCAGATCTCGGGACTCACCCCGAAGCATCCTGCCTACGCCGAGCTGACATCCGAAATGAAGCGCATCGAGTCCGAAATCGAGACACAGATCGGCACCCTGACCCGGCAGGTATCGGGCAGCGTTCTTGCGCGCTACCAGACCACGGTCGACCAGGCCCGCCAGGTCGAGGCCGATCTCGCCCGCGATTTCGCCGAACAGGAGAAGAAGGGGGCGCACTTCGCCAGCCTGTTCAACCAGGCGATGACGCTGCCCCAGGACCTCGACCAGGACCGCAAGGAGCTCAACGTGATGCGCGAGCGCCTCAACGAATTCGCCGCCGAGGCGAACTCCTTCGGCTTCGTGCGCCTGGTCACGCCGGCATTGCCGCCCGAGCTGCCCTTCGGCCCGGGCAAGAAGAAGCTGTTCCTGATGGTGCTGGCCGCCGCGCTCGGCGCCGGCCTGCTCGCCCCCGTCGGCCGGGATCTGCTCGACAGCCGCGTGCATACCGTGAATGACGCCGAGCGCGTGCTCGGCATCCCCGCGCTGGGCTGGATGGTGGAAAGCAGCGACGGCGCCACCGCGATGTTCGGCGAGGACCAACTGCGGCGCTTGGCCGGCGGCCTGATCCGCGAGCAGGAAGAGCACGGTACCCGCGTGTTTACCTTCTCGTCGGTAAAGCCGGGCGCGGGATCGAGCGAGATGGCGCTGGCGCTGGGCCGCACGCTCAACGCTCTGGGCTGCCCCGCGCTGGTGGTCGAAGCCAACGCCTTCAAGCCCGACGCACGCATGCGCGACGGTGCCGGTGACATCGCCGGCCTGGCCCAATGCCTTGCCGGGCAGGCCGCGGCCACCGACTGCATCATCCCGGCGGCAGACACGCTGCCGGCGCGCGTCTGGGTGGGCGACACCGCAGGCCAGCGCCACATTGACCGCCTCGACCGCCTAGGCGAACTGGCGGCCCGCTGGCAAGAGAATTTCCGCTTCGTCCTGGTCGATATTCCACCCTTGCTGCTCTCGGCCGATGCCGAGATGCTGGCGCGCAACCTGCAGCACCTGATCCTGGTCGTCGAAGCCGCCGGCATCACCCGTGGCGAATTGCGCCGCGCCGGACGCCAGATAGAGAAGGTTGCCCCGGCGGCCGTCGGCGTGGTGGGCAATCGCGTCCAGCCTTTCGAGGGCGGCGGCTACCTGAGGGAAATGCTGGTGGAGTACCTGACCGGACGCAAGGCGGCCGAGTATTTCACCCAGCCGGGCTGGGTGACCGCGGTCCTGGCCCGCCTCGTCACCTTGCCGCTATGGCTGTTGCGCATCCCGAAATTCCACACCAGGAGAGTCTCATGAATCTGATCGAGCAGTTCCAGCGCTGCGTCATCGTCAATCTGCCGGAGCGCATTGACCGCCGCCGCGAAATGGATTTCGAACTGGGCCAGGCCGGCCTGGCCGCCGACGGCGCACGCATCCGCTATTTTCGCGCCGTACGCCCGGCCGATGCCGGCGAGTTTCCCAGCCTGGGCGCGCGCGGCTGCTTCATGAGCCACCTCGGCATCCTCAAGGAAGCCATTCGCGACGATCTCGACAACATCCTGGTCATGGAAGACGACCTGGCGCTGGACCCGCGCGTATGCGCCGCACCGCATGCCATGCTCGGCAGACTGAAGGACGGCTGCTGGGACTTCGCCTATTTCGGTCATGTGGAGCCCACCGAGGATCGCGCCACGCCGGGCTGGCAGGAGACCCGCGCGCCGCTGGCGACGACGCATTTCTATGCCCTCAACCGTCGCGTCCTGCGCCCCCTGCACGACCACCTCGAGGACTGCCTGCGGCGTCCCTCCGGCCATCCGCTGGGCAGCCCGATGCACGTCGATGGCGCCTATTCGCTGTTCCGCCTGCACCACCCGGATGTCATCACGCTGATGGCGACGCCGTCGCTGGGCGGCCAGCGCAGCTCGCGCAGCGACATCTTCCCGAACAAGTGGTACGACCGGATGCCATTCATCCGCCAACTGGCCGGCATGGCCCGCGGGATCAAGAACCGCGCCGGTCGCAAGCCCCTGCAAATCGAAGGAGCACAGCATGTATGAGGACAAGCAGGACAACTATTTCGCCTTCGTGCGCAAGGACATCGAGCCGCTGCTGCCGGCGCGAGCCGGTCGCGTGCTGGAAGTCGGTTGCGGCGGCGGCGGCACACTGGCCTGGCTCAAGGCGTCCGGCCGCGCCCGATGGATTGCCGGCATCGAGCTGTTCCCCGATGCCGCCGCCGTGGCGCGCACGCGGCTCGACGAGTTGCACGAGGGCGACGTCGATCAGCACATCGGCAGGTTCGCCCCGGGCTCGTTCGACCTCATCCTCTGCCTGGATGTACTGGAACACCTGGTTGATCCCTGGGACACGTTGACGCGACTGCAGGCACTCTTGCGACCGGGCGGGCAGTTGATCGCCAGCTTGCCCAACATCCGCCATCACAGCGTCATTCTGCCGCTGCTGCTGTCCGGCACGTGGCGTTATGAAACCGCCGGCATCATGGACCGCACCCACTTGCGTTTCTTCAGCCGTGCCACCGCCATCGACCTGATCGAGCAGGCCGGCCTGCAACTGGCCGCGGAACGCTCGACCTACGCCTGGGGAAGTTGGGACCAATGGAAGGACCGGCTGACCTTCGGCATGTTCCGCGACCTCCTGAGCTTCCAGTACCTGCTCAGCGCCCGCAAGCCGGGCGCCTCGCAGCTGCAGGCCGGCTGAGGCCGGGAACAATTGAGCGTGAACACGGCCACGCAAGAGTCGGCGCTGGCGGGACGGCGCAGGGAACGTGTTCGACGTGCGTGGGCCGCGTTGGCGGCGGGCCTTCTGCTGTCGGGCTGCAATGCGCTGTCGGGCACGGCTACGCTGACTCCCGACGGCCCGCTGCTCGATGCCAATTTACCGCGCTATGGCCTCAATCTCGGCGGCTCGGGTACCTGGGGTGCCGAACAGCTGCGCGCCAACATACTCGCCAACCCCGGCTTCGAAGCCGTACTCGACCGCACCATCGTCATCGTCAAGGCGGCCGAGGGCCGCCGCATCGTCGATGACAGCCATTGGCTGGCCCGGCCCGACGGCTTCTGGAGCGGCGGCCGTTATGACATTCGCAGCGGCACGGCGGCTGGGCGCCGGGGGCGCGTGCTCGATTCGCAGAAGCGCGCAGATGGCTTCGCGGAGATTTTGCTGGATGTCAATGCCGATGGCATCAAGGCCGGCGACGTGGTGGTGCTCACCCGCAACGCCGACCTGCAGGCCGCGCCCGGCTGGTGGCTGGGCAAGGACAGCCGCATCGCCAGCGCGCCGGACGAAGCGCGGCCGGGCAGTCCGGGCCGACAGTCGCTGCGCCTGATGGCGACGCCCGGGCGGCCCGCGGAACTGCTGCACTACATCGATACGATCGGCGACCGCGCCGGCAAGCTGCTGCCGGTGCAGGGCAAGTGGACCCTGGAATTCTGGGCGCGGGCCGCCAGTCCCGGCGCCCGCCTGCATGTGCATTTCGACCGCGGCGGCCATGCGGTTTTTCTCGATGCCGACGTGGCACTCGACGCGTCGTGGCGGCGTCATGCGTTCGAATTCGATGGCAGGGACGACGGACCGCCCGGTGTTCTCACCCTCGGGATCAAGGCCAGCCACGGCGAGGTGCTGCTCGACGACGCCTATCTCGGCGAAGCCGTGTCCGGAGCAGGCGGTTTCCGGCGCGCGGTTGTCGATACGCTGAAGACACTGCAGCCCGGCGTCCTGCGCGACTGGCAGGGTCAGCTTGGGGACACTCTGGACAACCGGCTCGCCGCAACCCACGGCCACCGGCCGGCACGCTACCGGCCCGGCGACAACGAGGCGCAGAACCATTACGGCCTGCCGGATTTTTTTGCGCTGTGCGCGGAAATCGGCGCCCAACCCTGGGTGGTGGCGCCGACCACGCTCGACGATGCGGAGTGGCGGCAGTTCGGCGCCTGGCTGCGCGAGGCCGCCGACCGTCATCGCTTCACGACGGTCATGCTCGAGTTCGGCAACGAAAACTGGAACACGATCTTTCGTCCCGGCGGGATTCCGGATGCTGCGACCCACGCCGCCGTAGCCGACCGCGCCTTCCGCCTGTTGCACGAGGGCAGCCGCAATGACACCCGAATCGTCACCGTCGCCAATGCCCAGTTCGTCAATCCTGACAGCCCGCGCGCTGTCGGCGCACGCACAAAGGAAGCCGCCGGTGTCGCCGTGGCGCCCTATTTCCTCTATCGACTCGACTCTGAAGCCTCCCTTGAAGACGCACGAAAAGCTGCCTTCGAGGAGAGCGATGCCCTGATTCGCCAGGAAGCCGATACCGCCCGCCGCCAAGGCAAGCGCCTGGTCGTCTATGAAGAAAATTTCCACACCACGCTGGGCAATGCCGACGCCGCCATGCGCAATGCGGTCGTCACCAATGCCGCCAGCGGCGCGGCGCTCGCCCGTCGCCTGCTGCAAGGAACACTGGCCGGCGTGCGCGAACAGGCGGTATATAGCTTCGCCGGCTTCGACAGCTATCTGCAGGAGGGCAAGGGACTGGTGCGGCTGTGGGGTATCACCCGCGACCTGGCCGACGCCAACCGGCTGCGTCCGACCGGGATTGCGCTCGAAATGCTGAACCGTGTCGCCACGGGCGGGACCCGCGCGGTGACGTGCGCCGGTATCCCCTGCTCCGGGCTGACCGCGGTCGCTTTCGATGAGGGGCGCCGACTTGCCGTCGTGTCGTCACGGCCGCAATCAGTAACGGTCTCCCTGGCGTTGCCCTGTCCGCAAGGGCGACTGCAACTGGCCGTGCTGGACGGGTCCGATACGAATCCGAACAACGAGAACACTATGCAGGTACGGCCCCGAATGGAATTCATCGACTGCCGCGACGGAAGCGCCAGTTTCTCCATTCCTCCATACAGTCTGGCAATCGTTCTACCTTGAGCATCGGGTGCTGATGCATTTTTGCGGGGACATCCAGGCCGGTGGCATCTGCAGAGAAGTGTAATCCTCCGGAATGCGGCGAAGCGATAAGCCACCGGACGGAATCGCGGCGCCTTGTCTGCTGCATGCCTTTTCACGTAAATCGTCGGCATCCCCGTCTCGCCAGCGCCGACCTTCTCAGAGTGGCCGGGTTCTCGCCGCGCAGCCATACCGGAATTTTTCCAACAGTTCACTTTCCCGACACAACCCGGGCCGCTGCGTCGATAAGCTTGCTTCATGAAAAACGCCAGCCCGTCTTCCGCTGCAACCACTTCCAGCGCGCTTTCCGGCGCAACCCCGGATGTCGCCGGCAACGCCAGTTTCGCCATGGCGGCCAACGCCTTTTACCTGATCACCCGGCTGTTGCTGCCGCCGCTGGTGCTGTCCCATGTGGCGCTGGCCGACTATGGCCTGTGGTCGGCGTGCTTCATCCTCATCATGTACATCGGGCTGGCCGATGTCGGCTTTTCCAATGTGTACGTCCGCTTCACCGCGCGCTATCACGCGCAGGGCGACACGGCCGCGATCAACCGACTCCTCAGCACCGGGGTCTTCACCCTGTCGCTGATGGCAGTCTGCGTACTGGGCGGCCTGTGGCTGGCGCTGCCCCAGGTGCTGGCGTTTCTCAAGGTGTTGCCCGCGCAGCGCGAGATGGCGACCATCCTCGTCATGGGCTCGGCAGCGATATTCCTGCTCGACCTGTCGCTCGGCGCTTACTGCTACCTGCTGCACGGCCTGCAGCGAATCCGCGAGGAAAAGAAGGTCGCCATCGTCGGCTATGCGCTTGAACCACTCCTGATCCTGCTGTTCCTGCTGGCGGGCCTCGGCATTTACAGCCTGCTGGCGGCGTTCGCTCTGCGCTACACCTGGTCGCTGACATCCTTCGCCCGCCTCGCGCACCGCTTCCTGCCGGGTCTGGAGATCCGTCCGCGCCACTTCGACAGGGCGATGCTGCGCCACTTTTTCGGCTTCGGCGTGGCGGTGCAGGCCAGCACGCTGCTCGGAACCGCGCTGTTCTCGATCGACCGGGTGATTGCCGGCTTCCTGCTCGGGCCGAAAGGCATCGCCCTGTTTGAATTGTCGGCGAAGCTGCCGGTAGCGGCCATTTCGGTACCCTCAACCATCAGCAACGTCACCATGCCGGCCGCGGCGCGCCACGCCGCGAAGGACGAGCAGCCGGCCATTCGCGAACTCTATCGGCAGTCCAGCCGCGCCGTCAGCTTCCTTGCAGGTCTGCCGCTGGGCTTCATGGCGGTATTCTCGGCGCCCATCGGAGTGGCCTGGCTGGGGGCGAGGGAAGGCCTCGAGCAACTGCCACTGATCCTTGCGTTGACGGCGCTGTGGGCGCACCTGCACATCGTCACCGGGCCTGGTTCGGCGGTGTTTCGCGCCATGGGAAATGTAGGCAACGAGTTCATCTATCACTGCC